>CALGTK010000405.1 GCA_937904325.1 uncultured Planctomyces sp.
TGTGTCAAGTAGTAGTGCTCTCCGTCGGCGACGTTAGCTACGCGTCTTTTATCTCGAAGATTGCTTCGATCTCGACGCCTGGTCCGGTAGGCAGGGATGCGAATCCCAGCGCGCTGCGAGCGTGATATCCGTCGCCGTCTTTGCCAAAGACTTCGTGATAAAGATCCGAGCAACCGTTGATCACGAGGTGCTGGTCGGTGAAATCCTGCGTCGAGTTCACACAGCCGAAGATCTTGATGCACCGCAAACCGTCGAGTGTTCCGTGCTCATGATGAACAGATTGGAGAATCTTGATTGCGCACTCTTTGGCAGCTGCATAGCCTTCTTCGACGGACAGGTCTTTTCCGAGTTTTCCTTTAATGTCACTGACGTGGCCGGACGTCATCAGCAGGTTGCCAGTGCGAATGCATAGGTTGAGATACAGTTTTGGAATCTCGGGGAATTCAATTCCAAGTTCTTTGGCTTTTTCTTCAGGACTCATCGTTGGCTCCAAATCAGTTGATCATGTGGTGAGGAAATCGAGTTGTTTGTGAATGAGAAGAGCATGTCAAGCGAAGTGCTGGCCGGTTGGTTCGAATGACTGTTTGCAGCCTCGCCGTACGCCAGAATTTCACGCGACAATCTCGACAGATTGAACGAATTGAACAGGCTCATTTCGCCCGGCGTTTCATGCTGCCCACAAAACGGCTGAGTGTTCGCAGGTTTTGCGCGAAGGTCTTTGTCGTGATGATTTTCTGTTCGCGGGTGTTGTTTCCTTTGGCTTTAAGCTTGCCCGATTCGAGCCATGCGCCACGAGCGTCCATTGCGTCAACAAGCTCTGCTGCAGCCTTGTTGAGGCTTGAGTCTGGCTGTGGGGCGGAGCGTTCCCTGGTCCAGATTGGGGAGCGGTTCGGCGGAGCCTTCAGGCTCGTTTCATAGTTGCTCCGCAGTTGTGCAAGTTTTGAGCTGACCTTGAAGCTGTAGTGAGTCGGCATGTCGGAATCGTCGTAGGTCAGGACGTAATCCTTCGTGAAGTAAAGCGGCTTGTTAGTCTTCAGCTCGTAGAAGCGCGCGAGCTGGTCGTTCGGAAGCTGAGACCTTTCCAGGTAATTCAGTGCTTTGCCGATGGGGGCCAGGTATTTGTCGTCGTGAGTGTGGTGGTGCAGCGTGAGCAAAACTCGAATCACGCCTTGCGACTCTCCACCAGTGACGGCTGTCGGTTCAAAGCGCCGTGCCCATGCCGGGTGCATCTCGGGGTTGTACTGCTGAGCCCACGCCGGTTGTGGTTCAGGCATTTGAGCCAGCAGAATGAAGTCTCCCGCTTTGCGAGCGGCCGCTTCGTAGCGAGGTTCGTCGTACAGCTGCTCAGCAAGGAACATCGTGTCGATCAAGTCGGCCAGCGTGTTGTCGTTAAACGTGTAGTAACTTCGGTAGTCGGCTTTTGGGTGTTTCCTTGGCCAGGAGCCGGGATAGGACGCCTGCTTGACTGGGAAATTGTTTGGATCGGGAAACTCGCTGTACCGCTGAGGCCATGCTCCGTTGGGGTACTGAGCTTTCAGTAACGCTTCCAACGCGTATTCAGCGGCTGCGTGGATCTGTTTGTCCTTTTGCTTCAGAACGAAGTCGAGTTTCATAAGAAACCGCAATGCCGCCTGAGTTGTGTCGTCGTCCAGCGTCGTGACGTTCTTTGCTTGTTTTCTGGCGGCTGTTCTGGCGACACGGTAAGTCCACCCGTCTCGTTCTTCCGGATCGAATTCCAACCGGTAATCCCAGCCTCCCGATACGAGCTGTCCCTGCGTCAGAGCATGCCCGGCATCACGAGCGACATCCAGCAGGTAGTCTTCTCTGCTGACGAGATACGCTTCGAGTAATGCCTCGCCGACGTACGGAGTTCCCGGCGGTTGCGTCCAGGCTTGAGTGTTCGAAGCCTGCTGCTCGCCTTCTCGTTCAGAAAGATCACTGCTGTATTGCCAGAGGTAAGCTCCGTTTGCCGAAACTTTGTCACGAAAGAAGGAGACAGCCTTCTTCATGGCTGCCTGACCGGCCTGACCAGACAGCTCTTCGGCACAAGTGACGTTTTGGAGAGCTGCCATGAAGGCAAGTATCGAAAGTAGATTTGAAGCTGCGAATTTACGACGCATGGCTTAGTTCCAGATTGCGCGTTAGTAGTGCGGAAGTCTGCATCTTAAGCGTGCAGTTGAATTTCGCATCCCAACAACTGCAAAGCGGTGTGCTCCCGCGGCGGGGCGGCTGATATAAACAACAAATCGCCAATCGAATTCGTCCGCGGATCTGAACTGTAAGGCTCTGAGACTTGCATACTTCCACTTCGAGATAACGTTCCGTCGCGGACGACCCCGGTCGTCAATTATGTGATGATCGCCATTTGCTCGGTCGTTTTCTTTCTTCAGTTTAACCAGCAAGCCGGGGAGCCGTCGTTGGTCGAACGGTACGGAATGATCCCTGCGAGGATTGTTCAGACGGGATCGGTAGAAAATACCGTCTGTCTGGTGCCAGTCGAAACAGAGACCGGAATTTAACTGATGAAGACTGAAGGCGAAGTCGCGTTCGCGCCGCCGGCCGTTCCTGCCTGGGCAACACTACTGGCGTGCATTTTTCTGCATGGCAGTTGGATGCACTTTTTCGGCAACATGTGGTTTCTGTGGATCTTTGGCGACAACGTCTAAGACCGCTCCGGCCACATTGGGTACCTGATTTTCTATCTGTTGTGCGGCGTCGCGGCGAGCGCTGCTCATGATGCAGCCGGACCGGCATCGATGATTCCGACAATCGGAGCCAGTGGCGCGATTGCCGGAGTCATGGACGCTTACCTGTTTCTTTACCCGCGAGCGCTGACGCTCGTCCCTCTGGTGGTGATCCTGCAGGTGCTCAGCGTCCCTGCTCCGTTGTTCCTGTGAATCTGGTTCCTGTGAATCTGGTTCCTCATGCAGTTTTACCAGGGAGCCGCCGCCAGCACATCAGCTGCTGCGGGTGGAGTTGCCAGGTGGGTTCACATCGGCGGATTTGTCGTCGGATTTGTGCTGACCTGGGTTCTCGGCAGAA
>CALGTK010000406.1 GCA_937904325.1 uncultured Planctomyces sp.
GGCGACATGATGGACGACTATTACAACCATCGTCGGCACGGCAACAACTACATGTATCACGATCGGAAGGAGATCGATCCAAAAGGTCACGCGACGGACCTGTTTACGAAATGGGCGATTGATTATGTCGACAGCCGTAAAGCTGACCAGCCGTATTTTCTTTACCTTGCGTACAACGCTCCTCACACACCGATTCAGCCTCCGGCAGAGTGGATGGGAAAGGTAAAAGCACGTGAGCCGGGTATCACCGATAAGCGAGCGAAACTTGTTGCCCTGATCGAGCACATGGACGATGGCATCGGCCAGGTTCTTTCAACAATTGAAGATCAAACGAAGAACGGCGGCCGACCGACGATCGTTCTGTTTTCATCAGACAACGGCGGACAACTTAACGTGGGAGCGAACAATGGTCCGCTTCGTGACGGCAAGCAAAGCGTCTACGAGGGCGGTCTCAAAGTCCCGGCATGTGTCGCGGCCTACGGCTCAGAGTTGATCAAGCCGGGATCGTCGTCGAACTTCCAGGCGATGACGATGGACCTGTTCCCGACGATCTGCGAACTCGCCGGAGCTAAGATTAAACATCCGGTTGAAGGTCGTAGTATTCTGCCGGTAATTCTCGGCAGGAAGCAGGAACCGCTGCGCGAAGACTGGTTCTTCACACGCCGAGAGGGCGGCACGCGTTATCAGGGCAAAACGATTGACGCAGTCATCAGAGGACCCTGGAAACTACTGCAGAACAGCCCGTACGGACCGTTCGAGTTGTTCAACCTTGCCAACGACCCGCAGGAAACCACCGACCTGTCGCAGAAAAATCGAGCCAGGTACAACGAGTTGTCGGCGGCTCTTCGAAAACAGATTCAACGCGAGGGGACTGTTCCCTGGCAGAAACCGGAATAGATCGCAGGCCGGGCCGAGCGCAACGCTACTCCGGCAGTCATGCAATGCCAGACCGGTGCGGAGCTTGATCTGGCCTGCTTTGAGAATCGACAATCAGCATGAAATCGCTCATCGTCTTGCGGCACGGAAAAGCAGAGAGTCCCGGCGGCGTAACCGACTTTGATCGGTCGCTGGCCGGGCGAGGGACTCGCGATGCAGTTCGAGTCGGCGAAGTCCTTGTCGAACGCGACTTAATGCCAGAGTTGATCGTGACTTCAACGGCCAGGCGAGCAGCAACAACGGCGCAGTTGGTGGCTGAAGGGTGCAAATACTCCGACGAGATCATCCCGTCCGACAAGCTTTACCTGCCAACGCAATCCAACATCATGTCAACGATTCGCGACATCCCGGAACAGTACTCGCGAGTCGTCATCGTTGGCCACAATCCGGGATTCGGAATGTTCGCGATGAAATTCGGAAACGACGTCGATCAATTCCCAACCTGCGCCTGGGCATACATCGGTTTCGATGTGGGATTCTGGGGCGAAGTCACGGAGACAACCAGGTCCGAGGGACTCGACTTCTGGTATCCGAAGATCGGGGAGTAATCGAGCGGTCCCTCTTCTTAAGAGGCCGACGAATAGCTGAATTCCGAGGTTGTAATTCATTGGAACTCCCAGCTTTCCGTGGTAGTTCTTTGTTAGCCTCTAAGACTGACAACCACGAAAAATACGAAAATCAGCCGGACTCTTTCGCAAAGTTTGTGGTGGCCATTCCGACCGGGCAAATAAAAAAACGATCACCCTCTGCTAAAGGATTGCCAGCGGGTCGCGGCGTTCTTCGAGGGTTCCTCTTGTGACGCCGACTCGGTTGGACGCTTTGAGCTTGCTCCACACCTGACTGGGCGAAATCTCACCGTGCAGAAGCGAGCGGTAGAGGTTAATGATTGTGCCGACTTCGTCTGGCGATGAGTCGAGAAGCTCGACGCGGAAATTTCGGACCCCGGCAGCCAGTAGTAGTGGGATCGCTTCGGCGCCGCTTTGTGGTACGGCGTTGAAGAGTGTGTTCCGGCAACCGACGTCGGCGGTCAGTGGGTGTTCCATGCCGACTCGATCGCGTAGTTGGACGATGTGATCGTCGCAGGGGCGGCCGCAGTTGTTTTTATTTGTGCCGGGGGACATCACCGCGCAGAAAACACAGTGCTCCATGTGGAACATTGGCATGTGCTGGTGCACGACGACTTCCAGCCACGATGGTGGGGTTGCGTTGACCAGGTCGAGAAGTTGGTCGCGATTCAGGTCGTAAGACGCGGTGACTCGTTCGGCTCCCTGGTCTATCAGAAACTGAGCGGTCAGGTCGTTGGCAATGTTGAGCGAGAAATCGGCGATGACCCGAACGCCTGCGGAGAGGTAGTAACGCAGACCCGCGAAGTTTCGGACCAGGATTCCGTCGGCACCGTGTTTCTGAATGGCTTTAAAAATGCCCATTTCGCCGGGCTTCTGGATTCTCGGCGTAGCGATGAAAATTTCGGCGGATTCCGCGTGAGCAAGCTCAACGGCCTGGCGGTACTCGCGAATGTCCTGGAAATCGACCATCACACTGGTGACGCCATTGTCTAGGATGCTCTGAAGTTGCGATAGCGATCGGCAGAGAACTCGGAGTGCCGGAGTTCGGTCTTTATTTTCTTCGTGGGATGACGCGGTTGTTCGCGCAGGCAACGTTCCTCGTAACGCCGCCAGGGCTGAATAACCAGCGATGCGTCGTGTCGGCAGAACGGCTGACGAATCTTCAAGCTGTTGAACCATCTCACGACGAAGGCTGCCCAGCACACTTAGCGGTATCATCGGCGATCCGTCGATCGATGCAGTTAGATTGTTTAACTCAAAGACGGTCCTGCCGAGCCGGCCGAGTTGTTTTACCAGAACATCTTTGGTCAACGGATGGCGACGAGCTTCTTCCAACGGAGATCCCGATTCGACTTTGCAGACTGCTCCGTTGGCGGCGGAACCTTCAATTTGTAAAGGCTTGTCGACTGCGGCGAATACACGCAGGTCGACGGAGACGCGGCGTTGTGGCTTGCCGGATGAAAATGTCTGTCGCAACTTTTTTGTAAGCTGCGGGTCATCAGTCTTCCAGATTTGTTGACCACTCCAGAGTTGGTCGAGCTTCAGTGCGGCGTTGCCGAATTGCAGTTCGACGATTCCGCTGGAAACCGTTTCGGTAAGACGGCGGCCATTTCGAAGAATATGGAAAACTCGGCCGCCCTGTTCGTGGTCGTTCGCCCGGTCACCGTCGAAGACGACTCCATCGCCGGCTGCAATCGGCGATGCAAGTTGCACGACGACGCTGTTGCCCTGGACAGATTTCACTTCTCCCAGAAAGATGCCACGTTTGGCCGAAGTTAGACCAGGGACCAGCATTTTGTGATCGCAACCGCCGAACCAGCCAGGCGAGAATCCTCGCGAAAAGGACAACTCCATTTCACGAACTGATTGCTCCGATAGTTGAACGAGTTGGCCATTGACCGCCGAAGTGATGGCTTGATCGTAGTGGCGGGTGATGTTGGCGACGTATTCGGGTTGCTTGAGCCGTCCTTCAATTTTGAGTGAACAGATTCCGGCATCCATCAGGTCCGGGATCAGAGCGTACGCGGCAAGGTCCTGCGGACTGAGCAGGTATTTCACATCGCCAAGTTCGACGTCTTCCCCATCGCAGATTAAGTCATAAGGCAGTCGACACGCCTGAGCGCACTGGCCGCGGTTGGCGCTGCGGCCACCGAGCGACTCGCTGGTCAAACATTGTCCGGAGTAGGCAACACACAACGCCCCATGCACGAACGCTTCCAGCGGAATTTCAGTTTTTTCATTGATCGAGCTGATTTCTTTGACGGAAAGCTCTCGTGCCAGAACGACTCGTTCGATCCCAAGTTCCGCCGCAACTTCGATGCACTCAGCACTGGTCAGCGTCATTTGCGTCGAGGCGTGAATCGCCAGATCCGGGCAAGTCGCGCGGATCAGTCGAGCGAGGCCAATGTCCTGTACCAGAACCGCGTCGACACCTGTTTCGGCGAGTTTTCGAATCAGAGGCTCGACGACTTCCAGTTCGCTCGGAAATACCAATGTGTTGAGAGTAACGTAGCCTTTGACGCCTCGCCGATGCATGAAGTCCATCAGGTCTGGTAAGTCGTCGGGGGCGAAGTTTGCCGCTCGTTCGCGGGCGTTGAACCCGCAGTCGAGCCCGAAGTAAATCGCGTTGGCACCGTTCTCGACGGCCGCATGAACGCAGTCCCAGTCACCGGCCGGTGCAAGAAGTTCAGGTCGAGCAGACTCGCTAATTGCAGACTCAGAAGTTACGGTCATTCAGATTGGCTAACGTGTGATTGTCGGGCGGATCAGATGATTTGACGAGTCTAACGAATACGAGCGATCAGTGTCGCTTGACCGGCGCATCGGAAATCGATTCAGAAATTTATACAGCGAACCACGGATGGACATTATCGGCAACGGCTTCAGGTTCCGTAATTCTGTTGACACCTCGTTACAAAATTCGTTCCATGTGGATTGAGTTTGTTAATTTCCGGGAGCGAGTGATGTCAGGTTTATCAGTTCGAACGTTTGGCTGGCAGTTTGTCATATACGCTCTTCTTATTTGCCGGAGCGAGTTCGCGGTCGCCCAGAAAAAGGTTGGGGCGGCGAGCTTTGCCGTTGATCTGGTGACTCTTGATTCTGGCGAGCGTCTGCGTGGAGCGTTCGCGGGAGTTGATGCTGATGGCGTGGTCTCGATGGCCGTTCAGCGGGAGTGGCTGAAGAAGACTCGGCCGAAGATGTACGATAAGGTTACTCGAAACGAAACTGTCGAAGCGAAAGATGCCCTGACTGAACTGCGGACACGGGTCCGTCAGTGGCTTAATGAGAAACCTGAGTCGAATGCACTGGTGACGTTTCTCGAAATCGAGCTGGAACGCATCGAAGATCGGCTTTCGCAGCTTAACGATGCTCGCGGAAACGCAGTAACCAGCCAGTTTGTGATGCTGACGTTTTCTCGACAAGAAGTGAAATACTCGTTCGCTCAACCCCCGGAGAATCGACGCCTCGCGATGCTGGCGTGGCGGGAGCGGTTAGAAGATGTTGAAGTCCGCAAAGCGGCAGACATTGAGGAACAGCTTCGCGATCAAGGAATCGATCCGACTTCGGAAATGCCCGACCTGGCCAGTCGATTGCCTGCGACCAGGCAGGACGGCACCGAATGGGCAGCCAGACGAGCGATCATTGAATTCGAATTGTCCGGCAAGCTTGAGTTCCAGGGGATCGGCAATGCTTTGGTCAGGACTGATGCTGGTGCGGCGAAGGTTGGGCTCGAGCAGCTTCTTCCAGAACTGTTACCCCAGTTGTTGCGGGCTCAACCAGGCGGTCAGCTGGCGGGCCAGCTTCAAGAACCGGGCGCGCGGCCTCAGGCAGTGGCGGCAGCTTCAATTCCGGATTTCAGAGGAGCCATTCGGGAAGCTGAGCGTGCAAAGGTAAAAGGTTTTCGCGCAACGACGGTCGCCCTGAATCTTCAGCAGAAACAAGCCAACGTTGAAACCTGGTTCGTGGCGAAACTGCCAAACGGCACGTGGGAGCTGATCTGGTCGCACAAGGCGATGGGCGATCCGTCGAAACCGCGCCCAGACATTCAGCGGCAGATGGAGAATGACCCTCAGATTGCAGAAGTTCTCAAACTTGCAAAGTCATTCGGTCTGGGAGTTGGCGGGCAATTACAAACGGCGATGAATTTCGGCGCGGCCACTATGGCAGCTCAAAAAGCTGCGGACCAGGAGTTCTTCCGTTTTCTGGACAAGTACATGAAGCATGTCGATGGGCCAAGCCTGAGTTGGTCCACCGACAGGACCGCAAAAGAATAGACTCCTTTGCGATTCACGTGGGGCACGTTTTTAAGCGGGGATAGTTGAAACCACATTGTCAGTTGTGAGATTTCTCAGCGGATGAGTTGCATGCCGGAGTGATCTCCCCACACCCGGTTTTCGCCGGCCTCACTGCTGATGGGGACGAGCGAATCTGCAACGTGACCAACTCGCAGGTCAGGTAGAGCATGACCCACGCGATATCGGCGTCCCGCACTTTGCGGTCGACCGCGTCGTCGGCTCCACTATACTGTCAACCCTCACGGCGTTCTGCGAGTCGCGGCACACAGACAGTCGCTGCTCATGCTGGATGGGCAACTGCTGGTTTGACCTGAATAGAAAGACGATGTGATGGACCATATCGATGAGTTTGAATCCATGTTCCGCCGCGCGGAGCGTGAGTCGTATGAGTATGCGACCGTGCCAATTGAGTCGGTCGTTTTCATCACCGATCAGTCGTCCGATGAATCTGAACGTCGGCGACAGGAAGTGCAGGAGTTTCTTCCGCTGCTCAAGAATGTGAATACTTGGCGGGAGATCACCACCGATCAATACTCCAACGTGAGTGAACTGCTGACGAAGATCGACGAGCACCAGACAGACCTGGTAATCACTTACAGACATCTTCAGGAGCAGTCACTGGTTCCTCAACACAGCCTGGGCGTGTACCTGGATGTGCTGAGTCAGGTGGCCACGATTCCCGTGCTGGTACTGCCGGGCACTTCGGCCCACCCAAAGCCGCTTTCAGGACACGTTTGTGACCGCGTCATGGTCGTGGCCGATCACATTTCAGGCGACAATGGATTGATCAACTACGGATCGAGGATGTGCCCGGACGGTGGCACTCTCTGGCTCTGCCACGTCGAGGATGACGCCATCTTCGAACGTTACATGCGAATCATCGAACGGATTCCGCAGATTGCTTCGGAAGAGGCGCGCGGATTAATCGAAACAACGTTGCTGAAAGAAGCTCAGGATTACATCGACATCTGCACTACCGAGTTACAGGAAGCAAGACCGTCAGTCAGTTTCGAAGGCCGAGTCACCCGCGGGCATTTTCTGAAGCAGTACACCGAATTAATACAGTCGGGAGAGATCAATCTTCTGGTGACAAACACTCGGGACGAGGATCAGTTGGCGATGCACGGCATGGCGTATTCATTGAGCGTTGAGTTGATTGATACGGCAATGTTGCTGCTCTAGGGCGGATTTTAAATCAGGTACTGAAATGTTTGACAAGTAATCTGTCGCGTCAGCCAGGAGCAACCGACTGACGTTAATCTCTCGCTGAGGTAGCGGGTTACTATCGATGCGATAACGAAACCGAAGTTGGCTTCGGAAAGGGTATCAGGGATGAATTTTCTGCTTCTAGCTGCAGAACAGGCCCACGGTGCTGAGCACGCGGTTCACGACGTGCCGACCTGGGTGACGGTGTTGTTCGGGTTGATTCTCGCAGCGATGATCGCATCGTTGGCGCTTGAAGAAAAGATCCACGCCAAGAAGTCTATCATCGTTGGGTTCTACGCGGGCTTGAGTCTGATTCTTGGCACGTTGCTCGGTTTGATCCCGTTTGGAAAAGTTCATCTTCCCGGCGGACACGAGATCGAGTTGCCGGTTTACATCCCGGCGATCGACTGGGGCGTCATCACTATCATTCTGGGCGCCAGTCTCTTTGTCGAAGTGACGAGCCGCTCCGGAGTCTTCACATGGATGGCCATTAAGTTGACAAAGAAGTCTGGTGGCGATCCCTTCAAATTGTTGATCGCCTACGGCTGTCTGACCGTTCTGTTTTCGGCAGTGCTCAACAATGTAACTGCGATGATCATCGTCGGATCGTTGACCACAGTCTCGCTTAAGAAACTGAATCGTACGGAACTGTTGCTCGGTTTTCTGTTGATTGAAGGCTTGCTGACCAACGTTGGCGGGATGCTGACATTGATCAGCAGCGTTCCAAATATCATCGTCGGTAAGACGGCAGGCATCAGCTTCGTTGCCTTCTTCAAATACGCCGCTCCTTACGTTGTGATTTCGACCGCCGCAACGTTAATTCTTGGCCGGATTAGATTTGGGATTTCAGGTCTGAAGACAGATGAGGAGCGTGAAGAAGCGAAGCGAATGGTTGCTGGCTTTGACGAAAACGAAAGCGTTCCCAGTCAGCGATTCTTCTGGTTTTCAGTCGGCGTTCTAGTCTGTTTCATCTTTACCCTGGCCGGCCAGTCGCAACTGCCCGGAGGACTCGACGGACTCGGAATGGGCTTTGTGGCTTTGTTCTTCGCCGGCATCGTTCTATTAGCTTACAAGCACGAAGTCGACAAGTTTTATTCAGCAGTCGACTGGGACTTGCTGGCCTTCTTTGCCGCATTGTTTGCCGTAATTAACGTCATGGAGCATGCCCTCGTTCTGAACAAGATGGGAGACGGCATCGCATTGCTGCTCGCACTTCCTGAGCACATCAACTCCGGTGTACTGTTGGTGTCGGCGGCAGTCGCCAGTTCGGTCACGGATAACATTCCTCTGGCCGCAATGCTCGCTCAGATCCTCGACAAGCTGGACACAAGCGGTGATTCACCATTCTGGTGGTGCGTTATCTTCGGAGCGAACCTTGGTGGGAACATCACCCCCATCGGATCGGCTTCAACGGTTGTCGCCGCCACAATCATCCACCGCCAGAAGCTGAAACTCGGTTTCATGGACTTTGTGAAGATTGCGATTCCGTTCGCTCTGATGCAGATCGTGCTGGCGATTATTTACGTGTTTGCGATGTCGATCATGTTTCCGGCAGCCGCACCGGCAGCTGCCGAAGCGTTGGAAGCGGCTATGTAGGGCAGGCACTGCCCACCAGCGTACGTCAAGGCTCAGGCTTGCAGGCCGAGTACCGCATTTAAACCCGCCAGCGGAATCTGGACCCAGTCCGGTCGATTGTTGATTTCGTAACGAAGTTCGTACAACACTTTCTCGATCAGGAAAAGATCAAGAAGTGTATTGAACGCATGCCAGTTTGCTGGGACGAATGGCTGGCCTGCCGTGGACTCTTTGTAGGCTGCGATGAATGCATCCGCGGTGCATTCGTACCAGAATCTTTGCCAATGGTTTAGATTCGTGATCTTGCGATCTGGCGGCGGCAACATTCCGACGGCGGTCGTGCAGGATGCGTAGTGCAAAGACCTGACCATGCCAGCGACGTCTTTCATCGCGCATCGTTTCTGGCGGCGTTCGGCGAACGTCCGATCCGGTTCGCCTTCGAAATCGAGGATCACAAAGTCGAATTTGGTTCGCAATACCTGTCCGAGGTGATAGTCGCCGTGGCAGCGAATGTTGACGATGCCTGCCTGGGCTACCTCAAATGACGCCATGTCGTCGAGCTTTCTGTTAGCCCTCTCCCTGATTTCGGTCGGCAGGTCCACATCGAATTTGTAATCCAAACGGGACTTTTCGAGTAACTTGCAGGTTACCTGAACTTCGTTTCGAATTTGTACGATCTGTTCGCTCAACGTATCGTGAGTCATCGGCTCCGGAGCGAATGCCGGATCGTCGTTGCAACTGGACAGTGCGGCGTGAAGTTCTGCGGTACGGCGGCCAAGCTGGACAATCTCTGAATGGAACGGTGTCATTAACTTTTCGACGAGAACGTTAACCTCGTCGAGTTTTGAATCTGTCTTCTGAATATTCCCTCTCCCTGGTGGAACGTCCGGTCGATTTTCAAGTCTGGCGAGTCGCTCCCAGTAACTGTTCAGGTTGTTAAGTGTGTAAGTCCATGCGTCTGTGTCAGCATGAACCTGCTCTGATACCAGGGCGAGGCAGCGATTGCCGTCAGCTCCGGATATTTCGATAGTGGCTTCAACCTGCGGACTGTTTTTAAAGTCTGTTCTATCGGTCAGGAGAATGCCTACTTCAGCTTCCGGGTTATGACCGATTCGCGGGCGTCGAAAGAGCTTCAGGAAGAATTGATCGCCGATGGCCACGGCCGAGTTGCTCTGATCGCCGCCGTGGACCTTGAAGTCCGACTTTCGCAATACATCGCTGCTGCTGAGCTTTGAACAGGCAGTGCGGGAAAACCAGAGAACGCGTCCATTTCTTGTCGTTAGTTTTTTCTCAGCGAGTGCTGTGGTCATGGCTCGCCAGAACTCGGAGTCACCACTGCATTCAACAAGTCGGAATAGTGGGGTGATGGATGTTTCGTCACCGGCCAGAGTTGCGATGGCCGTTTCTTCGGAAATATTTGCTTCATCATCAGTCGAGGCTTCCGCCACACACGCGATTGGTACGGCGTAGCAATCAGTTGATCCACCCCTGGTGACTACGGTTGCCAGGAGAAGTTCGAAAGTCACCTGGTCGCTGGGAATTTCAACGCTGTCAAAAATGTCAACTGACTGCAGCCCTTCGTTCTTCGCCGCAAACCAACGCTGGTTTTTCAGGAACGCTGCAAGCGAGCGGGCGAGACTGTCAAGGTGACGACTGTCTTCGAAAACTTGTGACAAAGACGGAACGTTGATCAAATCTAGAGGGTTCATCGACGAATGGTTCCTGCGTCACCCGCAGGATGGGCGACGACATGTTTCCCGAGGTAAAGTATTCGATCGCTGATTTGAATAGTGCTTTATCGAATATAGCCGAATTGGCGGACAGATCTTCTGCAAGTTTTCGCAGAGCAGTCATCCGAGTCGGCTTTGGCCCGTTACACTGCGGCTTCTGTTAATTCTCAATGACTGCTGTGTTCGCAATTTGGGTGTTTTAAAACCTGGGGTGGCGATTTCTATTGCTGGAGTGATCCTTGTGGCTGATTCTCGATTTCTGAAACTGGCGGTGTTGTGGGCCGGTGGAGGCGTTCTGCTGGCGATCGGAAAAATTGTCGCGATCCAGGGTGGAGTTGCTGCTGAGTTTTCACTTTACGAGATCGGCCCCTTTGCCGTCGGCCTGCTGACTTTGATTCTGCTTCATTTCTTCCTGAAGAGTCCAGCAATCGAAGGTTGCGACGCCAGCGGCGAATTGACTGACGAGGTCAAGCTGGAAGTCGAACGGAAAAAAAACGCTCAGGATCGAGCGGAGCTGGAGCGTCTTCAGAATGAAATCGAGCAGCAGCTTGCTCAGCGTGCCGAGCAGCTAAATTCACGAGAGGTCGCTCTTACAGATCGCCTCGTGCAGTTTCAGGAGTGGAACGAGTATCCGCAGCCAGATAATGACAATCGAGAAACAACGGCTCCAGCATTGCTCCTGGAGCAGGATCAGCAAATTATCGAGATTCTGGATGTCGAAGCGAAGCTTGTTTATTCGAGGTTGAAAGATGGCTACTACAACCCGGAAGGCACTCTCAATCCGGACCTGATGCGGGATCAGGTGATTGACCTCGTGACTCGCGTCGCCAGGGTTTACCGACCGGATTCAGAAAATCCACTGATGGAAACCAGCGTCGATCAAATGCTGAGAGCGGGCAGCCGAGCGTGTTTGCACCTGCTGATCGTGCTTGACCGGCTGCCGCTGAACCTGCATGAAGAGACGTTATCGACACTGCATTCTTACATCAGGAATGCGATCAAGGCCTGGGATGCTTACTCGGCCGCCGAGCCGTACATCAATCATGTCGGCAAGGCGTGGTACGCAGGCCGTTATCTGGCGGGGGCGTCTCCGCTGACGATGGGGATTACCTGGGCACTGACGGAAATCGGCAAGCGAGGGGCGAAGGCGATCGGTAAGAAGATTGTCGACGAGCAGGCAGTCGCGTTGATTGGCGACGTCGTGCGGATCGTTGGCTTCGAAGTGGCCAGCGTTTTCAGCAGCGACTTTCGACATCGCAGCCCCGACTGGGTCTACGGTTCCGAACTGTCGAACTTGATGAGTCGCTATCCGGTTTCGCGAGAGAACCTCGCTCATTCATTGCGTGAAGTCGGCAGCCTGTCTTTGCGAAACGAATACGATCGAATGTTCCTGTATCGGTGTCTGTCCGCTCATCGGTCCGCCGCACCCCTCGTAGACGCGCGAGACATCCTTCCCGCCGAGCAACGACAGGACATTTCCAGGCGGTTGAAAAATTTCTACCAGGACTTCATTCACGGACACACGAAGAAGCGTCTGCAAATCTGGCAGCAAGGAGTCGAAGAGCGGCTTGGAATCCCTCTGGAAATCGCACAGCCTGACCACGGCGACACAAAGTCGTTGACGAATGCTGCGACTGGAAGCGACGAAATTGCGGCAGCGATCGAATCACTGGCTGGATTTGTTTCTGCTGTCAAAGGTCGACCGGTGCGAGCAATATCGAATCTGTCTGTGAATCTCGAAACCTGCAAGGCCGCCGACGGCGAAGAGTTACAGGCGATGCTGGAACAATTCGAAGCGGAACCGCCGCAGTTTTTCGAACCGCCCGATATCGATCCGGAAAGTCCGGTGCTGACTGCCTACCTGGACGATCTGGTTCGGCTGGCTGTTGAAGTGACGCCGTACGATCTTCAGCCGGATGATTTCATAACAGAAACAGCAGCGTACTTCGGAGTGGACGTTCAGTCAGTTCAGAAGAAGCTCGACCAGAAGTATTGTTCGTTCGTCGCGGACCGCCTGCCGGAAGACGCTCCTTCTTCAAAGCTGAGCCCCACGGCCGCGCGCAGGCTGGTCAGCCTGCTGAATGATGACGAAGTGCCACAATTCATTTACGGTAGCGTAAAAGTGGATGCCGGCGAAGGTTCAACACTGAACTCATCATCTGCGTTCCTTGTCGGCCTGACGTCCAGGTTGCTGCTGATCCCCGAGGACGACGCTCGCTGGTCTGCGACCGGAACACTCGCCGGACATTCCCTCTCGCGAGTCGACGGTCGGTTGATCGACGACTGCCAACTGTCCGGCGGACAGTGGGCGGTCACTTCTGAATCCAACCCACAGCTCTTCACCCTGATGATTTCCGGAGCTGTGATGAACCGCTACGAATCCTGGTTCGCCCCACTCCTCAACATGGTCCGCAGCTCCACTTCCTGAGCAAACAGGCAACTGTCAATCACAGTCTGTCGTGAAGCAATTGCTTTGAAGAAGTGTTCATTGAGGATGACTATCGCGCTGGGCGGTAACTTTTCTTTAATTGCATAAACCAGCGATTGTGGAATCCTCGGGCATGATCCCGCCCGCAAACCGCCAGGCGAATCATCGAGATAGCAGGCTGGTATCCGAGAACAGTGTGTTGTCACTGATCTCGTAGTCGCCGACTGTTTTTCAGGGCCGATCCAGGGTTCACTAAAACCTGGCACTGTGATGCAGGCGGCAAGATCGTGAAGGGGGCCGAGGACTGAAGCCAGGGAGCCGGTTGTTCGGCCTTACCTGCTGGTTGGAAGACATCGATGCCGCGGCTGTCACTGCAGAAAAGGCAGGGGCCGAGATTGTTCAACCGCTGATGAAGATTCCAGATTACGGGAAGTTTGCAACTTTTATGCAGGGCGGCATCCATCACGGTCTCTGGTAAGTGTGATGGTGGTGTTTCTATCGCTGTTTGCCGGTCGATGGTGAATTGAGGTGACTCTGCTACTATCGTTGGTCCGTTGGAAAACACCCATTCGATTGTTGCGGAGGATTGCATCGTGCTGCGACGAGCTGCCTTTTTGATCGTGCTGTTGACCGTGTTGCCGCTTCATGCGGAAGACGGTTTTGTGAGTCTGTTTAACGGGAAAGACCTGACCGGTTGGAAGGGCGATTCTGAGTTATGGTCGGTTGAGGATGGCTGCATCACGGGCAAGACCAGAGGTAAGGATCACCTTACCTACAACAAGTTTCTGATCTGGGATGGCAAGGCGGCGGACTTTGAGTTTCGCTGCGAATTCCGGCTGGAAGGTAACAACAATTCCGGCGTGCAGTACCGGTCGAAGCATGACCAGACTCGCGGTGACTGGGTCGTCGTTGGTTACCAGGCAGACATTCACGGTAAGGCCGAATTCACCGGGATGCTGTACGACGAAAAAGGTCGAGGCATTGTTGCTAAGCGAGGTCAGAAGGTCATTGTTACTCAGGCGGGGAAGAAGGAAGCGTCGGCGTTGGATGGTGAGTTCAAGCCTGTCGATCTGACGAAGTGGCACGAGCTGACGATCATTGCGAGGGGCAACCGCCTGATTCACAAACTGGATGGAACGATGTCGGTCGATATTACTGATAACCAGGAATCCGAACGCGAAATGGATGGCGTGATCGCTTTCCAGGTGCATCGCGGCGAGGCAATGAAGGCTCAGTTTCGGAATGTTCGGCTGAAGAAGTTTAAGGCGTATGTATCGGAGAAGTCAGAGGCCGCTCCAGCGAAGATACCGGCAGCAAAGAAAGCCACGGGAAAGAAGTCAGGGGGCAAAGTTCAAGTAAAGAAGGCTCAGGCAAAGAACACTCGGCCAGAGCATGCCAGGCCGAACTGGATCTGGCTGGCCGAAGGCGACGAACCGGCTAAGTCCGTCTACT
>CALGTK010000407.1 GCA_937904325.1 uncultured Planctomyces sp.
CAGGCTCAGGTTACTGAAAACGAATTTCACTTACGCTCCCGCGTGCGAGCGGTGGAAGTGGATGTGCTTCCATTCGCCATCCTTCTTTTCCCAGATGCGAGTTTCTTCGAAAGCCGATGAAGGTACGCTGCCGTCGGAGTTTAGACGCTGACAGACTCGGATGTAGGTGATCACGGCGCAGTCACCGATCACTCGGACCAGTGGCGAGCTGATGCCTGACTGCTTGGGGAGACCGCTCGCGTCCAGATCGAAGTAGAACTTGTGGAAGGCCATTCCTTTAATGACATTTCCGACGCCTTCGGGTTCGAATGCCGTCAGCTCGGAATCGCACAGACGAGTATACGCTTCCCAATCCTGTTGATCGATTGAATCCAGCAGTTGCTGTGAAAGGTCAAGTAGTTCTCGGGCTGTCTGTTCCACGGTGTTTCTCTCCGTCTCGTAATTTGATAATCCGTTTGAGCCGGAAATGGCGTTTGACGTTACCGACGATCGTTCGAGCAGGACGGAATCTTCCGAGGCAGAAGGAAGTTGTCAACGATCTCGACCTCTTCTCGGTGTGAACAGGCGACACAACCTCTGAATCCGGACGCCGTCGCGGCCCGCACAATCGTTAAAGGTGGAACCTGCCCGCGGTCGATGAGAGACGGTTGGACGGCGTTTCGTCGAGTCGCTGCCGTTCTATCAATTTCCGTCGCCGAACCGGGGGAGCAGCGGTGTGACAGGTCAATTTAACGGGCTGGAAGCCGCTCGTGGTCGCACACCCGTTCGAAGAACCATGCAGCAGAAACTTAGTTACCCGCTGCTCTTACTCTGCCTGACAGCCACTCTGGCCGTTGGCTGCTCGCGCGAGTGGTACCGCGATCAGGCCGACGAAGACGTCGCGTGTCTGGTCGAGGAAAAGGCGACTCCTGAATGGGATGTCCCATTTCAGAGTGTCGAGATGGATCCTCGCAGCCGATTCCATGACGTCTATGACAAAGTCAATCCGCCGATGCCTCCGGACGATCCCACGTCCCACGAGCTGATGCACTACGTGGATGGCAAAGATGGTTGGGATGAGTGGCACAAAAACGGCGACATCACCGACCTTGAAAACCCCGACTGGCAGGCACTTCTGGGGCAATACGTTCCTGTTGATGATCAGGGCCAGGTCATCCTCGATCTCGAAGGAGCCATCCGTCTGGCAAAGATACATTCGACCACCTGGCAGGGTTCAGTAGAAACGCTGTACCTGTCAGCGCTCGACGTCAGTACCGAACGATTTCGTCTGGATACTCAATTCTTTGGGGGAGCCGGCACAGGCTCCGGCGGCCGATCGTTCTTCAACAACTCGACCGCCGAGCTATCTGGCAGCAAGACGTCCGGCGGAAGCTCGTTCGACGTTGGAACTGAAACTGATATTCAATTGCGACGCCGGATGGCGACAGCTGGCGAACTTGTCGTCGGATTCGCGAACTCCTTCGTCTGGACATTCTCCGGGGGTGACACAAACTTCGCGTCGTCGGCGATCAACTTCTCACTGGTGCAGCCACTGCTGCGAGCCGGCGGTCGGCAGATCGCTCTGGAAACGCTCACCATCGCCGAACGAACATTGCTCGCCAACATGCGAGCCTTCCAGCACTTCCGACAAGGATTCTACACAAACATCGCGATCGGTCAGAACGGAACGACTCGCCCTTCTCGACGCGGCGGATTCTCGGGAGGCTCTGGACTTTCAGGTTTCAGTGGCCAGGGCGCTGGCGGATTCGGCGGCGTGGGAGACGCGACAGGCTTCGGAAGTGGAGGAGGCTTCGGCGGAACTGGAACAGCCGGAGCAGGCGTCACCGGTTCTGGCTTTGCTGGCGGTGGTGCAGGTTCAGTTGGCGGGTTCATCGGACTGCTCCAGTCAAATCAGCAAATCCGAAATACAGAGTCCAGTCTCGCAGCACAGCAGCAGCAGTTGCAGTTACTGGAAGCTCACCTTAATGCTGGCCTGATCGACATCGCGCAGGTCGACCAGTTCCGCCAGAGCATCGAAACAGAACGAGCGAACCTCCTGCAATCTCGTAACGGCCTGCAGAATCAGTTCGAAAGTTTCAAGACAGGCACGCTCGGACTGCCTCCAGACCTGCCTATTGTTCTCGACGAGACTCTGATCAAACCATTCCAGTTCCTTGATCCGGAAATCGCAAAGATTCAAGCAGACCTTTCAACTCTCATCGACACATTCGGCGAGTTGGAAACTTTGCCAACCGTCGGCGCCTTGCAAAAAACCCTGCAGCAACAACAGGCACTTCGACTTCGCATTGATGAACGATTACTTGACGTGAAACAGGAAATCGAACGCCTCAAAGCAGTGACGCCCGTTCGTTTCAAAACGATGACGCCAACAGAACAGCGAATGATCAAACTGGACATCCAGCAACTTGTCGACAATCTCGATCGAATTACCAAAACCTTTGAGCAGACAGGTACAACTTTGACGGCACTTGAAAAAGGACTGAGCGAAGCGAATCGCCAGGCCACGGTACCGTCCATCATCGCGGCGAATGTCGAGATGGCGAGTCTGCTCGGCGAGCTGACACTCGTCGAGGCTCGGGCAAGGCTGGAGACAATCTCCGTTGAATCAATTGAACTATCCTCAACTGACGCTCTCGCAATCGCACGTGCCAACCGACTCGACTGGATGAACAACCGAGCCGCCCTTGTGGACACATGGCGGCTGATCGAGTTCAACGGCAATCGACTGGAGTCGAACCTCGACGTTGTTTTGAACGGTGAAATGGGCACCGTCGGTGACAACGCTGTCAAATTCCGAGCTCGTGACACAACAATGTCGGCCGGACTCCGTTTCGACACGCCATTCAATCGCCGCGTCGAACGAAACGACTTCCGGCAGCAGTTGATTTTCTATCAGCAGGCTCGCCGCCAGATGATTCAGTATGAAGACGGCGTGAACCGTGGGCTCCGAACACTGTTGCGAGAGTTGGAGCAACTCCGCATCAACCTGGAAATTCAGCGCAGAGCGGTCGCCATCTCAATCAGACGCGTTGACCAGACTCGTGAAAACTTCAATAAGCCAACGCCTCCGCCGCTGCCGGGACAGAAGATTACGCAGTTTGGACCAACGGCAGCCTTGAACCTGCTGACTGCACTTTCTGACCTGCGAAGCTCACAAAACAACTTCATGAGCGTCTGGCTGAACTACCACGCCGGGCGAATGAGACTCCTTCGAGATCTAGGTATCATCCAGATTGACGACGACGGCGTCTGGATCGAACAATCCGTTCAGGAAGCAGTCAATGCAGCCATCGCCGGAGTGCCGGTCGAAATGCCGCCAGACGTTCCCCATCAGTGGTACGAAACTCTGGACAATCTTCCAAAATCTGACGACGACGTATCAAACGACGACGCAGCGAACAATAGTCTGAACATCGAACGCAGGAGAGCTGCACCAGAACTGAAAGAAGCTGCTCCAGGTCCTGGTGCCGATGTCGCACGAGCTGGAAACGGAAATCTGAATACGGCAGATGCGGGATTAGTCGAACGTCTACTGGGAACTCGATTCGCAAGCCTGTTTGCCGGCCAAAGGAACTCGCGCACATCGGAAGTTAAAAGCGCTAACGCGCCCCGCCACAGGACAAGCATCAGAAAACCCGAACCTCGATTACAAGAAAATCGAAATAAGGCGGCAACGCCGGCAGTGGCAGAATTCAAATCGCGGCCCCTGCAACAGTCAAATCAAAACTCCAATTCGACAGTCACACAATCATCGACCAGAGACAAACAGTCTCAGCCGATCATCCGAGGTCAGCAACTACAAGTTCCATTAAGCACCGGTCCGATTCGGCCAGCCGCATTCAAATCAACCCGTCCGTCACGCAATTCGGCGCCCGTCGCGATGGCTGAAATCTCAGCTTCACAGAAGCGGGCCCCACTGAATACCGACAATGCACATCCGGTCCGACCAGACGATAAATCGAAACAGCAGGTGGAATTAATCCGCACAGCTGACGGTTGGAAAGCAACCCGGAAGTAGCGATCGCAAAACGCAGTTGTTGATCACCCCGGTGTCGCCTAAGTCGGATCATTTCACGTACGTCGTCCGTTCGACGCCTGAGCGACAGACACTGCCAGGTAGCTGAAACCCTGCGATCACCTTCAAGAGTTGTGTGCGACGAGTTCATCAGACGCAGCCCGTCAAAGATGGTCGAGTCATCCGTAATTTCTTATGCGTGACTGCGGCGATACTCCGACGTGTCGCCCTCGGCCAACAGGCAACGCCACGGACCACTGTTCAAAATCACCGCACGCACGAAGAAAGCAATACATAACGAACTCGCACCTCCCACTTGACAGCAAAAGTCGAAGCTGGTGCGACATATTGGATGAGCCTGTCTGCAGGTTACAACTTTTTTCGTTTGTTCCTGCTTGCAGCCGGTTTTGAATCTGATTTGCGCGGAC
>CALGTK010000408.1 GCA_937904325.1 uncultured Planctomyces sp.
GTCTGAGGCATGCCTTTGATGTAGCCGTACGTGTAGAGGCGGTCGCGCGTCGTGGCTGGAGAATTGATGCTGCGTCGGCAGGTTCGGCTGTCGAACTATCCAGCCGGGTGAGTCCTCAAGTCGGGCTGCGGGGCGTGAGGGTAGTCGACTGGTTGATATAGAATTGCCAGTTCGGGAGTTTCCAGTTTCCTTCCTCCCAGGGCTCGCGATTGGATAGCGCGGTCAAGAATTCCGCTGGTCAGAACCGCTCGCTCGGCGGGGTACGCCGGTCGCCCCGTGTGCACCATCTGCTCGATGCCTTTCAGCAGGTACGCAAAGTGTGGATGCCGGGGCTCGGTGCGTTCTTCGAACTGCGTGGCCACTGGTTTCTTTTGTCCTTTGAGCTTTACGGCTACGGCGGTGCGGTTAACTGACTGCAGCATGAACTGAGCTCCGCGAAAGCCGTCCTCGCATTGGAACAGGATGAGCCCTTCACGGGGTGCCTGCAGATTCGAGACATTTCCCTTTGCCTGAGGGACGACAGACATCGCGGCGTCAAACAACGAACGCGACACGAGTCCGTCAGCAAGAACTTTCCCGACGGCATCGCCTTCGAGAAACTGCACCGACTTTACAGCCGTTTTCGCTCCGTTTCTGCGTTCAATAATGCATTGGTAACTGTCCAGGGCGTGGCTGCCATAAATGTCGAGCCCGTCGTAGCCGATGCCGACGGCGGCTTCGATTTCACAGCTCATGGGCACGCTGATCGAAGGCTTGCGAAAGCTGACCGGGAGTGACGACCCAGCCATGAACGGCACGTTCATCTCGCGAGACCGATCGTACATCCACTTCGCATCTTCCCACACAGGCCCCGGATGCTTGTCGCTAAACACAGGCACGACACGGTCGTGTTTCCGAAAAGTATCAGTTATTTCTTCGAAGAATCGCCGGCGAGGATAAAGATGCTGGCCAAGGTCGTTCCACGGATAATCACCGTGTTCGGCGATACTGATCACGCCGTCGACCGGAATGCTGTTTCCGCCGACCGAGACTGCCTGTTTGATCGTATCGAACATTGGAACGTTGTGTTTTTTCGCCAGAGAGCGGGAAAGATCGTCGTCGGGAAACTGTTCGACGTACAACGATGCCAGCTTCAAAGCAGGTCCCGCGCCTCCGTCCTGTTCCCAGCCTTCGAGGATCTTTCCGATGATCACATCGGCGTGTGAACCCGGACTGTAAACCGTGACGACAGCAGCGACAGACTTTTGTGTGACAGCCTGCGTGGACGCCGACTGCTCCAGAGCAAATGTCGACAACGAGTTAGTCGACATCGCAGCGCTCGCAGAAGCGACAGCGTATTTCAGGCATTTTCTACGCGAGAGTCGTTTGCGCATCGGGTCAGCCATTGCCAGCTCTTCGTGAACAGTTGCCTGGAGTTAAGCCGGCACTAAAGTCACACCAGTTCGGGTATTGGGCGATGCTCTTGATTGAGCAGATAGTGCGGGCGGCCGTTAAGATCCGTGACGGTGGCATGGTCGATGTCGATGCCAAGGTTTTGATACAGAGTGGCGAATACTTCCTGGAAGTGGACGGGGCGATCGATTGGTTCTTCGGCGTAACGGTTCGTCTTGCCGATGACCTGCCCGACCGGCATACCACCGCCAGCCAGCCAGGCGAACGTGTTGCGTGACCAGTGGTCTCGCCCGGCTTTGTCGTTGATCTTCGGAGTTCGTCCGAATTCTCCCCAGACAACTACGGTCACGTCGTCCTGCAAACCATGCCGGTAGAGGTCGTCGATCAGGGCCGCCAGGCCCTGATCCAGCAGTGGCAGAACTTTGCGGCCTCGCGAGAAGTTTGCACCATGCCAGTCAAAGTCGGCAAACGTTGTGGTGACGCAACGGGCTCCTGCTTGAACAAGGCGTCGAGCCAGTAGAAATTTCGACATGATCGCCTGGTAGCCTTTGGCTCCGTAAGAGAGTGCCGTTGGATCGTCTTTGCCGTAACTCGCGACCACTTCTGGATCTTCCTTCTTGAGATCCAGAGCATCCGCCAGCCGACTGGAAGTCAGGACGTTCAGCGCCTGCTCGGTAAACGGATCAAGCGACACGGAATCGCGTTGACGATCGACGTCGCGGCGGAATTGATCGAAGCCGGAAAGCAGGTCTCGCCGTTGGCCGAGGCGGTCGACGGTGATCTCGTTCAGCGTCATGCTCGACTTCGAATCGCCTTGAGGCTGAAATGGGCTGTGAGCCGCTCCCAGAAAACCAGCACCTGGATGGTTGTACGGGAGGTGCTCCATCTTCATGAAGAGATTGATGCCCGCCGGGACCGATGGATGTGCTGGTCCATTGAGTTTTGACACGATAGCTTCAAAACACGGCCAGCTTCCCTGTGGCTGGTTTGCGAATTGGCGACCGGTCACACACTGGAACGAGGAATGCCGCCCGTCGGAACCAACCAGCGATCTGATAGTGACGAGCTTGTCCATCCGTTGAGCGAGTCTCGGCATGTGCTCGCTGATCTGCACACCGGGAAGATTCGTAGCGATCGGCTTGAATTCACCACGGATATCGGTCGGCGCATCCGGCTTCAAGTCCACCATATCCTGGTGAGGCGGCCCGCCGGTCAGGTAGACCATGATCACGGACTTGTGCGAGTTCTGTTTTGCGGAATCAGCTTCAGCCTGCAACAACTGCGGCAGCGATAAGCCCCCCATTGCCAGGCCACCGACCTGCAGAAAGGACCTCCGCGAAAGGCCATCACAATGTTGAAAGGAATGTTTGTCTGTAAAACTCAACATCAGAAAATGCCTTCAAACCCAGCATTCGAGTGGATTGGTCACGGGATGAGCCCTTGTCAGCACATTTACTATCGACCGATTGGACAGTCTGTCAACACGGTGAAAGTTCTCGCAGGATCGTACGGGTCCAGGCAGGGCAGATTAAATCACGCCGATCTTCTCTCAGGTCTAAGTGTAGTCAACACGGATAATGCGTCGGTGCGTCGCCCGTCCGTCTGGTCGCGGTTATTGTTGTCGGAAATGGCCGGATTGAGCGATCGTTTTTCACAACTCAGAACAGAACTGACACCATGAATCGGACTTCCATATTCATATTGATGCCGTTACTGCTGTTGGTCACTGTCCGTCTACAGGCGGAGTCCGTTCCGCTTCAACGAAGCTCACCTGAGTCACAGGGTGTGTCCTCGGTTCACGTACGAGCGTTTGTGGAAGCAGCCAACCAGAACGTATACGACATGCACAGCTTCATGCTGCTGCGGCATGGTCAGGTTGTTGCGGAAGGCTGGTGGGCTCCGGAAGCCGCTGAGAAACCGCACATTCTCTGGTCGCTCAGTAAGAGCTTCACATCGACCGCTGTTGGGCTTGTGGCTTCGGAAGGAAAGTTGGACATCGACGACAAGGTGCTGAGTTTTTTCCCGGAAGATACGCCGCCGGAGCCGTCTTAAAAATCTTAAGGCAATGCGTGTCCGCGATCTGTTAACCATGTCGACCGGTCACGAAAAGCAGCCTGCCCTGACTGAAGACGGAGTGTGGACGCGGCAGTTTTTAACGCAGCCAGTACCGCACAAGCCGGGCTCGACGTTTCGTTACAACACTCCGGCAACGTACATGCAGTCGGCGATCGTGCAAAAGGTCACCGGCCAAACAGTGGTTGACTACCTGCAACCTCGGCTGTTCGATCCACTCGGCATTGTGAAGCCAACGTGGGAAACCAGTCCGCAGGGCATCTCCATCGGCGGCTACGGTCTGTACGTCCGAACGGAAGATATCGCAAAGTTCGGGCAGCTTTACCTTCAGAAGGGAAAGTGGAATGGCAAGCAAATCATTCCAGCAGACTGGATTGCTCAGGCTACGAGCAAACAGGTCGACAACGATAAGGCGCCCAGTGCCCGCAATCCCGACTGGCGACAAGGCTATGGCTTTCAGTTCTGGCAGTGCCGACACGGTGCTTACCGAGGCGACGGAAAAGATGGCCAGTTCTGCATCGTGCTGCCGGAGCAGGATGCCGTCATTGCAATCACCGCGAAGACTCGGAACATGCAGCAGCAACTCGATCTGGTCTGGGAACACCTGCTGCCCGCGTTTCACGACAAGCCACTTCCTGAGAACCCGGCGGAAACAGGCAAGCTCAAGGCCACTTTGTCGAATCTGAAACTGGCCGATCCGTTTCTGGTCTCGCCTGCGTATGTGGGCGCACCAAAGTTGCCAGATCACGCCGCGACAAATCGAGCGTTTCAGGGGATTCCCAGCATGGCGGTTGCACCTGGAGGTCGGCTGTGGGCGAACTGGTATGCGGGCATCACTCCGGGCGAAGATCACAATAACTACGTCGCCGTTTCGACCAGTGGCGACAAGGGCCAGACCTGGCGTGAAGTGCTGGTGATCGATCCCGACGGACCCGATCCGGTGCGCGCGTTCGATCCGGAACTCTGGGTAGCTCCAACCGGACGCCTGTTTGTTTTCTGGGCTCAGGCCGCCGGGCATGACGGCTCGGTTGCCGGCGTCTGGTGCGTGCATACCGATAATCCGGACGACGAACGGCCTCGATGGAGTCAGTCGCGGCGGCTGACTGACGGAATAATGATGTGCAAACCGCTTGTTCTCAGCACGGGCGAGTGGGTGCTGCCGGCGTCGACCTGGCGTGCGACCGATTTCAGTGCGCGACTGATCGTGTCAACGAATCTCGGCCGAAGCTGGTCGCCGCGCGGAGCCTGCAACGTACCGAAGGACGTCCGCGCCTTTGACGAGCACATGATCATCGAACGTAAAGACGGCTCGCTCTGGCTTCTTGCCCGAACGAAGTACGGAATCGGCGAGAGCGTTTCGACCGACCGAGGGAAGACCTGGCCTGATCTGAGACCGTCCAGGATTGCACATCCCAGTGCTCGTTTCTTTGTGCGGCGACTCAACTCCGGTAACCTGCTCCTCGTGAAGCACGGCACGATCGACAAACGAATCGGCCGATCGCATCTGACGGCGTTTGTGTCGAAAGATGATGGAAAGTCGTGGACGGGAGGTCTGCTACTCGATGATCGCGTCGGTGTCTCGTACCCGGACGGTCAGCAGACTGCTGACGGTTTGATTCGAATTATCTACGATTTCGCCCGAACAGGTTCTCGACACATCCTGATGGCATCGTTCCGTGAGGATGATGTCACTGCAGGCCGAGCGTCGAGCAACGCGGCGCGGCTGCAACAGCTTGTCAGTCAAGCATCCGGCGGCCAGAAGAGGAAATCCACCCCCGTTCGCAACAACGCCGACGGTGAAGACATTCGCCGGAAGAATCCCGGATCGCTGAGCACTGCCAACTTCAAAGCCGAACGCTTCACCATAGGAGTAACGCTCTTCACCGACCGCACTTACACTGCCAGTGAGAATCTGGCGGCGCTGGATGGCGCCAGCTTCCTGAGAATCCCAATCGACGGCCGTAAGACGCTGACCTGCGACCGTGGCGGCACCGTTTGGTTCCTCACTCCGACACCAGACCGCAACAGAGATTCCTGCAGCAACGAACTGACAGAGCATGGCTTCAAAAAGGTCCACGCACCAGAAGTCAGACTCTTCCACCCAGTGACGACTGCCAATTTCTGCACGCTTTATCAGAAAGACTGCGAAAAAGGCGAAACGCTTAGCGTCGGCAAGTGGGTTGTCCCGTTGATGTTGCCGTGACGTCGCTTTACTTGACCGTCTCCGTGGCCTGAAAAAGGCCCTTCATGTAGCCATAGGCGTAGAGGCGGCCGAGCATTGTGTATCCGGGTTCGCCATCGTCTTCGCCGACGAGTTGCGGGACATGGTCGGGGCGAATGGGACCGGCAAAGCCGACTTCCCGGTAGGCTCGAACGGCGGCGGGCATGTCCGTTTTGCCGTTGTCGTGGAATGTTTCCGTGAAAGATTCAGCGGTCCCGGTAACGTCTCGGAAATGTACGTAGTTGATGTGACTGCCCAGGCGACGGATGGCGTCAGGGATGTCCGCTCCCATTTCGGCAAAGGTTCCCTGGCAGAAACAGATACCGTTGTTTGGACTTGGTACAAGTTCCAGCAGACGTTTGAAGTTTTCGACGCTGTTCATGATTCGTGGACGCCCAAGCAGTTCGTGAAGAGGCGGGTCGTCCGGGTGCATGGAAAGCAGAACTCCCGATTGCTCTGCGATCGGTACGATTTCATTGAGCAATCGTCCGAGATTTTCCCACAGCATTTTGTGAGTCAGGCTGCTCGCATTGTTGTCATTTGCTGACTCTTGAGTTCCCGCTCCGTCGTGACCGAGCAATACGGCCTGCTCGACCGTTGCCAGATCGAACTGCGTCACCCTGGCACCGCCTCGTTCTGGAACGTCGAGCTTCGTACGGACCCAATCGGTACCTGCCATAAAGTTGTAGCACAGGATGGGAATTCCAAGGTCACCCATCAGACGGATCAGGTCTTTCAGTTCAGCGAGTTCCGCTCCGTCATGATCCGTGCCAGTCTTGATCTTCTCGATCGGAAGGTAGCCTTCGATTACCGACAACGTCAGTCCGAACGATTCGACTCGCTGCTTGACAGCAATCAACGGTGCGGGATCCGGTCCGTAGTGGCGGGTGACAAAATCGGTCACGCCGCACTGAACAGCAAGTTGCAGGTTTTCGTCTGAGTCAGGCGTGAGGACGGTGGCAAGTTTCATAGATCACTTTTCCATGATTGCTTTGGAAGCCTCAACCGTCGCGCGAATTGCCCACCGATATAAACGATGCTTCACACCGTATTGTAGGGTGGATGCCCATTTTTCTATTTCGCGAGTCGCTGCCAAACCGCTCGGTTTTCGTGCATGGCGGCGACGATGTTGGTCGGTACTTTGCCTTCTTCAAGCAGGGTCCAGCCGGAGAAGTCGGCTTTCTTCAGCAGGTTGAAGATTTCTTTCCACGGGTAACCGTTCGAGCGGAGGTCGTGGATGTGGATGATGCCGATCTTTTCTTTGACCAGTTCGAAGTTGTGCTGCAGGCCCTGGCCGATGGAATCTGTCGGGTTGCAGTTCCAGCAGACGACGGCGTTGGGATGATCGGCGACTTCCATCATGCGGTGAATGTTCGGCAGTTCGGCTGATCCATTGCGACCGTGAACTTCGACTCGGATGGCGACCCCGTGGTCGGCTCCAAATTTTGCGACTTCTTTGAGAGACTTGCCGATCTGCTCTAGCGTCTTTTCGACTGGCACTTCTTTGGGAATTCCGTTCGGTCGAACTTTGACTCCAGTGCCGCCGACATCTTTGCAAAGCTTCACAAACGCCTTTGTCTCTTCGATGTTTTTTCTTACGACTGCCTGGTCGGAAGAGTGGTATTCACAGGCGCTGCCGAGCCCGACCAGTTCGACTTTCGAATCTGCAAACTGGCGAGCGACTTCTTTTCGCCGATTCGCATCGATGGTGATCTCGACTCCGTGTTTGTGCGTACTGCGGAGTTCGACGCCCTGAAATCCCGTTTCTTCGCAGTTTTTGATCAGTGTTGGAACATCCCAGTCTTTGCCCCAGTTGTAAGTGACCAGTCCCAACCGCATGTTCGACGGTTTACTCTTCGAGTCGTTGGCAGACAGACGAGCAATGTCACTCGCTCCGCAAAACAATCCGGCAGCCGCACCGGTGGCAGTTGTAAGAAATCGTCGTCGTTGCATTGTCATTGGATACCTTTCAAGTTCTGCTGTCACTTGTCGAGTCGACACATTAAAGAATTCAGATCAGAGACCGAAAGAGTAACCGCCATGTCGCTTTTTGCGATCGTACCGGCCGCCGGACTCAGTCGAAGGATGGGACAGCCGAAACTCGTGATGGACCTCGGTGGAAAGACCGTCATCGAACGATTGCTGACCACGTTGTCACTTCTGAGTGTCGATGAGACCGTCGTCGTTTTTCGTCGTGGCGATGAAGAATTGACAAACGTGATCAAGGCTTTGGGCCTGCCCAACGTCCACACCGTGCAGCCAGACGTCGATCCGCCCGACATGCGTCGCAGCGTCGAACACGCAGTCGAAGCTCTCCGCGGGCGGTACGCTCCCCAGACCAGTGACGGTTGGATGCTGATTCCGGCCGACTACCCGGTGCTCGATCCGAGTACTCTTGCTGAACTGGTTGCTGCCTGGGAAGCAACGGCCGACGACATTCTGATCCCTCAGTACGGCGGTAAAAACGGACATCCCACTTTCTTAAGATGGGGGATTACCGAACGAATCCAGGAAATTCCAGACGATCAGGGACTCAACTGGCTGCGAACGGCAACTGGGATCAGCATCCGGCAAGTGCCGGTCGGTTCAGAGTCGATTCTGTTTGATTTGGACACACCTGATGATATTCAGCGAGTTGCACAATTTATAGAGTCGTCGAAGCGTGCGACACCGGGCTCATGATCCGCTATACTGCCTGACGCTAAGAGTCACCACTCAGCGAAGAAGTCGGTTCACCCGGAGATCCGGCATTCCTGAACTGCGAACTGGCGGCAAAGAGCTCTTCCCATTATGGGACCACATCAATTCCCGGTTCCCTGGCTTAATTGGCACTCGCTTAGCGGGGCTCGAGTCAGAACGAAACAGGGTTCAGTTGAGAATCCATCTATCCGCGGTAATTACGCTGGCAATGGTGCGACTCCTCACAGGCTGAACGGTTCCGTTTCGTTTCCGAACGGCCATCGCACTCCAGCAGTACAGCCGCCTCGGACAGCGTAAGCTCAAATAATCATTCGAGACAATCAACGGAAAGAATCCCCATGGACTTCGTCGAGTCGTTGGGCATCAGTGCCGAAGGTGCGGGCAACAACCGCGAAACTGAACGTGAACGAGCCATTCGATATATTGTTCTGAAGCTGATCGCGATGGGCCTGCCTCATCCAGAAACTCCGCTCACGGCCAAGCAGTCGATCGATGCAGAACGCCTGCTCGGCTCGTACCACCAGCGACTCAAACGTCTGGACGAAGTCCGTTCGCCCGTCGACGCGCGCATCGAAGCGTTTCTGGACAGTCACTTCACCGAACCCAACCTTGTCGAACCGCTGCGTCTGCCGGATTCGACTGTCATTCTCGATCGGCACGGAATAGCTCGCGAACTGTCGTTGCCGATTGACCGGGCGAAGTATGAAAACGCTCTCGTCTCTTCCTACCGGGTTAAGAACGGCGTTCTGCACAACCCGCGACACGATCGTCGAACAACCAGCGGAACATTCCACGTCACAGCCGGCGGGCTGCCGGTTCCTCGTGACAAACGAGCGGTTCCAAAGGCCACTTTCGCGGCTCTGTTCAATGCGTCTTTTGATGCACCGGATGATTCTCTTGAACTTCCCTTCACGGCAACCTGCCCGCAGTCGGCAAAGGCATTTGTTTCGCTGCTCCTGCGACCTCTGGTTTGTCCCGAAGTACAAGGTGTGTGCTCGGAAAAGCGAATGGAAATCCGCTTCTTTGCTCCAGGTTCGCTGGTCAGCAATTTAGATTTTGTGGAATCAATCTTTGGAAACGCTGGCGATCCGTTCCTTCCAAAGAACGATGCCGGGCTGGATGTCGAACAGTGGACCGGACACACCGGTTGTGTGATTCTTGCTCCTCATCTGTCGAGTCTGAAGAAGAAGGCCGTCGGGCTTCCTCACTACGATGATGCGACTAAACGGCAGCGTGAAGACGGCATGTGCTGGAAGTCGGAAGACGAATGTTACAACGACGGAACGCCGTTCAAATTGACATGTCGAACAGACGAAGGAGTTATCGTTACGCTGATTGCTGACAACTACTTCGGCTACTGCAAGAAAGAAGTCAAAACTCAGATCAGCTATGCAGCCAACCTGTTTGGCGGTGTCGAAGAAGAACATGCGGGTGGGGCGATCGCGTTTGCCAGCGTGAATCTGGGCGACGAGTTCAACGCAAAGAAGCGACGCTACAACGACCGTACCTTCGCAGACCTTGTCAGCGACTACGGTGATCAGTTGATCGATGTTGATCCTTCAGGTTTCGCCAGGGATCGAAAGTTTCCGAACATCGTTTATATCCCGGAAAACTCAAAGGCATCCGTTCGCCAGCAGAATATCACGTGGTCAAACGAAGCTGGTGATCAAACGCTGCCGCTGCAGCCAGACGAAGTCTACATGCTGCCGTCGGGCTATCGCTTCCGGATGAAAAAGCATCCGGCAGCTCCCACATGGCGGCTGATCGGTACGTTGTTCGAAGGAGTTTTCTGTCACAAACCCTGCACCGTTTCCGGCGGAGGTAAGTCCGAGATTTCTAAACCT
>CALGTK010000409.1 GCA_937904325.1 uncultured Planctomyces sp.
AAACTAGCCGTCTAAAAACTTATTTCAGGTGTCCATCTCAGCTGGGCAATCGCAAAACTCGCCGAGCAGCGGCAATGGAGTTCACTGTGGCGATGAATGCAGAAACCGGAACCGAATGATGTCATTGGCCCTTTTGATCTTTTGTAGTTATCCATGCATGAGCGGGTACAATCCGGGAAAAGCCGTTTCTTGCATCATGGGAGACTGACCACATGACGAACTCCAACCGCAGGGATTTTTTGAAGGATTCCACAAGCACGACATTGGGGATCACCAGCGGGTTGACACTGCTGGCCAATGCGCGATCGGTTGCAGCCGCGCCGGCCAACGAAAAGCTCAACCTGGCGATCATTGGATGTCGCGGGCGTGGGAATACGCTGGCGCAGGCGTTCGCCGCTCGGAGCGATTGCGAATTCACCTGGTTCTGCGACGTCGATCCCGAGATGTACGCCACTCGAGCCAAGGGAATCGCCGAGAACCAGGGCGGCCGAATGCCGAAGTACGCCAAGGATTTTCGCAGGATGCTCGAAGACAAGTCGGTCGACGCGGTTGTCATCGCCACGCCGCCACACTGGCACACACTGGCGACGATCTGGTGCTGTCAGGCCGGCAAAGATGTCTACTGCGAAAAACCACAAAGTCACAACTGTTGGGAAGGACGGCAGGGAGTCGAGGCTGCGAGGAAGCACAATCGTGTCGTTCAAATCGGGTTGCAGAATCGCTCGGCTCCGTACCTCCACGCCGCGAAGAAGTACATCACCGACGGCAAGCTCGGCAACATCGACCTCGTGCGCGTCTACAACCAGAAGGGCGAGGACAATTTTCCGATGGCTAAGGACAGCGATCCTCCCGCCGGTTTCGATTGGGACATGTTCAACGGGCCCGCCCCGGCGCACGCCTACAACGAGACACTGCGCCGTCAATGGCGTTTCCTGTGGCGTTACGGCGGCGGCGACATGCACTATGACGGCATTCATCAGGTCGATATCGCGAGGTGGCTGGTTGGTGTGGGCTATCCGAAATCCGTCTTTTCGCATGGTGCCCGTTACGATCGCGACGGAGCGGCAGAGACGCCGGACACGCAATTGTCCGTGTTCGAATTCGACGAACTGATGATGACGTTTGATCTGACGCTCAATACGCCGTACATGCTCAAGGCCGATTCAGGAATTCGCGACGGTGACATGTTTCCGCACTGGCCGCAGAACGCCGAACGCGTTGAGATTTACGGCAGCGATGCGATGATGGTTGTGGGGCGAATGGGGTCCGGCTGGCAGGTCTATATTCGCCCGAAAAGCCGCAAACCGGTTGTCCGCGACGAAATGTATGGCAGACTTCCCGACGCACCGCATCAGCAGAACTTCGTCGATTGTGTCCGCACTCGCCAGACGCCCAACGCCGACATCGAAGAAGGCCATCTCAGCACGCTGCTCGTGCATTACGCCACCATCAGCTACCGCCTCGGTGGAGAGAAGCTCACGATCAATCCGACTACCGAAGGCATCGTCGGTAACGAACGAGCACAGGCGATGCTCACGCGGACGTATCGCTCTCCGTGGGTTGTGGAGAATATCGTATGAGGTCTCACGTGAAACACCTGGGACGGCGCGAATTCCTGCAGGCATCGGGCGCGGCTGCTGTCGGAATGACTGCAGCAGCGAGTTTCGAACAGACGCATGCCACAGGGACACAACCTCGTCGAATCAAAGTCGGCCAGATCGGAACGGCCCACGATCATGCGTCCGGCAAGCTGCAGACGCTGAAGAAACTGAGCGATCAGTTCGACTTGATCGGCGTGGTCGAACCCGATCGTGAGAAACGGCGTGCTGCCGAGAAAAATCCAATCTACCGTGATGTGACCTGGCTGACCGAAGAGACGCTGCTGGCCACGAAGGATCTGAAGATCGTCACCGTTGAAACACGCGTCGAAGATCTCCTGGCAACCGCAGCACGGTGCGTGGCGGCGGGCGTGCATATCCATCTCGACAAGCCGGCAGGCGAGTCGATTCAGTCATTCGGTCAACTGCTCGATGCGGCGACGTCGCGTGGGCTGTGCGTGCAAATGGGCTACATGTACCGGCACAATCCGGCCTTTCGTTTTTGCTTCGACGTGGTTCGCAACGGCTGGTTAGGAGAGATCTTCGAGGTTCACGGGCTGATGTCGAAAGAAATCTCCGTGGAAGAGCGGAAGAGGAACCTGCACTTCCGTGGCGGAATGATGTTCCAGCTCGGCTGCCATTTGATCGACGCAATGGTTCGCGTGTTGGGACCAGCGCAGGACGTACAAGCACACACCCGACGACTGCGGCCGGACCTCGATAATCTCGCTGACAATCAGTTGGCCGTATTCGAGTATCCCCAGGCGACGGCCACGATTCGGGTCAGTGTGACCGAGTTCGACGGGATGAAGCGTCGACAGTTCGTCGTGGCCGGCACGGAGGGGACCGTCGAGATTCGTCCGCTGGAACCGCCGCGGTTGACGCTCACGCTGAATAAACCTCGCGGAAAGTTCGCTAAGGGAACGCACGAGGTCGCACTGCCGGCGACGCCGGGCCGTTATGACGACCAACTCATCGAACTCGCTCGAATCGCTCGCGGACAGGTCAAGTCGGAGTACACGCCCGACCACGATCTCGCCGTGCAGAAACTAGTGCTGCAAGCGAGCGGCATGCCAACTGATCAGTAAGGCGTCAGCGAAACCTGGTGCAGGGCTTCCAAACCACAAAGTTGCGAAACGCAGGATCGAATTCTACCTCGAACAGCTGTCATCAAAGAGAGATGTGATGAAACTCATTTTCTTCCTGACGCTACTTCTCCCGACGTTCGCTTCCGCCGAACCGTTCCTTGTCGAAAACAGGGAAGCTCGGGCGGAGATTATTGTCTCAGAAACCCCGACCCGCGCGCAACGGATCGCGGCGTGGGAGCTGCAGACTTACCTCAAGAAGATCTCGGGCGCGGAGTTGCGAATCGGCTCGGAGCCTTCCGTTGATGTTCCAGTTCAGATCTACGTAGGCGAAAGTGCCCACGCGGCAAAACTCGGCGTTACTGCGGATGGTCTCGAACACGGCGCATACCGCATCGCTTCCGGTGAGAAGTGGCTCGCGCTGATCGGCGACGACACGGACTTCACGCCGAAGGAACCGTGGGCGAAGAACAACTCCGGACGCGGCGAAAAATTGCAATCCGCGTGGGAGAAGGCGAGCGGATTGCCGTTCGGCGTGCCCAATGGCGGGCTTTACAAGTATCGCGAACGGATGCCCGAAGCGCTGGCGAAGGAAGATCGCGAATACCTCTGGCAGTTCGACGAACGCGGTTCGTTCAATGCGGTCTGCGGCTACCTGCGAAGCCTTGGCGTGCGATGGTACCTGCCCGGCGAACTCGGCGAGGTCGTCCCGAAAATGAAGTCGATACCGCTGCCGAAAATCGACGAAACCGTGAAGCCGGATTTCGAGGTTCGGCAGTTCAGCGTGCGGTTCGCTACGGCGGATGAGGAAGTCATGCGCTGGGCTATGCGGTTGGGAATTCGCCATCCCTACGGGCTCATGATCGCCCACGGGATGCACACCATGACGCATCCCGACATCCTCAAAACACAACACCCGGACTGGTTCGCACTTTATGGCGGTAAGCGCGATACGCAAACCGGAAAACGCCTGAATCACCTCTGTTATTCCAACGCTGAATTGTTCGACGCAACGGTGAAATGGGCTCGGGCTCAGTTCGATGTCTACGACTACAAAGCTGTTTCGATCATGCCGCCGGACGCCTACGGCTCGATCTGTCAGTGTGAGATTTGCGAAGGCAAACAGGTCGATGAAATGGGTGCGCGGGGCAAGCTATCGAATCACGTCTGGGAGTTTGCGAATCGCGTCGCCAGAGAAGTTCGCAAAACGCACCCGGACACGCTGATTGCCTGCTGTGCGTACGGGGCCAACACGCTGCCGCCAACGAACATCGACAAGCTGGAACCGAACGTGCAGGTGATCATCGTCGGTGGCCGACGGCCGCGAAACAGCCTGCCGGAACAACGCGAATACGTTCGCAATCTCCGAGCCGGCTGGCTGAAGAGGACCGACAGACCGATCATCATTTTCGAAAACTATCCCTTCACCGGACGCGGCACGTATCTGCCGGCGTTCGTCGCGCGGACGATCGGCGAAAGCATCAACGCGACCAAGGGCGTTTCGCGCGGCGAAGACATCTGGCTGAGCTTTCCACGCACTCATGACGATCCGAACATCGGCTTCGATCACTTCCAGGTCTACTTCACCGCTCGGATGTGGTGGGGCGGCAAGGAAGCCGATGTCGAGGCGATGCTGGTTGAATACTGCCACCTGTTTTACGGGCCGGCGGGCCCGAAGATGAAGGCGTTCTTCGATTACTGCGAGGCGAATTATCAGGCGATGGAAAAGGAAAAGGAAAAGGCCGATACGGCGCTGGAGATGATCGAAAAGGCGAAGTTGGAAGTGTCGCCGGATTCGATCTATGCCAAGCGGATCGAATTGATCAACAACTTCCTCAACGCACTGCGGAGCAAGGCGAAGCAACTTGGTCAGGGACGCGGGCTCGTCGCGAAGATGCGCACCGTCTTGAAGCCGAGCGAGCCTATCGTCGTTGACGGAAAACTCGACGACGAATACTGGGTGAGGCATCGGGAATGGTCGGTCGGACTGCTTCGTGAATTGCAGACCGGAATGCCACCGGTCTTTGGCACATCGGTCATGGCGGGTTGGGATCGAACCGGACAGCATCTCTATTTCGCGATTCGCTGTGAAGAGACCCTGGGGCAGGTTTCTAACCTGCCTCGGCAGGATGCAATCCTGCCCCACAACAAGCTGAACATCTCGGCAACGAAACACGACGATGAGGCGATCTGGTATGGCGACGCGGTGGAGATCGAACTCGCGACGGATTCCCACAGCTACTATCAAATTACAGTCAATCCAGCCGGTGCGCTCGTCGATCTCGATCGCGGAGCCGACAAGTCATCACGATTTCGCTGGGAATCACAGGCCGAAGTCGCGACTCACATCGCGGCAGATCACTGGACAATTGAAATCCGCATCCCCGTGACCGATGACGAGAACGATCCACTCAATCAGGTCATCGGCCGCAAGCCGTCGCAAAGTCTGCCGTGGCATTTCAACATTTGCCGTCAACGAATCCGTGAAACCGGCTCGGAGTACTCGGCGCTGTCCCCCACTGGCACGGCCGGTTTTCACGTGCCGATGAAGTTCGCGCATTTCTACGACGGCGGCTCGCACACGTTTGATGTCGACGAGACGGTGACCGACTTCCTCATCGAAGCTTCGACCGCCCACAAGCTGATGCGCAGCCGGAACTACGATGAGGCTCTGGCTGAGTTTGTTGCTTTGTCACAGCGTGAGAAGGCGACGGACTACCAGAAATCGCATGCACTCTCGCAGGCTGCAGCATGCGCTCGACTTGAAAAACAATTCGAACGAGCGGCCGAACTGGCCAGCCAGATCCCGCTCGAAGCCATCACAAAGACCGTTCAGATGGAGAACCTTCTTGGTGAGCGGAAGTGGGACGCGGTCATCGCACAGTTTGGCAACGACGATATCTCGACGTGGCCGTTCACGCAGATTGGAGCGGCCGCGTTCGCGCGTGGGCGGGCTTACTACGGCCTGAAAATCGGTGATAAGGCGGATGCCGATTTCCGTCTGGCGCTGGAGTTCACATCCGACTCACGAATGCGAATGAGCATCCTCCGCACCATGGGCCACAACCGTGAAACCGTCCTCCAGAACGATGATCTGGCGCTGGAAACTTACCGCACGATCGCCTCGTCGAAGACCAACACCGGCAGCGCCGAATACTTCACTGGTCTACAGGGAGCCGCCCGCCTCCTGACTCGACGTGGCGACTATGACGAAGCGCTGAAAGTCCTGAATCTCATCGAGTCCGGAAAGCTCGGCGGAAGCTGGCGCGGCTCCATGCGACTGGCCCGCGGCCAGACACTTGAGGCAGCCGGTCGCAAGGCCGATGCCCTGAAGTCATATCGCGATCTGGTGACGGACGAATCAGCGTTGGAGTCACATCGGCGAGCGGCCAGGAAAGCGGCTGCCGCATTGGAGTCCGGCAATTGAAATGGGCGAGATCCGCGATTGTCTTCGTTCAGCGTGCACTGGACTGAGCATGGCGGTGACCTGTCCCGACGGTTTTCGTTCCCTTTATTCTTTGTCTTTCACTTTGTCTTTCTCTTCCGCGGAAACCCTGGTCGCTTCAATCTGCTTCAACCATCCTTCGACAGTGAAATCGTCGCTGCCGAGTTCGCCGGGTTTCAGGCAGGTGAGTTTTTCGCGTGGAGTGCGGCGGATGCCAATGTCCGGCAGGGTTGCGCCCCTGGAATGCAGAACAGTGCCGTAGTGTGATTCAAGTTCGATCCCGTTTTTGTCACAGTAGTCTCCAGAGTTCATAGTCGGCAGAGCACGAATCTGTTCAAGCGTCATCGCCGGCACTCCCAGGTGTTTGTGAATCCATTCCAGTGCTTCTTTGTAAGCGATATAAGGGCGGTGGCCTCCTTCAGCTTCATACCAGGTCTCGATTTTCTCCGGTGCCCCGAGTTGCTCATAAATCCCGGCTGCGCGGGTGACCGATTTATCCATACCTTTCCAGGCGCTCTTGTCGTCTTCCTTATCAATGACCCAGTCAGCATCACCGTTCATGATTTTTACCGCGCAATCCGGCGCCGCGAGTGCCAGATACTCAGTCCAGGTCAATATTTCGCGCATCCGCTGATTGGGCAGGCTGGTGCAATACCTGGTGCGCATGTTGATGTTCTGGAATGCCCAACCGGACACGATGGACATCTTGATGCGCGGCTCCACCACTGCGAGCCATCCTGCCTTTGCGCCGCCGAGGGAGTTACCGGCCACGCCGACCTTGTCGTGATCGATGTCGTCGCGTTCCATCAAAAAATCGATACCGCGCATCGTGTCGAAGAGCATTTTTCCCATTACCAATCGGCCAGCCTTGTCGGCGCGGTCGCTGACAGACTTATGGTCGTGGGCGCGGGTTCCCAGCTTGCCATCCTTATGACGCTCTTCCTCTCCCATCGGGTCAATCGCGAGCGCGGCAAGTCCCATGCGTGCGTAGAGTTGACCGCTGAAGTTGTAATACCACTGACTCTTGCTTCCTCCGTGGCCATTGGTCAACACGATGGCAGGCATCTTTGCCGGTTGATTTCGGGGTCGGTAGAGCACCGCCGGCACGCGTGATCCCGCTTCCGAGGTGAAAACCCATTTTTCAACCACGATTCCATCCCATTCGAACTGTCCACGTTTTTCCGCGTTGAGCGGGCCGCGATTTTTCGGGATGCCCAGCATCTTGCGCAGTTTGTCGCGGGTACCAGCTTGCCAATTCCTAAACGCGGCCGGATCAGTCGGCACAGAGGCGATCAGATCTGTCCTGCTTTCAGGCAGTGCAGGTTTCGGATTGCTCCAAATCGCGGTATTGATGGCAAAATACTTATTCCGGAAAGGGGGCTTTTTCCGGCTGGCGTACCAGATGCGCAGAGAGCCGTTCGGCAGACGCATAATCGATTGGCTGGTTGTGTAATTTGATTCCCACGGTCTTGTCGGGACAGGGCGATAAACCGGATTCAGCGGATGTTTGTACCACTTCAGGCCATCAATACTGACCGCGAGGCCAAGTGCAGTCGTGTTGGCTCGAGCGGACCAATAGCTGCCGTACCACATCAGGTAAGCGTCGTCGATTTTGATGACGGTGGGGTAGAAGAGATTGCCTTTCTCCCATGCCTGATCGAGTTTGATAACCGGGTCGGGAAAAACACGCCATCTGATACCGTCCAGGCTGTCGGCCTGGCGAATCATCCAGGGCTTGCCTGACACATCGGCGTACCACATTTGATACCGTCGGCCGATTTTGATGATCGAGGGCGCATACACCCCTTCCAGCAAAACAGGGGAAGGTTTCGACCAGGTAACGCCATCATGACTGCTCGCCTCGTGAAGGGTGTGCCGTCCGGATTTGTCGGTGAAATCGGTACTGCTGAACCACATCCGCAATTTGCCGCTATCGCGCAGCGTGCTTCCGTCCGGATTGCGCAGCAGAGTGGGCGTGAGCACGGATTTCAGGTCTTTGCCAAATCGGAACACCGGGTTTCGGGTAACGCGGGTGAAGTTGCGTCCGTCAGTACTGCTTGACATGCCCAGTTGGAAAACGCGTTCAGCCACGGTGCCCGTCGAGCCGCAATGCCAGAGGGTGAACTTGCCGTTTTGCAGTGCGACCATTGGAGCAAATATGTGTTCGTCGTCGAACTGACCCTTCTTACCAAGAGACAGCACCGGCCCGTCGGTGTCGCGCTGCCAGGCTTGAGGTGTTTCGAGCCAGGGACGCAATTCGCGAGGGACTTGTGCCTGTGTTTGTGGAATCGCAACAAACAAAACAAGCAGTGCGAACACCTGGTTTGCAATGTGCTGACGTGCGGTGGTTTTATGTATCATTGTCTTATCGGAGTTGTTTCTTCAGGTAGGCAAAATCTTTTTTGATGTGCTCGATCCCGGCCAGCGCTTTTGTTTTTGGATGCAGGTAGGGAACGTGAAGTGAGACAGGTGCTGTAAAAGCAGTTTGCTTGAGGCTTTCGTAAAAATCGTCTCCCACCAGTCCTGTGCCCATGGGTACATTCACTGCTTTCGCTTTCTCAAAAACAAAGTCTTTCACATACGCGGCCTGAATCCGATGTCGGATCAGATGGAAGTTGATCTTCCAGGCAGATATACCTTCCACCATGGCGTGGCGGATATCGTACGCAACGGCAACTTCCCGGGGATCAAAATCCTTCATCAGGTAGTGCAGATCCCATACCTGGCCACCGACGTTCGCTGCGCCGCCGTGGTTCTGGTAAACGGCGGTCAGGCCGAGTTCACGGTTGATCGCGGCAAGATCGCGCAGTTGAGGTTTGAGGGCATCCAGTTGGGGCAGGATGGGCTTCTTCAAGTCATACTGGAACTTGGCAAGGCGGTAGCGTTTGATACCAAGCCGGGCGGCGGTTCTCAGCGTTTCTTCCGCGTGCGGCTGATCTGCTCGACTGATACTGCTTGCCATCACGAGGACTTTCAGATTGCTCTTTTTCAATGATCCCACCAGCGCGGGTAATTCGTCTTTCGCTTTCTCCGGTTCGATGCGGCCCCCTTTACGCACCGTCGCCTCTACGCCGTCGAAGCCAATCGACGCCAGTTGTCCTGCCAGTTCTTCAGCATTCAACAGTTCCAGTGGCTTCTCAAAAAAGGCGACAGGTGTGACTTCCGGTTTGGAAGCAGCAGCCAGTAACGATGTGGAAGGCAGTGCTGCGGCACTAGCCGTAAGAACGGATTTGCGAATCCACGCACGTCGTGAAATTTTCATGTTGATGTATGTGATCCTGGTGCGGGACGGCCCGCAAACCGATTCGAGTTGTCTTCGACGGTCTATTCGAGCTGACGCCCAGAAACGCTCTGTCGTCGCTCTGAAGACTTGACTCAACGTGAACAAGTTGACGGAAATAAAAAGTCTATCTTAGTTCAACAGGAATTTGCATAACCCCTTCGAGCAGATTGAAATCAAGCATGCGCAACTCCCACAAAACGAGACACTCAACAGCAGGGCTTGTCTTTCTGTTCGCCACTGCTATTTCTGGTCATCTCAATGCCGAAACAACTTCCAGAAAAACTTCCAAAGAATGGTTTTCGGTTGTTTCGATATTGAAGCATAAGGAGGCGCTGGGTCGTGCCCACGACGTCGAGTTATCAGGCAATCTGGCCTTTGTGCCGGGTAAGGATGGAGCCATCGCGATCATTGATATCTCGCAACCGCAGGATCCTGAACTATTGTGGTACAGGGCGGGTCTCGGAGATTCGGAGACGGTGCTTCTGTACGGGAATCATCTTCTGTTAGGCACGAATGACTTTTATTCCGTGGACATTAGCGATCCGAAAAAGCCGGTATTCCTGACAAAAATATCGGAGCCGACAGATAGGCGAATCGATAAAATCAACGGCATGGTCAAACGAGGGAACACAGTTTTTGCGGCTAACAAATCCGGGTGGATAAATGCCTTCGATATACACGACATCAAAGCCCCGTCCCTGGCAGGCTCTCTGAATGTGGCCGAAAAATACGATCTAATGAGCCCGCACGACATTGATTCGTTTGGCGAATTCGTAATCATCGTCGATCCCCGCAAGTTCGGACGCTCTA
>CALGTK010000410.1 GCA_937904325.1 uncultured Planctomyces sp.
CCACCTGGCAGTCACCGCCATCCTCGACGACGGCCGCTGCGTGACGCTGACCCTGGAAGAATTCGAGCAGCAGTACGGCTGGAAAAACAACCCCGACAAGGCCCGCTTCCTCAACCTCAAGTGAAACCGTGTTCCTGCCTGTTTTAGATAATATCCGGGCCTCCCGGGCGTGAGCTCACGCCAGATTTCGCGTCTGGCTGACGGCTGCCCGGAACTTGATGCAGTACGCGTGGGCGAATCGGACTTATTCAGCCGACTCTTTGGGCTTGTTGAGGTCGTCGAGAGCCGCTTTGACGGTTTCGTACATGACGACGAATTCTGAGAGTCTCGTCTTTTTGAAGTTCTTCAGAGCTTCGTCGGAGAGGCCGCAGACACAGAGTTCGCGGCGGCCGTCGCTCATGCGGTGCTGCAATTCTCCCAGCACGCCGAGCACCGTGTTGGACAGGATCCACGCTGCCTGGAAATCGATGATGAACTTTTCAGGTTGCCCGTCGGATTCCAGACTAAGCATCGATGACCGGAAAGCATCGGTACTGGCACTGTCGAGAATCTTGTGATTGGTGACTCGTGCAAAAAGATTCTTTCCCTGCCAGACCAGGTCCAGATTCGGGTAGTCACGTCGCCTCAGGATTGTTTTCCATGGTTCGTCGGCGACGACGCTAACCGTTGACGATTCATCACTGCGCGCCGGGCAGTGAATCATGATGACATCGGCTGGCTGCATTTCGTTGTTGAACGTCGCGTGTACGATATTCTGTGGAATGGTTGCGGACTCGCCAGCGTGCAGCACCTGGCTTTTCTGGTCGATCCACTGCTCGACCTTGCCGCTCGTCACGATGATGACTTCTTCCATGTCCGGGTGCTGATGGAAAGACCAGACGCAGTTTGGTTTTATCTGTACTCTGGCCACGCGCAGCAAGGCTGACGGAGTAATCGGTGGCCCGGCCAGCCAGTTCATGTTTCCCCAGGGAAACGATTCCACTTCCAGCTGCCGCTCGCGATCAGCGATAAACTTGAAGAAGTTTCGAGGCAGACCGTAACGGCCGGGCATTGGACCGCTTGCTTGTGTTGGGTCGGCAGCGATTCCTGCGCCGCCCTCGTCAGCAGCTTCATCATCAGTCGCAATGCCTGTTCCTGGGTTCTCCCAGATGTCTTTTGCTTCGTTGACCGATTCACAGACAGTGACGAGCTTGTCGAGCTCGGTCACCGTCATGACCTTCTGTACAATCGGGTTCGTGCTGCAGAGCATGAGCCGAGTTTTTGCGCGGGCGGCAGTGTTGGCCAGACGCGCGATTTCGCCAAGTGTTCTGGACTGAGCGAATCCGGAACCGGAAAGATCGATGACAACTCGAGGTGGCTGAGCCTCGCGCACGAAGATGTCGAGTTCAAGTAACAGCGCGACGAACTTGTGATGATCCGTCAGGCTATTCAGACGGACGATGATTCCACCATCAATGGCTTCAGCTTCAGCACAGTCTGTATTCAGTAACATTTGGAAGTTCACTCCCTGACATTAGCGATCATTGCAGATCAGGCGATACTGCATTAACCCGATAGATGGCATAGCGCACTCGGGTATTTATCTCGGTTTCTGCCATTCCTCTTGTGATCTGGCCATGCGACAGAATTCGGTGTCACACTCACAGGAAGCTCACGATAATGAAGATGATGAAAGTTCTGCAGTCCGGTTCTGGACAATCGGCAGCCAGCAGAAATTGTCGGGGACCTGGCATCCGCAAAATTCTCTAGTGTCTGGCTTTCCGGGGAACTGCAGACTTGTCATTGAAGTCATCTTAATTAGCCACTGATTCATGGTGTGTCCTGACAATTGCGGCAGATTCTAAACGTTTGTTGTGGCGTATCGACAAGCAGGTCAATTGACTGACCTGGTCATTCCACAAACAGATTCGTGGACAGCAGTTATTTCTGATAAAAGTTTTGAATCATCACTTCGCACCGAAATGCAGGCACCGTCCGATCAGTGGCTTCAGCGAATCGGATCTGGAATCGCCGCTGACACTCGATGAGCGGACCTGGTTTCTGACAAAGCCATGTCCGAGAAGCGACCAGCGGCTTGATCAACTTGCTCAAGTCGTTATTCGAAGACTCTGAAGCATTGGTAGTTCATCGCTTTGTGCCGAACTCCTGCTGGTTGTTCCTGCCCTGCCGATTCGTGATAGTTCAAGAATTGACGCGTTGGCATCGGTCGGCCAAAGTGTGTCCTGACACCTATCGAAGGTTGCAGTACATCCTGCTGCCCAAACCACTCTTGCGAGGCCGATTACGTCGAAGAAGCCCGCAGGAATCTCGCACCCCAGGATTGATCTGAAATGAAACACGCGACCGCTGCAGCGAAGTTTGTCGCGAACGATGAACGCTCACACTGGCACGACAAAGCACTCTGGTTTATTCGTTCCAAACGGGACCGGATGGCTCACAGCGTTCCCGAATGGGAACTTCTGCGCGACACAGCGGCGGCCGTTAAAGCGCACACGATGACCCATCTGGCGGAGTTGCTGGAGCAGTTTGAGGAAAACGCGACAAAGCTGGGGGCAACCGTCCATTGGGCGAAAGACGCTGCCGAGCACAATGAAATCGTGCATAAACTGCTGCGTGAACATGACGTCAAAAAGCTGGTCAAAAGCAAGTCGATGCTGACCGAAGAGTGCCATCTCAATCCGTTTCTGGAAAAGCACGGGATCGAAGTCACGGATACGGATCTTGGCGAGTGGCTCGTGCAGCTTCGAAAGGAGCCGCCCAGCCACATCGTCATGCCTGCAATTCATATTAAGAAGGAGGAAGTTGGAGAGCTCTTCCACCGTGTACTTGGAACGAAAGAAGGGGCAAGTGATCCTCCTTATCTGGCCGAGGCGGCGAGAACGGCTCTTCGACAGAAATTTATGGAAGCTGACGCTGGGCTGACCGGTGTCAACTTTGCCATCGCCGAAACTGGCGGGATCGTCGTTTGTACGAATGAAGGGAATGCTGACCTGGGCGTGTCGTTACCGAAGCTCCACATCGCCAGCATGGGCATCGAGAAGATGATTCCGAAGGCCGAGCATCTGGGAGTCTTTCTACGACTGCTTGCCCGTTCAGCGACCGGACAGCCGATTACGACATACAGCTCGCATTTTCACGGCCCGCGCCCAGACGGCGAGTTGCATATCATTCTGGTCGATAATGGCCGATCGAATCTGCTTGCCAGTGAGGACTTTCATCGATCACTCAACTGCATCCGTTGCGGGGCGTGTATGAACACGTGTCCCGTTTATCGCCGAACTGGTGGACACAGTTATGGCACGACGGTCCCCGGGCCAATCGGCTCGATCCTCGCTCCATCGCGAGATGCGGAAAAGCACTCGACTTTGCCATATGCGTGCAGCCTTTGTGGATCATGTTCGGACGTTTGTCCGGTCAAGATCGACCTGCATTCTCAGCTTCTTACATGGCGACGTGAAATTGCTTCGCTGGGGTATGTCTCGCTCGACAAGAGCGTGCCCATGAAGTTGGCGTCTGCTGTCTTCCGAAGACCGTGGCTGTATCGACTTGCTGGTCGCGTGGCACGAAACGTCGTTCCGCGGATGCCTCGGTTCATGCTTTACAATCCACTTAACGTCTGGGGGCGGAAGCGGGAACTTCCGGAGTTTCCCAGGGAAAGTTTTCAACAGGCTTACGCACGTCGGAAACAAACTTCTGGAAAGGGGGAGTGAAATGAGCAGTCGAGATACCGTGCTGAAGGCGATTCGAAAAAGTCAACGAGAAGCAACTCCCCTTCCGACTATGGATCAAAACTGGCTGACGTTCGACGATCCGGTCGAACAGTTCACGACCGTGCTGGAGTCAGTCGGTGGGAAATGCCTGCAAGTAAGTTCCCGCTCGGAAATCAACGACCGACTTGCGGAATTTCCGCAGTTCGAATCGGCCAATGTTCGGGCATCGACGATTGAAGGTCTGGGGTTACCAACAGTCAGTCTCGACGTGATTGACGATCCGCATAACGTTGAGAATGTGGACTTTGCTGTGCTGGCTGGCGAATTTGTCGTTGCTGAAAACGGGGCAGTGTGGGTAACGGACGAAACACTCAAACACCGGGTACTGCATTTCATTACTCAGCACCTGGCGCTGGTTGTGCCCTCGAAGAATATCGTTAATAACATGCATGAAGCCTACAACCGTTTGTCATTTGATGGTCGACGTTTTGGCACATTCATCTCGGGACCGTCTAAGACGGCGGATATTGAGCAATCGCTTGTTATCGGTGCACACGGTCCACGATCGCACGTAGTATTTCTGGTCGACGACGATTCCTGATCGCTGCCGCAACAGAGCGTCATCCGACGATTAGATATTGATGCTTTGCGGAACGGCGTGAACATCGAGAAATGTGTACGGTCGTGCGAGTCTTGTTCTGTTGCCTGCTGGTCGTCCCGATGCCTGTCAGTTCATGCTGGTTGTCGACGGTCCGATGAACGGTGGCGTTTTCTGGCCTGCACCGGCAGCAGTTGGTCCCGACATTACGCAGCGGCGACATTGTCATCATGGGGCGCACAAGCGAGTCGGCGTTCCCGACGCCATCGAATCATTTGACGCGACACCGATTCTGTCTGCCACACCGCAGTCCCGACTTTCAGTTCGATCGAACTGATGTTTCCGAAACTGATGTGCCTGCTTCGCAGCATCGAGAAACGAACAGTCGCTGACCCTGCGAATGCTCTGGGGCGATTGGTCGATCGTTTCGTTTTCCACGAATGTGTAAAATACTTCCGTCACTGTGGCCAGACTGCAGGGATGTGAGATGCGTTCTGAGGCATCAGCCAGTCGATTTGTCAGGACTCTCTTGTGCTGGAAGCACACTTTCGACGACGGACAAACTATGGTCGGCTCCGGCCGTGGGTGACGGAATGTCTTTGAGGCCTTCCAGGTTTTCACCGGTCACCAGCACAGAGAATGTGGTTCCGTCAGAACCGGTTTCAGTCAGGTCAATCTGTCCGTTCGACTCACGCTCTAATAACTGGCGACATACGAACAGACCCAGCCCCGTGCCTGTCGACTTAGTCGTGTAGTATGGTTCAAAAATGCTATTGCGATTAGCTTCAAGAATTCCGTGTCCGGTGTCCCGGACATTGATCCGGAGCCAGCCCGATTCAAGACTTGTGGAAATTTCGATCGTGCCACCTTCAGGCGTTGCGTCCATCGCGTTCAGGATTAGATTCAGAAACACCTGCACGAGCTGATCATGCACAACCCGCACGGTAGGCAGCCCTTCGGCATAGCGCGTAACGATGCGTTTTCCTTTTCGGCGTTTGTAGTACTTCGCAATGCTCAGTGCATCCTCGACCGTGTTCCGGACGTCGCACAGACTAGCTTGAGTATTTGCCGGGCGGCTGAAGTCTACAAGTTCCCGAAGAGTGCCTTGAATCCGTCGAAGCTGGTCGCCAATCATCTGGTAACGCTCGATCGTGTCGAGGTCGTCAGATTTGCGTTTCAGGATTTGAACGAGCGAGCTGATGGCCGCAAGGGGGTTGCCGACTTCGTGAGCAATGCCGGCAGCAAGCAATCCGAACGCTGCCTGCTTTTCGTGCTGAACGAGCATCGCCTGAGACTCTCTAAGTTCCTGGGTTCGCTCAGCGATCCTGTGTTCCAGTTGTTCGTTGGCTTCGGCCAGACGCTGACTGGCGATTCGGATCAACATTGAAAGTTGGATACTGGCCCAGGTGACCCAGCCCATCGATACGACCATGATTACCCAGGGAAGCGTTCGCGCTAGTGGCAAAGTCAGCAGCAGAATAGTGTAACTTGTCGCGTGGAAGAGGAATGTGGTGTACGTAATCGCCGGCGCATATCGAATCGCACACACGACGACGGACAGCAGGTAGTAAAATCGGAAAGCGCTTTCCTGCCCAAGGTCGAAAAAGCAAAGCAGTCCGATGAAGGCTGTCTCGAGTAAAGAGACGACCAGTGGCCAATTGCTAAGGAAGACTTTGCCGCGGTAGCTCCAATACGTATCCAGAGCGACGTAGATAACACCGATGCAAAGAATCGAATTCAGCAGCACGGCATCGCGGGATGATCCGGGTGGCAACAGATCGGCACTGATCAGATTGACCAGAGCGAAACCAACGGCAACGCCGAACCACCGGATTCTCAGGGTGATGGATTCGGCGGCGAGGTCGAATCGAAAAGAATCCTGTGAAGCCGAATTGGAAGACACGGTCGAGTGCTCTGAAACTGGCGGGAGTTGATATCGGCCGAGAGCCGCGTGAAAAACGTGAGGTGTAGGTGATCGTTTTAGCGGTTTAAGCGAGCGAATTCACGGGTAAACCGACTGGACAACCTCGGTGCTTTGCGGCGGTGTCGTAACAAGACTAGATTAACAGTGAACTGCGATGTCTGCTGCATAAGCAGGTGTCTGACCACCCCGATCAACGATCGCTGATACCGTCAGTGCTTGTTCCCACCGCGACGATTCTTCTCGAGACGTCATCAAATATTGAGTCCCCTTTTCGGAAGGACATTCCAATGCGAACTGCTCTGATCGCAAGCTGCCTGCTGACCTGTTCTTTTATTTCCGCACAAGCTTCCGCGGCGGAAGGCTACTGGAATCAATTCCGCGGGCCGCATGCCAATGGAACTTCCGAAGCGAAGGGGTTGCCACTTAAGTTCGCTGAAGGGTCTCAGGAAGTCGTTTGGAAGGCTGAGGTTAGGGGGCGAGCGTGGTCGACTCCCGTTGTCTGGGGTGAACAGATTTGGGTGACGAACGCTCCCGAGATTATCAATCCCGAAGGCGCGACGAATCAGGATTCATTCTCCAAAGGTGCGAAACCGTTGAAAACTCCGCTACGGTTGTCAGCAGTTTGCCTGGACCTGAAAACGGGTAAGGTCATTCACGACGTGACTGTGTCAGAAGTTTACGAACCGCAATACACACATCCAACGAACAGTCTCGCATCGCCAACTCCGTGGATCGAAAAAGGACGGATTTACGTTCACTTTGGCACTTACGGTACGGCGTGCATCGACACAGAAACCGGAAAAAAGATCTGGGAGAATCACGAACTGAAATGCCATCACTGGCGCGGACCTGGTTCGTCGCCAGTTGTACACGGCGATTTGGTGTTTCTTACGTTCGACGGATATGACAAACAGTTTATTGCCGCGTTGAATAAAAATACTGGCAAGCTCGTTTGGAAAACGAATCGGGATATTGACTACGGAACTGACAACGGGGACCGTAAGAAGGCCTATTCGACTCCACAGATCGTGAAGGCCGCCGGTCGCGACGTTCTGGTAAGCCCATTTGCGATGGCGACAATCGCTTACGAACCCGAAACCGGAAAACCTGTATGGCGAGTCAATCATGGTGGCATGAACGTTGGCTCGCGACCATTGGTTGGCAATGGTCTTGTTTACATCAGCGCGGGCAGCGGCGCTGATTCGTTGATCGCCGTCGACCCGAACGGCAAAGGTGATATCACCAAAACGAACATTAAATGGCGAGCCGGGCGAATGGTGCCAAAGCGGCCATCACAGATTCTGGTCGGCGATCGTTACTTCATGGTGGAAGATGGTGGCGTCTGTTCGGGCTTGAATGCTCTTACTGGCGAAGTACTCTGGGCGAAGCGAGTTCCAGGAGCCTATTGGTCATCGCCGTTGTATGCGAACGGCCATTTGTATTGCTGTTCGCAGGATGGAAAAGTGGCGGTTGTGAAAGCTGACGACGACTTTGAGCTCGTTCATGAAACGATGTTTAAAGGAGGCTTCACGGCGTCACCGATTGTTGCAGATAACTCACTCATTCTCAGATCGCACTCTCACATTTATCGCATCGCGAAGCAGGACTGACAATGGCTGGTGGTCCAATCGAAGTCGTAGTTTCTCCCGTTGATGGGCAGCAATCGTTTGACGGAGAGCCATTTCCGCTCGTTCACGAATGTCGCACGGACGGCGCAAGTCTTGATTCGATAGACGACTGGGTTCGTCAATCGCGAGCAACGCTGGACCGACAGGCGTTTGACAATGGCACGGTCTTGTTTCGAGGATTTCCGCTTTCAACAGATCAGGATCTCGACCGATTTATTTGCGCTTTTGAGTATCCAAACTTTCCGTACGAGGAATCGCTTTCCAACGCCGTCCGAGTCAATCGAACTGAACGTGTTTTTACTGCTAATGAAGCACCGTCGGACGTCACGATCTGCCTGCACCACGAGATGGCTCAAACTCCGGTTTATCCGAGTCGACTTTTCTTCTTTTGTGAACAGCCGGCAGAGCAGGGCGGGGCGACACCGTTGTGCCGTTCGGACGTTCTCTTTGAAAGGCTGAAGGAAGAATTTCCAGAGTTTGTCGGCGATTGCGAAACAAAAGGATTGCTTTACACAAATATCATGCCGGTCGAGAATGATCCGACATCAGGAATGGGCCGGAGCTGGCAGAGCACATTTCGAGCGGAGACTCCTGAAGCTGCAGAAGATCAGCTGCAAAAACTTGGGTACTCGTGGGAATGGCTTCCGGATGGATGTCTTCGCAGCACGACTCCGGTATTACAGGCAGTCATGGAAATCGAACCCGGCCGCAAGGTTTTCTTTAACCAGTTGATCGCCGCGTTCCACGGTTGGAAAGACAGCCGCAATGATCCGACGCAAGCGATCACTTTCGGCGATGGTAGCGCAATCAAGCCGGAAACGATGCACCAGGTGGCTGCCATCGCGGAGAACTTGACGTTCGATGTGGCCTGGAAAAAGGGAGATGTTGCTCTCGTTGATAACCGAGTTGTCATGCACGGCCGGCGAATATTTTCGGGTACGCGCAAAGTGCTGGCCTCACTTGTTGCGATGGACGCCTGACAGCTCATTCTTAAATGTCCATTCGACCGACGGTCAACAAATAGAACCTGCCGAATCAGGTGGGCTGACGAGATATTGCTCACATGTATGGCGAGGAAGAACGCGACTATCAGACCGTGTCGTACGGCATGTTTACCGACTCAGAAAATCAATAATCGGAAAAAAGAAGAGCTGACGACGCAGAAAGTGTTCCGCGAAGCAGGTGTGGCGAGTTTCCGGGAAATTGTCAAAGTCCAGATCGCCGATGACTGAATGAGGTTGCTGAAGTTGCCCTTTCACTGTGACGCACGAAAGCTTCTGCGCGTGTATGTGATGGGCGATGCGGCGACTGAAATTGTCCACATCGGCAGGTTGTCATGCCGTTCGGCGGAACGATCGATTATTTGCATGAAACCGTCTTTAAAGACTGTTTGTTTGTGCAGCATTGAGAAGTGGCTGCGTTTGACGAGCGATATAAGATCAGCGTGGGCCTGCAACTTGAACAGGAAATCCAACTTGAGCAGGAAGCTGACGGTCTCAAGTCGGTTGACGAACTGGTGGCTGAAGCAAACGCGATGAGTCAACTTACGGCAGACGACCAGGTCGGCACAGCAGAAGACGTTAACTGACCTTCCCCGGTTTCGGTAGAACTTCAGCGGGGGCGACGTCTCGAAGCGGCATGTCGATGTCGCGTTTCTGAATGTACTGCTCCGGTTTTCCTCGGTAGAGGCGAACGTGCAGCGTTTCGTACTGCCGTTTGTTGAGATGCTCGTTCACGAGTTCTTTGACGCGGTCAGCCGCTGCCAGAGGTTTTTCATCGCCTGATTCGAGGTCGAATTCGACTCGCATGATTATCCATATTTCGGCCGGAGTGCCCTGATGGATCTTTCGCTGGCCGGCATCAACGCGCGGGCTCGATCGCGGGAACTCAGCAGAAATCGCACGCTGCAACGGAACAAACGGCGCCGAGTGGTAGTACCAGTAAACCCACAAGCTTGCGGTCGCAATCGCTCCGAATGCGACCATCATAGCGACCACTGCGGGACCGGCGACAGCACCTGACCGTGTAGTTGTGTCTGCACATATAGGAGATCGACTCATGGTGGAATGTCTCACGCGGTTAGATAACGCTCAAATCAAATGAAGTAATCCGACGAGCTATCAGGCGGCGGCTTCCGCGTCGCTCATCTCGATGGTCTTGCCGGTGATTGTGTAGACGTACTTCAGGATTTCAATGAAGACGTCATACAGATCCG
>CALGTK010000411.1 GCA_937904325.1 uncultured Planctomyces sp.
TTCCGACAGCGTTCGCTGGTTCATTGACGATCGACGGCGGTACGGGCAACGATCAGATTGAAGTGCGAGGCAGCCAGACCACGGCAATGACTCTGAACGGGGCTGCAGGCGACGATACGCTCCTCGGTGGACTCGGGGCCGAAACGATCAACGGCGGGAGCGGCAACGACATCCTGTTCGGTGGATCAGGCAACGACCGGATAAACGCTGGAGCCGGTCATGATCTGATCCAGGGCAACACCGGAGATGACACACTCGTCGGCAACGGCGGTGATGATTCGATCATAGGTGGAGCAGGCCGCGACGTGCTGACTGGCGGAGCCGGAAATGACACCCTGTCCGGACAGAGTGGCAACGACACGCTGCTTGGTCACGACGGTGACGACATTCTGAATGGTGGTCGTGGACGGGATGCGTTGAGTGGTGGTGCCGGAAACGATCGACTGCGAGGTGGTGCGCAGAATGACCTACTGACTGGTGGTCTCGGCAACGACGTAATTCAGGGTAACTTTGGTCATGATACTCTGGCCGGTGACGATGGTGACGACTCCTTGTCCGGCGGAATGGGAAGCGACAAGCTGGACGGTGGAGCCGGAACCAACCACTTGTTTGGCAAGCAGGCCGTAGACAGTCTGTTTGGTGCTTCTGCTCTCCGGGAAGAACTGCTGCAGAATCCACAGGATGTTGCATCACCACTGGCGGCAGGGATCGACATCCTGATTGCCGATGACCTCGATGATGATGAGCCATCGTCCGCCTCAGGTGGTGCGACCGATTCTTCGAATGATCAGACGCCGCCGGTATCCAACTCCGAAGAGGATATCGATGCTGACTTCAACATCTTCGCCGAATGGATCGACCTTGTTTGAGAATCAAACTGCGAAACGCAGCACTGATACGTCGCCTGTCGTGCCGATCATGACTGGCCGGACAAATGATTCGTTTTGCCGTTTCCTGCCTTTTCCGGATCCATCATCGGCGACGTTGAAAGTAAGTGCTGAATTTGTGGCTTCGCTTTAACGGATGCTTCAGACATATCGATACAGTCGGCTGATGAATGCATCACCGAAGTCGTCGAAGGTCCGTTGAAGTCATGGCTCTGGAATCGTCACCTGCGACCAAATTGCCAAAATCAACCACGGAAGTTTCCTGGTTGTGTGTACTGTGCAGCGCCTGGTTCGCGGCTTTCTTTGTATACTTCAGCTATATCCCCCTGTGGCACACCGACATCTGGGGCCATGTCGCGTACGGTCAGTGGATGCTGGACCATGGTCGCCTGCCCGATGTCGACCCTTTCGTTGAACTTGCGCAATCGACTCCTGTGGTTGCTACAGCCTGGCTCTCACAGCTTCTATTCGGAATTCTGGAGCGGAGCGGAGGTCCTGAACGGCTTTCATGTGCCTATGCCGTCATTTCCATTTCGATCTATTTGATAGTCGCGGTGTTGCATCAGATGCGAACACAGCGCGCGGGGTTTGCTGTTGGTTGCAGCGTTCTCACGTGGTTAATTGGATGGAATCGTCACTTGGTGATACGTCCTGAACTGCTTGGACTACTGTTTTTCGTGACGTTGCTGGCACTTCTAAGTTCTGCTGGCTTAATCGGATTTGATCGACTCACCGCCGTTCCTTCTCCTCCAGCCCGGTCGGCAGTTCATCGGTGGATAGTCCGAGGAACCGTCGCTCTTCTGTTCGTTCTTTGGGCAAACTTGCATGGCTCATTCGCAGTCGGATTGGTTGTGCTGGGGATACTGACCGCAGGATGTTTTGCCGAAGAATTCTGGCGAGATCGTTCCTTCCTTCGACTGCGCACTCAGGACGCAATTCGTGAGCCGCTGGTGTTGCTCCTGATTGCACTCGCAGCGACGCTCGTGAATCCATATGGGATCTGGTTGCCGGTCTATGTTGCGAGATTCGGGTCGCATCCCAATATGACCACTATCAGTGAGTGGCAACCGCCTGGCATACTGAGCGTCACTGGTATGGCTGTCGCTGTAGGGACCGCTCTGTTTCTAATAACACTGCCTTTTCGCCAACAACGGGTACGAGTTTCTGAATGGATTCTTCTGCTCGTCTTTACGATTGCTGTCTGTTTCCGTGAGCGAATGGTGAGTTGGTATGCCCCAGTTGCCGTTCTAGCACTCGCACCAGGACTGTTTCGTCTGTGGGTCAAATTTGACGCAAGCACATACATGACGAGATTACAGAAGATCCTCAATCAGCAATCCCGAATTCAAACCGCACTGGTTGTTCTGTTCGTCTGGCTGGCCTTCAGTTTCTCGCCGATCAGTCAACCTATTCTTGGAGGACGTCAGCGTCCCCCTGGACAGCTTTTTCGGAACCAGACCCCACTCGGAATTACAATACACCTGAAACAGTCTGCCCCAACGGGACGAATTGCCAATCCTCAGTGGTGGGGCGACTGGCTCGCGTGGGCAGGTCCTCCCGGTCTCAAAGTCATGATGACGACCAACTCTTTGCACCTGGTGCCGGCCCGTCATTTTGACAACTACACGGCAATCAGTTGGGCACATGTGGGGCTTGATAAACGACTTGATGAATATGAAGTTCAGCGGATTGTCGTGGACACAGCAGTGCAGAAAGAATTAGCGAAGTACATTTATCACAGTCCTAAATGGGGCATCGAGTACCAGGATTCGCAAGGGATTGTCGCTATCCGAAGAAAACCCGATTGATGGTCAGCGAAGTTGATCATCATCTTTGACGCACGTATTTCAGAATATTGCAACAAGGACAATTCGGCCAATGCGTACTTCAGGGCGACCAGTCGCAGGTCACTTCTCGACTGCATTGTGAATGAGCATAAGTGTTTTCATGAGAAATGCCAATCAGAACTATTCCTCTATGGATGATTCGGGATGCCTGTCGAGGCAGCATATTCCTGCGTTAGACGGACTCCGGGGACTTGCGATTCTGATGGTAATGAGCCATCACTTCAATATTTTTGCACAGGGAAATTCTGTTGAACGACTCTTGACTGCAACTTTTCAGACGGGATGGGCTGGAGTCGATCTGTTTTTCGTTCTATCTGGATATCTGATCACTGGCATTCTTCTTGATTCAAGAAACCATGCTCGGTATTTCCGCAACTTCTACATTCGACGTAGCCTGCGGATACTTCCACTTTACTACTCCGTCGTCCTGCTCACCTTCTACATCCTCCCGCAGATTTCGGGGCCTTTGGCGCGAACGCTGTCTCATACAGAAGGTAGCATCGGTTGGTATATTTTTTACCTGTCCAACGTCGCAATGAGTCACGGCAACCACTTTGGTTATGGTATGCTTAATGTCACATGGTCTTTGGCCGTTGAAGAGCAGTTTTATCTGATGTGGCCTCTCGTCGTATATGCACTGCCGCAGCGTCGGTTGATGAGCTTCTGTCTTGTTCTCACGATTGTCTCTCCACTCCTTCGTGTCTGGCTGGTCTCACAGTCGTTCTCGTGGGTCACGGTTTATACATTGGCATTCTGCCGACTTGATGCACTTGCAATAGGCGCCTTAGTCGCAATTGCGATGCGAAGCGAATTCCCGATTCATCGAGTAGAGAATATTGCCAGGGGCGTCCTGGTTCTGTCAGTTTTGGGTCTGATGCTTACAGTGACGATGAATCAAAGTACGCATCCGGCGTCGTCGCCGTGGATGCGCACTTTGGGGTTCAGCAGCTTTGCCGGTCTGTTTGGCGCTGTTCTGATATTGATCCTGTCGCCGTCCCGCTGGCGACCGGTCTGTTCAGGACTGTCGTCGCCATTGCTGATGATCTTTGGGAAATACAGCTACGGTCTCTATCTGATTCACGTTCCTGTCCGCAATGTCTTAGTCCACTATGTACCGGAACTTTCATCAAATCCTTCATTGCTCAGCCAGATCGCATTCTGGGCGATCTCGACAAGTCTGTCGCTGATGATGGCAATCGCTGTCTGGCACCTCATTGAACGACCATTTCTGAACCTCAAGGAATATTTTCCGTGTGCGTCATCAGCGGGCACCTCGCAGCACGATCCACAATACAAAGTACAGACATACCAAATTTGAATTTCAGTTTGGCTGCCTTCACGAGGATGCGCCACAGCGCCAACTGTCTACCAGCGTGGACAGTTGAGTCTGGAGCATCTTCAAGGTGACTCCGTTTCTAATGTAACCAAACTGGAGGGAATTAACGAAATGCAGGTGAAATAGCAGACTTGTACATTTGTTGAAACCGGTGGGGATGTACTGGTACGACAAATGCACAATGAGTGGCGGGATCCCAGCCCTTGTGACTGCTTCCATGAATGGCGGCGGTGCGATCGGAAAACTTAAATGGGTTGCGTAGCAGCTCGCCCCTCACTCTTTTTTTTTCAGGAGAATGTAAGATGAATTTGATGCGTCAATTGTGGCAGGATGAAGCTGGTGTAATCGTTTCTACCGAAATCATTCTGGTTCTTATGATCCTTGTGTTCGGTCTCATTGCTGGAATGGTCAGCCTTCGTGACGCTGTTACGCAGGAACTTGGTGACACTGGTGTAATGGTCAATAAACTGGACCAGAGCTACAGTTTTTCGGGTAATCAGAATACAGCTGCTACTGTCAACGCTCTGACACCAGCATCTACGTACGCCGACACTGTCGACGTAAACAATCTCGATGCCACAGGCGTAGCTCCGGCTGGCCTCAGCCTTGTGGCTCCTGCTGCTACTGTTGAAACAACATAATCCGAATTCGGGTGTTGGCTCAAACGTAGGTTAGCATGTTCCGTTGATCGTCGTCTTTGATGATTACTGACTGTGTGATCAGCATGTATACGCCGTCGCCCACGTATTTGGGCGTGGGCGCGGTGTATCTTTTTTACGAACAGTATAAGTGTGTCCTGAGTTCGATATGTCGTGTGGTTACGGGAGTTTCAGAGTCATGCTGCTTTTGTACAAATTTCGAGACGACGAATACGGTGTTGCGGTTTCCACTGAGATTATTCTGTTGATGATGATCCTTGTGTTCGGCGTCATTGCGGGAAATGTATCTCTGCGGGACGCTGTGAATCAGGAAGCTGGAGACACGGGCCTTGCGATCAACAATATCAATCAAAGCTACAGCTACGCGGGGAATACCATAGTCGGGGTCGGGACAGTGTCCGGATCCGAGTTTATCGACTTGAGTGACGTAAACGACGGTGCAGATACAGCAGGGAGCGCGCCGGCGGGCCTGAGTGTCGTGGCTCCAGCTGCGACTTCGGAAGGTTAGTGATGAGCATTGGTTCGAGTCGGTGATGGAGTGTCGGCGCAGCGTAAGAGTAGTTTGACCATGAATTGTATTTTGTCGCTGTATGACGATGAAGTTGGATCTCTCTATACAATGGAGGTCATCTTTGTGTCACTCGTTCTGGTATTTGGTGCGATCGCCGGATTAACCTCTTACCGAGACGGTGTAGTGCAGGAACTCGGCGATACTTCGGTTGCGATCAGCAGCATTGATCAATCGTTTACATATAACCTTACTATCGGTGGCGGCACGGTAACGCGATCATTTACTGACACAAATACGCTTACCGATCCCGCTGGTGCGGCACCCGCAGGGTTAAGTCTGACCGTAACTGCGACTGCGGAATAACCGACGAGGAGCCTTTCAGGTTCCTGCAACATCCTTCAATTTGAGTTCCGAAATTTCTGCACTGAGGCAAATGATATGGCACGTTTAAGCGCGGGTACTCTTGCGGTGGCCGTGGTCGCGATCCTTCTGGCATTAACGG
>CALGTK010000412.1 GCA_937904325.1 uncultured Planctomyces sp.
ACGCATCGCGTTGTCCTTAAATTTCCGGGACTTTTTCGAACAGGAGTCATCGATTGGCTCCCACATCGTCGACAACCGGATGTTTATATATCAATTCCGAGTCGCCTTCATCCTGCAAGGCCTTTGACCGGCGGGTATCAGCAGACGCAGCGCCATGTCGAACAATGTGAAAAGGGACATCTCGCAGTTGTCATCACTAAGCAATCCTCGCATTGGCGTTTCGTCACTGAAACTGGGTGGGTGGGCAGTTCTGAAACAGTCAAAGGAAGTTGCGTCTGAATTCTGGCAGCCATGGTAGTCAGATCGACCTGAACCTCAGAAAGTAACCGGCATGTTTGATCTGCCAATCCGTGCAGACAGATCGATGCTGGATGGTGTCCTGAATACACTGGCAGAGTCGCGTCCAGTAGAAACCCGACCTGAGGACACGACGTTGGCGGCCCAGACGGCATCCGTTGATCCGACAAAATGGCATCCAAACCTCATTGATATCACAATAAAAAGACCACAACTGGGATTAAAGAAGCGTTCCTGATCTTCGGCCTCGCTGTTCTGGTGTTTCGCCCCGTGTAAGTTGATGCTGACAAGCCTTCGAGCAGGTCGAAGTCACTGAAAAGTTTTCGCCGTAACCATTGTTAAGGATCGTCATCGTGCGTCACTTTGTTGCGACTTTCGCGTTCTTTATATTCTGTCTGGTCAGCACCTCGTTCTCGGTTGAAACGCCTCGAGTGATTGCACATCGAGGCCTGCTCAGACATGCCCCGGAGAATACGCTGGCGAGCTTTCGTAGCTGCCTTTCCCTGGGAGCTGGTTTTGAAGTTGACGTGCAACGAGCGAAGGACGGTTCTCTGGTCTGCATCCATGATGACACCTTGAACCGTACGACGAACGGTCAAGGCCATGTTGCCGAACAGTCACTGCAGCAACTCAAACGGCTTGACGCCGGAAGCTGGTTCGGCACTAACTTCAAGGACCAACGCATTCCGACGTTCCTCGAAGTGGCTCAGCTGATCCATTCAAGTGGTCAATCATCGACTCTCGTCGCAGTTGACTTGAAGGCACCCGGGATTGAAGCCGATGTTATCGCTGCAGCCAACCAGGCGGGCGTGCTGGATCGGCTCCTGTTCATCGGATCAGCGATTCGCGACGAATCGGTGCGTATGAGCCTTCGGAACGCTGATTCGTCGGCCCACGTCGCCTGTCTGGCCGATAACCCCGCGCAGTTAGGCTCTGCCGTCGGTGATAAAAATTCTGACTGGGTCTACTTCCGGTACCTGCCATCACGCACGGAAACCGCAAAGGTCATGTCAGCAGGAAAGCGGTCTTTCATCGCTGGTCCGACGGTTGCCGGCCATGAACCTGTCAATTGGCGACGGGCAATCTATTCTCGACTGGATGCCGTGCTGACGGACTATCCGCTTGAACAGAATTTGCTACATCGCGAAGTTCAGAAGAATGCAAGTCAACATGCCACAAGCGCAAGGGTTGACCGTGTCGTGAAACCGCTGACGTATGCTGAACCTGAGACTGTCGAAATCCATAAAAACAGACTGCAGGGCGCAGTGTCACTCATCAGGCGATCGGTCGATAACGACGAGCTGCGTGGTGTCGTGTTGCTTGTCGCTCGACGCGGCAGGATTGTGCTGCACGAAGCGATTGGATTCCGAGACGACGGACGTACAGTTCCCATGAAGAAGGACGCCCTTTTTCGCATGGCGTCCAACAGCAAGGCTATAACTGCGGCGGGAATTCTCGCTCTCGTGCAGGATGGACTCGTGGCACTGGACGATCCCGTCAGTCGATACATTCCGTCGTTCGGCAGCGAACCGTCAAAACGTATAACGATCCGACAATTACTGACACATACCAGTGGCCTGCGGATTCCTAATTTGTTTCTCAGTCCGCTGCTTAATCACGAACAATCAAAGAAGTCACAACTCCTTCAGGAAGTCACCCGCTTCGGACAAATTGGTGCACAGGAACCGCCGGGCAGTTCCTACTCTTACAACAATGCAGGCTACAATACGCTGGCAGGGATCATTGAAGCCGTGACGGGTTCGTATACGGAGCATCTTCGCAGTACGTTTTACGAGCCCCTGGGAATGGAAGACAGCTGCAATCACGAATCGATCGCTGACCACTCTCGAATGAGTGGTGTATTCCGGCAGGCCAATGACGGAACCTGGGAATCTACCTGGAAGCCCGGCGATGCTCCCGACTGGCCATTCCCACGCGGTTCCGGCGGTATGGTCAGCTCAGCAGAGGACTACGCGACATTCTGCTACATGATGTTGAATCACGGTGTGTTCGATGGCCTCCAGTTGCTTGATGAAGGGTTGGTCCTTCAGGCCACGAACCCTCAGATCAAACAGATTCCGGCTGCAGCCCGGTATGGGTTTGGATGGACTGTCAGCGAGGCTAATGGCACGTTTTCGCATTCCGGGTCAGACGGCACGATGGTCTGGGTCGATCCGAAACACGAGCTGATCGGGATGGTATTGACGCAGACTCAAACAAAGTTGTCGCCTCGAAATGCGTTTCGAGACCTTGTAACTCAAGCGTGTTTCGATTCGCCGGAACCAGACTCATCCGACTCGCTGACGCGATCGGACGGATTCTATAAAGACATCTTCATGAGCAGCGGCGTCAATCTCAGCAGCCGCAAAGTATTGCACGCCGCCGAATCGACCAGGCTGGCATACGAGTATTACGCAGGTCGACATGTAGCACGACAGAATCAGATCATTGCCGGAACGGACGACGACACAAACGGAGCGTTGCTCTACCCCGATGGCCAGCCGCGATTTCGGATGATCTACGTCAACGGTGGTGGAGCAACGTCGCACGGCAAATCGCTGACCAGAACCGGACGTAATAACCTGCGTCGATTCTACGCCCAGGGTGGCAGCTACTGTGGTTCCTGCGCAGGGTCATTTCTGAGTGGCCACAATGTCGATGCGAAGACGGAACCCCGGCTCGGATACCTTCACATTTTCCCACACAACACCCTCAACACTGGCCTGAAGAAAGCACGTGTCGGACACTTTATTCCAGCGGATTCCCCGTTGCTCAAGTACCGGCAGTTCGGTAAGGACCGACACGTGCCCGACATTTACCACAACAACGGCAACTGGCTTTCCCTGACAGACGGCCCACATTTGAAGGATACCACGGTCCTTGCCACGTACGACAATCCGAACCACAAGACTCATGGGGGCGCAGCCATCTGGGCGTACCGCAAGAACGAGGATACCGGTCGCATTGTCAATATCGGGTGTCACCCCGAGGGTGTTGACGAAGGGGAGCGTCTCGCTTTAACAGAAGCCTGCTTTCTTTACGCACTTGACGGAACGGGAGAAGTCAGAATCAAGGGCGATCTGTCAAACGGCATAGTCCGTGTTATGGACAAAGTAACTACGGACAACAGCCCGGAGTTGACTCGCATCGGCGATCGACAACTCCATCACTTCCGATTTACTGTCGCACCGGAAACGCCAATTGTGACGATCACGCTTCAGCACCAGTCTCAAGCAAATCTCAGCATCCACGTGAATTCCGGTTCGCCAGCTTTCCGAAGCAATGCACAGCATTCTGTCCGAATTAAGGATGACACCGACGGATTGACTACAGCACTGACAGCAGGAGAGTGGTGGGTCAGCGTCGAGTGCGCGACGGCCGTGAAGTCGGTCATGGATGCCAACTCCGGTTTCTATCGGTACTACGGCAATACGTGGATCCTCAACGGCATCCCATACTCAATCCGCGTGGAGCAGACCAATGCCGAACTTTGACGGGCGTCCTGAAACAAGCCGCGGCACTATCTGGGACTTAGCGAAATCCTGAAGAGGCCCGCAATGTCCTCGACTATCGATTTCTGCTCCAGCCCTGCCCGTTCATACCAACCGGAAAGATACTTCTCCAGTGATGAGTTTTCGGACGGGCTACCGAGATTAAGTGACCGTACAACTCGCCATGCCTGTGGGTGCCGTTCGAAGATTTCCAGCAGCCTCACAGCAACCACGAGATTCAATTCTCGATTTGTTGCGGTCGCATCAAGAGTGCCTTTGTTTTGCTCGTACCACTCCTGCAGATTGTCTGACGAGACGACGGGTGCTCCTGCAATGCGATCATCGGCATATTGCGTCAGAGAGGCCGCATAGGACTTCCAGTTCGGGTATGGCGGTTTCGATTTCCAGGATTCGCCCATTGCTCGGAGGGAGTACAGCGACGCGCACTCGCAGATTGCTTCTTCCAGCCACATTTGCTGGTTGGGAACATCTCGGTAATTTGCGAGAATGTGACACATCTCATGCGAAAACTGAAACGCGAATCTCGCCCACAGTCTCCCTTTCACGTTGAGGAGGACTTTGTACGTGTCAGCCTCGCCACGGTCGAATGCGACTAGTGGTCCCTTGGAGTCGCTGAGCACGCTGACTGGGCGTAATCCAGGTTTGCCAGCTGAAGCCCATAGCGGAAGTGCAGCCGAATTCAGAACATTCAAGATGTCAGCTTTCTGTGCATCTCCCCAATCGTCAGCAGCAAGCGAGATCCTCAAACTTTCAGTTGTTTCTTTAGTAACTTGAGGAGAATTCGCAGCAGTCCGCAACGTCTCCCGGATATGGTGAGCGTGCAAAACGAGTCCAAGGCGAAACGGGTGCTTCACCACGCGACTTTCGTAAACAGAGTCGATGCGTTCATCGTGATACTGCTGCCCCACGACAACGCCAACGACAAGTGGTTTTCCGTCTTTCCCGTGAATGAATGCAGGGCCGCCACTGTCACCTGGGAACGTGGTAAAATCTGCGAGGAATGTCGGGGATGACTTCGGTGCTAACAGCGGTGGACTGGAGAAGATCCCCTGCCGTGCGATGGGGTGACCGGCACGACTGGACTCGAATCGTTCGGGGTAGGTAAACACGAACAAGCGGTCGCAGATCCCAACACCCTCCGCTGCGAATCTCTCAGCGTCAGCAAGTCGATCAATCCCGATTGCAGTGACTGGCACGGGAAGCGAATCATCAACTGCCAAAACGGCGACGTCATGCTTCTCGTGACGCCGCCACTTAATTCTGGTGTCTTTCCGAATTACGATTTCATGGTCAACTCGCTTGTAGAGTCCGTTGTCGTCTCGGCGACGTAGAACGACGATCGCCGTCTCACCGTTCATTCGCTCCAGCGTGTGGGCAGTCGTCACAAGATACAGAGAAGCGTCTGGCTTGCTGTTTCGGACGAAGAAGCACGTGGAAGTTGATGCTGAATTGAAAAGCTTGAAAGTCGCATCCATCACAGTGTCGGCAAATTGTGCCGCGAAGGCATTCTGAGGAATGGTCAGCGCAAGAATCATGTACGTTGCCAGAAGTTTCATGTCAGGCCGTTGTTTCGTTTGTGGGTTAAGACCGATGTGAACTGCCAGACGACAGCACTGCCGCTGATGTCGGGTCGCTATTGAATCAGTATTCCCCGTGGCACCAATTGGTCAAGTATCGGGGCAACTGTTGACGTCTACTCGACACAGCTGACATGCGGTTCAAAAAGAATCCGGAATTTTCATGTCGACGGCTATGCATGACTTTACTGCGACAGGCACCATTCAAACTTGAGCTGCCCGAATTTCGTACAAGAGATTTCGGTGTCAATCTGGCTCGAAATCAATCGCCAAAAATATCTGCATTATTTCTTGTCAAGCTCACCCTGTCGTTACCTTCGGTGCAGAATTCCGTGTACCAGTTCGAAGTAGATATTTCACCATGCGATTTCCCTTTCGAAACAATCTCGGGCATCCGTAGGATGGTTCTACCTTACTGTCACTGTTCCGTTGCCTCTATCTCGAATGCGTCAGGCTCACCGACATGCGTACAGCCCTTCACGCAGCATTTGCATTCCTGGTTTTCACATGCGTCGCAAATGCAGACATCAAGGTTCAATCCGCTACTCATCCTGACATCTCCCCAGACGGTCAGTCGCTGCTCTATGTGGAGCGGGGTGATATCTGGCAAGTGTCGAGTAAAGGTGGTCTCGCCATCAGGTTAACGTCGCATCATGCCAGCGACTCACAGCCGATGTACTCTCCCGACGGCAAACAGATTGCATTTATCAGCGATCGTACAGGAAGCAGCCAGGTTCACGTGATGGGCCGCAATGGAGGCGAACTCACACAGCTCACATTCCACACAGAGGGATACTCGCTTCAGGACTGGTATCCCGACGGCAGGAATCTGCTCGTATCAGGAACTCGAGATCACTATTGGCGTTCGGCATCCAGGCTGATGAAAATCAGCTCCACCGATCGATCAGCTGAGCATCTGCTGTTTGACGGGTACGGCTCAGAGGGCAAAGTCAGCCCCGACGGCAAACAAATTCTGTTTGTCCGGGAGGGTGAGCGCTGGTGGCGAAAGGGCTATGCAGGATCTCGCTCGGCGCAGATCTGGATATTCGAATCGTCAACCGCAGAATTCACAAAACTCGTCGACAGCGCTGTCGGGCATCGCTCACCAGTGTGGTGTCCTGACGGAAAAGCCTTCTACTACTGCAGTTCCGAAGGTGCCCAAAATGGAGCACGGAATCTGTGGCATTTTGATGTCGCGTCGAAGCAGGCAACTCGTATTACCGAATTCGAAGACGACCTGGTCACAACTCCGACGATCTCACGCGACGGTCAAACGATCGTGTTTTCTCATCAGTTTGATCTGTATCGCTACGACGCTGGTGAAAAAGCTCATCCGCAAGTGATCGGCATTCATATTCGCACAGATGACATTCAATCGGACATCCATCGACGAACACTAAAAAAAGCCAGTGACGCCGCCTTCAGTTCGGACGGTTTAGAGATCGCCATGATTTCTGGCGGCGATCTGTGGGTCATGGAAACTGAATTGAAAGAGCCCATCCGAATCACGCAATCACCGGAGTTTGAATCGGATCCCGTCTTCATCGATGACGGTGATGCCATCTTGTATGTCGGATGGAAAAACAACGAACCGGACATCTGGAAAGTTGAACGCGCAGACGTTTCGAAGTACTGGTGGCAGAACTCGGATTTCAAACGAACTCAGATCACGAATGACTCAGAAATCGAATCGAATCTTCGTCTAAGTCCTACAGGTAAAGACGTGGCCTACATACGAGGTCGTGGCGATCTTTGGATACGAAACCTGGAATCCGGCCAAACAAAGCTACTGGTTGACTCGTTCATTGCTCCACGCTTCGATTTTTCCCCAGATGGAACATGGATCGTCTATTCAAAGACTGACAATGACTTCAACAATGACATCTGGATCTCCCCAGTCGACAAGTCTTCCAATCCGGTCAACGTCTCGCGACATCCTGACGACGAATACGATCCTAAGTGGTCAACTGATGGAAAAATCATCGCCTTCAGCGGTCGTCGCACTGATGACGAACTTGACATCCATTACCTGTATCTGACCGACGAGGACGACGAGACCGGTTCGCGAGACCGTAGCCTGAAGAAATCGCTAGAGACATTTAAAAAATCACGAAAGAAGCAGTCTCAGTCGACTTCGAAAACGGAACCGACAGTTAAGAAAAGTGAGAAAGAGCCGAAAGATCGTATAGAATCGGACAAGGCCGATCCTGGTTCCGATGAAGTCAAAAATACGGAATCCAATAAGTCCGAATCTACAGTTGCGACAAAAACGAAGCTGCCGATCGTCAGAATCGACTTCGAAAACATCCACCGTCGCCTCAGGACCATTTCGGTGCCGAATGGCTCCGAACGAATATTGGGCTGGTCGCCTGACGGCAAGAAACTCATTTTTACTGGTCGGGTAAAGACGGAAACCGGGACATACTCAATCACATTTCCGAGTGATCTCGCTCCGAAGAAGATTACTGCCAGTACCGGAGTGCTGAAGGGCTGGTTGAAGGGGCCTGAACGGATCTTATGGCTGGTCTCTGGGGTTCCCGCCGCTCAGCCGATCTCCGGGTCTGCTAAGACGTACCCATTTTCGGCATATCAGGAATTAAGCAAATCGGCGCGTTACCAGGCCGGATTTGAAACAGCCTGGCGTATCATGCGGGATGCATGGTACGACGACAATTTTGGCAACCACAACTGGGACCACGTACGTCGCAAGTATCTGAAGGCTGCAGAATCCGCCTCTGATCCATCAGCGTTTGCGAAGGTGCTGAGTTTGATGCTTGGTGAACTGAACGGTTCACATCTCGGTTTTTATCCAGCATCGGATCTTAATCCGACTCTCGACGGAGGCGACGAGTGGCGTCCAACGACTGCGCACCTGGGTGTTCGATTTGATCCAAAGTTCAGCGGCCCCGGCCTCAAAGTCCGAGATGTCATTCCGGATGGTCCCGCGACAGAAAGCGGTAGTGAGATCAGCCCGGGTGAAGTCATTCTCAGCATCGACGGCGTTTCTGTCGATCCAAAGATCGACCTCACAACCGTCCTCAATGGACGGGCAAACCGGAATGTATTCTTGAAGGTCATCTCCAAAGGAAAAAAGATCGAGCGGAACGTCGTACTGAGACCGATCAGCTACGCTCGCGCTCGATCGTCGCTCTACAGGAAATGGCAGGACGACAATCGAGCAATCGTTGCCCAACGAGCAAATAACATTGGTTATCTGCATATTCAGGGAATGAACTGGAGCAGCTTCCTCGATTTCGAGCGAGAGCTGTACGATGTTGGTTACGGCAAGGACGGTCTCATCATCGATGTACGGGATAATGGAGGTGGTTCGACCACAGATCATTTGCTGACTGCACTGACACAGCCAGATCACGCGATCACGGTCCCACGAGGTGGAGGTCAGGGGTATCCACAAAGTCGCAAAGTGTATGCGACCTGGACCAAGCCGATTGTAGTTCTGTGCAACCAGAACAGTTACAGCAATGCAGAAATCTTCAGCCACGCGATCAAGAATCTGAAACGTGGCAAGCTGATTGGCGTCCCAACGGCTGGCGGTGTGATCAGCACAGGAACCGCTCGAGTAATGGATGTCGGAACAGTTCGACTTCCGTTTCGTGGCTGGTTTGTTAAATCCACTGGCGAGGACATGGAACTGAACGGGGCTATTCCGCACGTAACGGTCTGGCCTCGTCCAACGGAAATCCCCAGAGGTATAGATCGGCAGTTGACGAAAGCTGTTAAGGTCCTCCGCCAGGAAATCAAAGCGTGGAAGTCTCAGAAAACGCCCGAACTTCGCAAGGCGACAGATCGATAGCGTCTGATGACGTTGAATGCGGTATTGTCACCGTCTGCCGCATAGTTCCAGAGTCGATCGGATAGGGAGCAGACGTGAAGGGCATTGTTTGCAAGTCCTGTGACACCCGCCGGACCGAAAAAGAAAAATGATCCAATGATGTCCACAACGACAAAACCAGGTTACACGGATTGCGGTTTGGCACGCCAATTGTGTTGGATTTTTGTCGTGTGGCTGGGGGCGTTGCAGTCGACTCCGCCTTCTAACCAGATCAGAGCAGATGACCGTCGAGTTTTCCGAACCAGTGAAAGGTTGAATCTGGGGACAGAGTCAAATCGATCGGCCTCGGTACGAATTGCAGACGTCGATAACAACAATCATCCTGACGTGATCGTAGCTAACGGCCGTCATTGGCCTCAGCAGAACTTCGTATTTTTGAATCTGGGACGAGCCGCTCTTAACATTCAACGCCCGTTGGGGGACGAACGTCGCACAAGTTATGCAACGGAATCAGCAGATCTCGACGGCGATGGAGACATTGATATTGCCGTTGGAAATGACATGGCCCCCAATCATATCCTGTTCAACGATGGCCGAGGACAATTTAAAGCAGGTTCAACGTTCGGGAAACCATCAAGTGTTCGCAGCCTGCTGGTAGTTGATATCGATCGTGATGGCGACGTTGACATTCTGGCAACCTGTCGAGGTCGAACGAATCGAATTTATCTGAATGACGGCACCGGTCACTTTGGGCCGGGTAGACCTTTCGGCCAAGAGCGAGATTCGACAATCGATGTCGCAGTCGTAGACTGGAACAACGACGAGCATCTTGATCTGGTGTTGGCAAACCGAGACGCTCAGCAAAATGCCATTCTGTTGAACGACGGCAATACAAATTTCAACGACGAAATTCTCTTCGGTCAACCGGGCGAGAATACACGCGCCGTTGCTGTTGCAGAACTGACCAATGACGACTATCCGGACATCGTTGTGGGTAACATTTCTCAACGAAATCGAATTTATTCGGGGAACGGTAGAGGCGGGTTCGCCGCGACGATCGACTTCGGTTCCGAGAACAGTCGAACCTATGCTCTCGCCATCGCTGATCTGAACAATGACAACGATCTGGACCTGATCGTCGGTAATGTTGATCAGGAGAATTCCGTCTTCTTCAACAATGGCGACGGTTCGAATTTTTCGGAAGTCCACTTCGGCAGCGAAACCACCGCGACATATGGCCTGGATACGGGCGACCTGAACGGTGACGGATTCGCCGATATCGCAGTTGCCAATTCGGGTGATCAAAACTCTGTCTTTCTGAATCTCCCTGCAAAATATTCTGGTGCCACCGGTGGCAAACTGCCAAACCGGACTCGAACGCGAGAGTCGTCAACAGATACGACTGATTCAACCAGCAGTACCGATTGGCCATCATTCCGGGGCATCGACGCTCGAGGCGTGGCCGAGCAACAGCATATCCGCACTAAATGGAACGCAGATGAGGCTGCAGGCAAAATTTCAGGAGTCCTCTGGTCAGTGCGAGTTCCGGGCCTTGGGCATTCGAGTCCGGTCGTTGTCGGGGATCGCATTTTTCTGGCAACCGCGGTTGCAGCCGATGGAAAAGCTCCCCTTGCAGTTGGCAAAGGCGGCCAGCCAAATGCGGCTGACGACAATGGAGAACAGAGTTGGGTCATCCTGTGTTACGACCGACGCACTGGTATCGAACTATGGCGTCAGACAGCACACCGCGGGACACCCCGAGCAACTCGACATGCCAAGGCCACTCATGCGAACACCAGCGTTGCCGTTGATGGAAACAATGTCGTCGCTTTTTTGGGTTCCGAAGGCCTTTACTGCTACGACCTCGAGGGCCGACCGAAATGGAAGCGGGATCTTGGCGTCATCAACATCAGCAAGTACGGAATAGGATGGGGCTACGCGAGTTCACCAACTATCCACAACGATCAGATTACAGTTGTTTGTGATGATCCAGAAGGTCCGTTCATCGCAGCGTTCCATCTTTCCAATGGCAAAGAACTCTGGCGAACTTCACGTAAAGGAATCTGCGAGCGCAGTTGGGGAACTCCGTTTATTCACACGACAGCGTCGAGAAGTCAGGCGGTCATCAACGGTTGGCCGTGGGTTGTCTCTTACGATATGAAGTCCGGCAAAGAGTTCTGGCGTATTCGTGGCGGTGGGGACAATCCTGTACCGACACCGTTCGCGGCGAACGGCTTGTTCTACATCACCAGTGCGCACGGCGCCCAATCGCCAATCTTTGTTGTACGCCCAGACGCGACAGGCGATATTTCTCCATCGAAAAACAAAGAGCCGAACAACTCGATTGTCTGGAGTACGCAACGCGGCGGCTCCTACATGTCTACGCCGGTCGTTTACAGAGACTACCTGTATCTTGGCAACACCAACGGAATCATCCGTTGTTTCAACGCGAATACCGGCGAGAAGATGTACGAAAACCGGTTAAATTCTGGTGCATCCATTACGGCATCTCTGGTCGCCGGAAGAGGGCATATTTATTGTGCATCCGAAAATGGATCGGTTTATGTGCTGGAAGCCAGCCCGAAGTTTAACGTCGTCTCTCAAAATCAAATGGGCCAACCGTGCTTTGCAACGCCAGCCATTGCCGACGGAGTCATCTTCATCCGCACGACTGAACAACTTATCGCGATCAAGTAAGCGACCTGACAAGCATGGCATGATCATCTTTTTAATACGCGAGAATTGTTTTTGGCTCTGCCAAAGGTCAACCGGTTCAGCATTTATGGACTCACGAACCAGGCAAAGACAGACTGGCAGATTGAATCTCTCTGGAATGATCCTGCAAGGCCCGGAAGATG
>CALGTK010000413.1 GCA_937904325.1 uncultured Planctomyces sp.
TAATTCGGGACGCGTCCAGTGAATGCCGTCTCTACTTTCGGCCACGCAAAGCGTTTCCCATGAGTTTTCGCTGGTTTGATAAGCTTTCGAATTGGGATGATGGCCGCCGCGGTAGTAGATCAGGAAGCGGTCGCCATCCTGAAACACACTTTGATAGGCGCTGCCATTTCCTTCCCACGGCGCATCAGAGCGAAATACGACTTCGCGGCGTGTTGGACGATGCAGCTCCAGTCTCACTCCGTCGAGTCGCTCGATAAGATACTGATCGACGAAAAGTTCTCGCCGACTTCCAATGTCGATCGGCTCGACCGCCGACGAACTGACAGTGTCGATCGACAGAATTACAGCTACGCTGAATGCGACAAATGCTGATCGAAATCGTTGGCTCATCATGGCGAGTCTTCTATTCTGAACGCGTAGAGGTCAGATTAAAAATAGTGGATTCGCAGAGCCACCGGCCTGCCGGTCATTCGAGTTCAGTCAACAATGAATGTAGCTGTCTAGCCCGGAAGATCGACATCTGAATCAGGGTCCGTGATCGCGTCTGGCCGGTGTTTTGTGGTATGAAATCTGCCACGGCATAATCGCCGCTCGCACAAATTGCTGGCAGAGTTATATTTAGTCCGTCGAGATCCAGCTCGGCCACATTGTTACGGCCTGTTATACACTGAACAGGGATGGTGCGACCGGCATTGTGGAGTCTTTCGTCGAATTAATCTGTACCACACATAGTGATGGAACTCAATGATGCGCAGCCTTACCGTCTTGTTGCTCTTTGAAATGACTTTGCTGTCGGCAATCGCTCAACCGCCAAAGGCAGTTGACATCGGTTCGCGGCGTGAACTGTTCGTTGAGGGAGGACTGATCGACCGGCTTGTCGGCAAAGCGGAGTTGCGATTGCATCATCCCGTTCCGCAAAAAGTCGTCATGAAACACGACGAACCGTGGGAAGGGAGCGGCTCTGTCTATCACAGTATTTTCAAGGACGGTGAGCGATACCGAATGTACTACGCAGCCGGGCAACTCACCGTCACTCCCAACGGCGTTGATGCCGGCACTCACGGTCAGTTCTGTTGTTATGCAGAGAGCGATGACGGCATCCACTGGCGAAAGCCTGCGTTGGGCCTGCACGAGTTCCAGGGGAGCAAGGCGAACAATATTGTCATGGTTAAACAAAAGGTCGGAGACGCAATGTCCGAACCTGGCGAACCAGCTGTGTTCAAGGACCAGAACCCCGCCGCACCGCCTGACGCCCGCTACAAGGCGCTGCTTCCCGCCAACTTCCGGCCGAAAGACTTCCGCCGCGGGTTACTCGCATTCAAATCGCCGGACGGGTTGCACTGGTCACCGATGAGCGACAAACCGATCCTGACTGACGGAGCGTTCGATTCGCAGAACCTTGCGTTCTGGGATGCTCAACACGGCCACTATCGCGCGTATTGGCGATACTTCACCAGGGGCGGCTACGACAAGAAGGACGATTGGAACCCGCAGGGCCATCGTGCCATCCGCACTGCTGTGTCGACGGACTTTATCGACTGGACGGAGCAGAAAGATCTGAGCTACGTCGAGTCACCATCGGAACAACTCTATACAAACCAGGTCAAGCCGTATCATCGCGCTCCGCATTTGTTGATTGGCTTTCCGACACGCTATGTCGAGCGAGGCCACAACGACGGACCAGACCACGAAGCCCGCGCCAGTGCTGGGCCCGATAGAACACGCCGTTGGTCCGCATCGCTGCGAGCGCTCCCCGAACCGCAACACCGCCTCTGGCGTGCCAAAGCGAGCGAACGGTACGGCAGGGCGATCACCGAAGGGCTGCTGATGGCCAGTCGCGATGGCGTCCACTTCAAACGCTGGAACGAAGGATTTCTGCGTCCAGGGATCCAGCGCAAAGGAACGTGGAACTACGGACATCAATTCATCGGCTGGCACGCGATCGAAACGAAAGGAACGCTCGAAGGAGCCCCAAACGAACTCTCGCTCTACGCAACCGAGAGTTACTGGACTGACAACTTCGACCTGCTACGGCGTTACAGTTTGCGACTGGATGGCTTTGTCTCCGTCCAGGCTCCGATGAGCGGTGGCGAACTCGTCACGAAACCAATCACCTTCACCGGGAAGACACTCCGCTTAAACTTCGCCACATCCGCCGCAGGAAGTCTTCAAGTGGAGCTTCAGGATGCGTTAGGCAAGCCACTGCCCGGATTCTCACTCGACGATTGCGAAGAACTATTCGGCGACACACTCGACCGCAGCGTACACTGGAGACGGAAGACCGATCTTTCCCCGTTGATCGGCCAACCGGTGCGAGTGAGGTTCGTCCTGCATGATGCGGATCTGTACTCATTCCGGTTTCGCGACTGACAATCGAATCGAGTCACGGAACTTCCTGCGCTGTCAGATCGATAAACCAGAGCACTTTCATAATTGGTTTTCAGTGTTCTGCAGGAAGCCCACTACCGTAACAAAGACCTCTCAGTGTTCCCGCTCCTGCACAGAAACCATGAAAATGGTCTAGTGGCTGACGAACCACCGCATCGGATGTTTCGTGGTCGTTTTTTCGAATTGCAAAGTGTAGGGATTGCAGAGCCATCGTGCTAAATGCCCGTCGCTGCGTGGCATGAGCCAGCCGAAATCCCAGCGGGACGTGCGGTAGCCCAGCGGAATCGTTGGGCGAGTCCGAACTACGGGATTGGCGGACGCCATGAATTGTTTTCGGTCGATGTAGTAGTAACCGGCACCAATATGAACAAACACTTCATGTTCTAATTGAGCGTCATCAGTATCGGCGAGGTCGTTGCAGAGATTGCCAATGGCGACTTTGATCTCCCGGGCGTCGGAAAATGCGTTGGCCAGGTCGTCTACAGATCCTGAGTTGATGCGACCTTCTGCATCGTGTGAGAGGACTTCTTTCCAGGCGTCGTGCACAAAATAGCGGAAGTACTCAAACTCGTAGACAAAGTTACTACTCGGTGCATTGGTGTCTGCGTCCCAGCTTTCCAATTCACGATACCTGGGCATCTCGGCATATTCGTTAGTCGGCGAAGCGCCAGGCTTCCCAGACGCGTGCTGACCATCCAGGTGAGGTCGAGCGATCGCCTGGTGGCCATCCTGATTATAAATAAAGAATGACATCGATGCCCGCGGGCCAAAACCATCGGGCAACGCGATCGGCATGCGAAGCGTTTCAATCCCTGCCGTCCAGCGATTGTCCAACAGGTAGGTCACTCGAAAGTCCATCACCTCGCGAATCCGCTCGTTGCAGTCCGACGTGGTATCGATGTGCTCGTCGTGTCGAAATGCTGTCCCAATACGCAGGTCCGCACCAGCACGGATCGCATCACACAGCGTGGTCTCGCTGCCGGCGACTCTTTGACGTTGACTATCCAGTTCCAGAACACAAGACCATTGTGACATCGTATGCCCTTTTCGCTGCGGTTTTCGTCAAGCCAGCGTCTGGAGTGCGGTAGGCCCGCCTTAATTTATCCTCGAACCGGATAGATCCAGCTCGCAACAGTGCAGATGCAATTCCTGGTGTTTTCCACTCACTTCCTTGCTCTGTTACCGAATGAGTCCAGGTCAACCCGCGTAATGGCGACGTCCTCTTTGTTGACGGAACAGGCGACGAAGAGTGAATTCTTCCAAACCAGTGAACTCGGATATTGCCAGCCGTCGCGTTTTCCCTTGCCTTTGAAACGCTGAGTCGTCGGTTCTCCGCGGATGATCCAGGCACGATCAAAGAGAACACCGTCGTGACTCATTGAAATTGTCAGCAGGCTGCGATTCATTTGGCCGGGGCCGGGATTATTGATGAGGTAAACTCGCCCATCCGGCAAACGGCCCGTGTTGAACCGTGCCATTGAATCCGGGAAGTTAGTCTGCTGCGGAACGCTCCACGTTTCGCCGTTGTCTAGGCTGACGCTTGCGTAGAGAAATCCGCTTTGATTGCGGAACGGGCAGACAATGACGCCATCGTCTCGAACGAATGGGCAAGGTTCGGTGTAACCAAACACTTTCAAGCCGTTCGGCTTCACGACGGACGGGTCGATGGCAGCCTGCTTCCAGCCGTCGATTCCGTTTGCCGAGTCGGTATACAGCAACCGCATTCGTGCCTGATGCGACTTCCAGATTTCTCCGGTATGCTCGCCGCCGAGAAACAATCGGCCGTTCGATAGCGTTCGCGGAGCTTCGATGTAGAAGCCTGAGGCGATCTTCGCTGGCTCGCCCCAGTCAATGCCGTCTTGCGAAACGATCGCCCACGCGGCGTTCTTTTCGTTTTGAAGATTCGGAGTCGGGTAGTCGTGCGTCAGCGTGAAACAGGCAACCAGATTCTCATCGTGAACGTGAAACCCGGCGGCGACACAACTGCCGTAAACGCTCTCTGGTGGTGCAGTAAGAACCCGAGCCGCCGACCAGGTACTGCCATCTGCGCTCGATGCATAAAGCACGCGTTGATTCGGCCGGTCCTCATGCACACGACCGTTGGACCATGAGCAGTAAATCCGACCTTTAAACGCGATCAGGCCCGGATGATGAGCAAACCGGAATCCACTCTCTTCGGTCGCGTGATGAATCTCGACATGCTCACCGGGAATCGTGGTTAGTCCCAGCGTTTTTGAATTCGAGAGATCGAATAAGCCCTCAGCCGTGCCGAACGGTGGCGCGGCCACGGCAAGTGAAGGTATCGAGAGCATCAAAAGGAAGATGTAAGGTTTCATAAATCTGTGGCCTGTGAGCCGTGCCATCGGTGGTTTATCTCTGGTGTTGACAGGCGGGCGGCGTTCATACTTCATTTGATCTGCCATACACGAAACGCATCCACTGCCACTCGGTCGCTCCGATCGATGACGATGGCTGCGGACACTTTCTCCGGCAGAAGAAATCCAGGAGCACTTAGCTCGGGCAACTGAAAGACGCCCTCATGGACCATCCAGTCTTTCGATGCGGTCACTTCAATCAGATTCGGAAAACCGAGCCATCGAAATTCGCCGGACCTGAGATTGTTTGCCCCCACCCAGGCTCGAAACTGAAATCTGCCTTCGCCTTTCACAGCGACTGACCATCGGTATTTGGTATCAGGGCGAATGATCGATGAGTAGCGGTCGTGGAGTCCAATCTGAGTATCTTCAAGCAATGCCGACCGGCCGTTGTAAGCTTCCGTGTCTTCCAGCATCCGCCCCGATGGTAACTTGAAGCCGTCGGCGATTCGCAGCAACGGACCTCGGTGTTCGAACGGAAGAATGCGACCTTCCTTGATTCGTTTTCGACCATCACGACGCTGATTGAAATCAATCGGTATCCAGTCCCACTTATCGAAATCGTCATCGATGATGAGTGATTCGGAGTTGTCGTCGGCCAACGAAACACTCAATGATACGCATGTTATGCAAACTGCCAGGTTGCCGATGAGGCTTATTCTGCGAGCGTGCGAAAAGATCAGTCGGTACACGCTGGCAGTCTGTTGAAGACTATTGTTTATGGAAACCTGACGCGTCAGCGAGGGACGGATTCCAGCCAGAATCTGGAGCCCTGGTCCCTCGCTGACGCGGCGGGTTACCTTGCTTAAGAGCTTGTTTGCGTGCATGGATCGGATCCTCACTTTTGAATGACGTCAAACGTCGTTTCACTCGTTGCGCCCGTGATGGCGTGCTCGACGACGATTCGATATCGACCAGGGGCTGCCGACAAACTGATGGGCAAGGCGACGCTGATTACGCTGCCTCTGAAGACAACGTTGCGGCGGTGCCACTCAAGTTCTGTCCCACCGGGCGAGAAGACGGTGACGTGAATTGCGTGACTC
>CALGTK010000414.1 GCA_937904325.1 uncultured Planctomyces sp.
TAGTGTTTATAGGTGATATAGCAGATTCCCTATAAGACGCACAATGAAAGGAGGTGTTTCATTTCCCTTCAGCTTTCAATTCTTCACCCGTCTTGCCGCCATGTTTGCGGAGGAGGTCGGCGATCGTTGTGGTTAGGATTGCTTTTCGTAATAAGATGTTTTGCATTTTCTCGCGGGTCTCCTCTTGGTTTTGTCCGGACGGACTTGCGAAGAATCAGCGCTCAGCCTTGGCATAGACATCGAGCTGATGGATCGACCAGTGCTTGCCATCCGCCAGCCCAATCTGGTTGATGCGGACAAAACGCGTCTTCGTTGCCGGGAGCAGAATGTCGGTGACGGGTGAATTTCCTTTCTGAGGACTGACCACCTGCTTCCATTGCTCGCCATCATCGGAAACTTCCAGCGTGTAGCGGCGCGGATAATCGGCGGGTGAACCCTCGCAGCGCAACGTGATCCCGGTGAGTTCGCGAGACTCCTTCATATCAAAGGAGAACCACATGCCCTTCCGCTGCGCACGACCAGTGTCCCATCGGGTTCTCGGATTGTTGTCGATGGCCTGATCGCATCCTTTGCTCTGGTGGCTGGCGGTCAGCTCCCACTTTGCCATCTCGGCTGCAGGAATCGGAGCCATGGCCAGGATCTCTGATGACAGGAACATTTCCTTGCGATCGGCGATGGCTGCACGAACCGCTGCGACGTCATCCTTACTGACGGACTTGCCCTTGTTTCCCCATGCACTGCGTACATAGGTCAGCACCGAGGCCAGCCATTCATCATCATAGGATTCGAGCGGCAACATTGGGCCAGGATACGACTTGCCATCCAGCTCGCCATGCATCCCTTTGAGCAGGATCTTGATGGGGATGGTTTTCCGTCCGAGAACGCGAGGCGAACCCACGAGTGGGGCTCCGAGCATTACTCCATCCAAACCGGGAGCGGAAGTGCCTTTGCCGTTCGCTCCGTGGCAGGCAACGCAAACGGTCTGGAAATTCACCTCACCCTGGGCCGCGAATTTGCTCTTCTCCTGACGGCGTTTGGCATCGACCATCCGGGCATGCCCGATCTCGGTGATGCGGCTCATTGCTTCGCTACCGGGATGGCTCGCATTGGCTGCCATCACCAATTCATCGCCGCCTTCGGCTCCCGTGTAGGCCATCGACAACACGACTTGAATCGCGACGTCGATGTCAGCATCAGAGGCAAGCGGTTTGATTGCAGCGAGCAAAGCTGTATTATTCTTCAGTAGTTCGGGTTCGCAAAGTCGTATCACCGCCGCACGGACACGGGCATCTGGGTCTCGCATTTTTTTAACGATCAGATCTGTATCGAAAACTCCGAGTCCCTCCAGCGTCCACAACGCATGTAGCCTGCCTAACGGGCTCCCGCCACTCTCGGCCAGGCTTTTGAGCGCAGGAACAGCACCCCTATCCTGACGCACGACGATCAACTTCTGAGCCATGTCCCGCCACCAGCCATTCGTGTGAGAAAGCGTGTCGACCAGTTCTGAGATCGGTGCCTTGAGCATCTGTGGTTTCTTTCGGCGCTCGGTTGATTCATGGACGATGCGATAGATCCGTCCGCGCTGAATGTTCTTATCCAGCCCGTAGTTTTCGACCACCGTCCGAAGGTACGAACCGGGGCGCACCCAGTTGCCCTCCTGAATGATCCCGCGGTACATGTCACAAAGGTAAAGGCACCCGTCCGGCCCCGTCTTGGCATTGACGGGCCGAAAGTTGGCATCGCGGCTGCGCAGGAATTCTGTGCCTGGCGTGGCATTGTGCACTACCAATTTACCATTCTCATTCACAACCTTTGCACGACGCACCAGCCGCCCGACCGGTTCTGGAATGATGTAGTCGCCGTAGAAATCTTCGGGCAGGCGATCGCCACGAAAAATGTGCTGACCTGCGCAGCCGGTGAAATTATTGAGCGTCAGACTGTCGGCACGGAATCGTCCCTTGCCACCCTGCACGTCGGGAATCTGTACTAGCGGGAACACTTCGCGAAAACCATTCACCTGCTCACCGGGGAGAGAAATTTTGCCGTAGACGAGCGGTCGTTGAAAATGCATTGCCGGGTTCTCCCCACCGGCCGTGCAGAAAAAATTGCGCCCGACGTCATCATGCGTCACGCCCCATTGACCAGAGCCACCGGGAATGTCTTCAGCGATCACCTTGTCCCCTGCCCAGCGGTAACGCTTGGCGGTGTAGGTCACATACATCCAGTTGTCGATGTTCCACTCGAGTCCACTGGGCTGGTGCTCAAGGTTACCCCCGCGCTTGCCCCCTTCGTAGACCAGTTTCTTCTCATCGGCGATGCCATCGCCGTCCGTGTCTCGATAGCTGTGCAGGTCAAAGGTATCCGTTTCACGAATCAATACCCGATCATCAATCGGCTGGATCATTCGCGGCAGCTTCAACCCATCCACGAACACCGAGCGTTTGTCCATGCGGCCGTCGTCATCGGTATCCTCAAGGAGCACAACACGACAGATCGGGTCGTGTTGGTTCTTGCCATCGATTTCCTGCATGTAGGTGTTCAACTCCGCCACGTAGAGTTTCCCATCGCCATCGAATGCAATCGCTGCTGGTTCCTGCACCATCGGTTCAGCGGCCACAAGCTCGACGCGATAGCCCTCCTGGAGCTCCATCATCGCCATACTTTCTTCCGGCGAATAGGTGCGGGCTTTAGTATCATAGAGCTTCTGATCGAAGG
>CALGTK010000415.1 GCA_937904325.1 uncultured Planctomyces sp.
CGGTCCGTGAAGATCTGCAGTTCCTGATTGCCACCGCCAAACGCATTTTCCTGAATTCCCCACTTGGAGTAGTTCAGCGAATCGTCGTCAAACTCGTCGCTCCAGACGAGCTTCATCTTTGCCGACGACGTGTCCGCGGAATCCTGCTGCGCAAGCGCCGCTGGTCCAAACGAAACAGAACACAGGATGACGGTGGCTGAATAGAATGCTGATTTCAACGACATGTTATTTTCCAGGAACGAAGAGAGCGGAGGGACAATCTGTTAGTTAGCCGGGAGACGACATCTCAAAGTAAACATCAATCCGATTGATCTCGCCCCGCCGGGAAAAGACGCTGGTCGATTCGTCATCTGTTAAGGCAAGGCTCTGTCGGTCAACGAATTCAGAATTTGCATAGCCAACAACGAGCTTGCGTTCTTCTCCGCAATGATAGATGACTGGAATCTGACAGAGTGTGAACGCGAAGTCTCCCTTCTCGATGAGCAGCTCGAGCAAAGTTCCTGTCAGATCGTAGAATGCGAATATCGAGTCATTCTCCAGAACTTCTTCGCACTCGAACAATGCCGGTGAAAAATGCAGTTTTCCATTTGTAATCCGAACCCCCACTTCGGCCCATCGGCACAGAATGTCTTCCTTGACCTGTCCCGTCATGCCGGGCTGTTGAGCACCGGCGTGTCGTGGAGTATGCGAGTAAGGGTCGCAAGGTAAAGCACCATATTCGCCCGGTGTCTTCTTCAGCCCGAGGTCATCGCGAATCTCCCGGTAATAACCATGAAGACGCTCAACAACGGCTGGATCGGCCAACGACTCACGAGCCAAAATCACATTCTCGAGAACAGCAAGTGCGAGTTTCGAGACCATGTGCCAGTAGATCGATCCGAGTCCTTCATAGGCAAAGAATGTCCCCGATCGGCCGGTGAAGTCGGCGTGGTTAAACGTCTCTTCGAACACTTCGAGCAACCACTCACGTTCAGCATCAACAAGTTGTCTCAACGAATCAATTTCCGCCAGCTCGTCTAATACTACTTCAAAACCAGCCGCGTTCCGAATATCGCCGTTGAAGTGAGCATCACCATTGACGTCGACTCGCACTGCCGAAGTATCGCCATCAGCGATCAACCGCTGCAACAATACTGACTGCAGGACAGAGCCTGCAGAAATCCCGTTCTTCTCCAGGAACGTCGGCAATTCTCGATCTGGATAAAGTGTGTAGCTTTGCTGATCCGCGCGGTACATCCTGCTGTTCCGAAGAGCGTCCAGTACTCCTACAGCCTCGGATGCCGACAGCAATCCGCTGCTCAACACCGCAACCTGCCCTTCAAGCATTTCATACAGTCGCCGCACCTGCGCACTTCCGTCAGACAGCGACAGTAGATTGTATGAGTGGTACAGCCCATCTGTCCGGCGATTTGATCGAATCGTATGATCGATCATCTCGAGGCACTGCTGGAAGAAGTCGCAGCATTCACGTGTGGAAAGTTCTTCTTTGGCCTGAGAAAGGCCTCGGCTGTAAAGTTGACTTCGATAGAGTGACCCTGCTTCCGACAATGCATCAACAATGGAGCGGCGATGAAGATCCGATAGTGACTGCGAGAATAGCTCTGAATTGGAGCGAACGACTGCGTGGACACTTCTCAGCAACGTGACAACTTCAGGCGATACAGGGCACGTTTCAGGGACGTTACTGTTCGACAGCCAGTCAATCATGAACACGAGAAAGCGTCGAAGGTAGCAGGTTGTCACCATCGAAAGACCGCTACCGACCAGAGCGTTGTTCGCGTCGTTCCATTCTGGCCTTTGTGTATTCAGCCACACACCACCTTCTGGAACAAAATTGGTCAGCTTGGCCAAGGCAGGAACAAGCAGTTTCTCCAGCAACGAAACATGTAACGGGCCACCACCTGCGCACTGGAGAAGTTTCCCATCTGCCCCCATCTCCGCGACGCGTTCCTCAATCTGTCCGGCCAGGACATGGTCATATTCAATTGTATTCTGGGGATCATTGACGACTTCTTCGAACGTTCGAATCCGATACGGCACTTGAGCATACGCGCATGACTGGTCATCAAGTAGCAAATTGAGTCGTTTCGGCTCGAAGCTTCGAGACCATTCCAGCAACTTCAGCAAGTAGACAATCTGATGATCGCCCCAGTAACCGATATTCGACCAGGGTGAATTCGGTTCGGGCGTTTCCCAATCAAAGCCGTCTTTCGTAAGCCGGTATGGGTTGTACCCGTCCGCTGTGGACGCATTCAAAAACCGTAACACCATCCCAGTTATATAATTCGGATAGGAAAGAGCGAGCCCTTCCCAATTCTGAAAGATGTCTCGCCAGTTGCCTTCATAGCTAAGGTTTTGAGAACCGTCTTCGCTCAGCAAATCAATCGAAAACCGATTCCATGGGCGAGTTGGATCTCCGTGCCGCCGACTGAATGTGAATGGCAAATACTCGGCGACGATCCGCGTCAGGTCTCGATCGGCAGTTGTCTGAATCTGCAACTGCAGCTCTTCAAGCTCAAGTCGATCAGGCAACGCTTCCAAAGTCCCACAGTGACGTTCAAATGCCGGACTGTTGAAGTTGCGAATATGATCAAGAAGGTCTGCTTTGGTAATCTGATAGCCATCGACCGGAAGGCCACCTCGCATCACATTAAACAGCACATTAGACTGGTGGCGGTGAGTTCGCAGCCGGTCGCTTCCGACCTGCCGACCGTCTGCCGCAGAAATAATTGCCAGCAGCCAATCAGAATTGTCTGCAATATCCTGCGATATCTCACCGCCGATATCAGATGAATCTGTAATTCGACGATTCAGGTTTACTACGTCGGTCTGATCCTGATTCACATCCGCAACAATTCGCCACTCCACCTTGTCATCGGCAGCCAGCATCATTTCGGACACGACAAAATACGCCC
>CALGTK010000416.1 GCA_937904325.1 uncultured Planctomyces sp.
TCCGCGGCGAAAAGACCGACGACCAAACGGTGGAAACAGTCGTTGCACTCGCACGGAAGATCGGAAAGACACCGATCGTCATGAAGGACTGCCCGGGGTTTCTGGTGAACCGGGTCTTGCTTCCGTACATGAATGAGTCGCTGCTTCTGCTTTGCGAAGGAGCGACGATGGACGACATCGACAAAGCGGCTTCCCGATTTGGCATGCCGATGGGACCGATTGCCCTGCACGACCTGGTCGGGACGGACGTCGCTATGTTTGCCGGCAAGGTTGTGTCAGAAGCATTCTCGGACCGAACTGACATGTGCCCGCTTCTGGAAAACATTGTTCAGGCCGGGCGTCTCGGCAAGAAGGTGGGCAAAGGATTCCGACAGTACGTCGGCCCGAAAGGCAAACCTGCTCCGGATCCTGACTTCACCGAATTCCTGGAGAAACATCGAACGAACTCGAAGAAGTTCTCTCAAGAAGAAATCACAAACCGACTGTTCCTGCCGATGCTTCTCGAAGCGACCCGAGTTCTGGAAGACGGCATCGTCTCTGAACCGACGCACGTCGACCTCGGTTTGTTGCTCGGCATCGGCTTCCCACCGTTCAAAGGCGGAATTCTCCACTGGTGCGACACCGAAAGTGCGGGAGCCATCGTCGAACGACTGGAACAGTTTGCCGACTTTGGTAAGCGATTCGAAGCAACGGACTCACTGAAGCAGATGGCTTCGTCGGGCAAAAAGTATTTCCGACTCGGAAACGTCGCCTGAGCGAAGTTACGTTCGAAGCAGACACCAGGGCACGAAGACCGAATCCAGTCTTCGTTCCTTTTCTGGTTTTTCGTTGCGAAACTTTCTGATTTCCCGAGGGTTTAATAATTGCGGCGTCATCGTCACAGATAAGAATCTGTTAAAAGGCGTCGCCTCGTCCCGTATTTGCTGAAACAGAAAGCCCGGGTGATTCTTCCCGGATTTGTCACAATCGGAAATGAAACCCGGCTTACCAGGAATCAAATCATGAAACGCTTCTGCATGCTGACAGGAATCGTGCTCGCATGTTCGACCGCCGCGATGACACAGGATGGAAAAGACACGGACGGGCTGTTCAAGAAGCTCGATAAGAACAGTGACGGGAAACTTGTAGCGGACGAGATTCCGGAAAAAGAAATCCGATTCTTCGAGCGACTCGTGCGACTGGGCGATGCGGATAAAAATGGCGAACTGACGCATTCGGAATTCAGCAAGGCGACTGCCGACACGACCGATGTCCCATCTGCCAGGGACGGTGATGGCGCCGGACGGCGGCCAGGAAAATCAGGTGGCCGTCAGTCCGATGCGACAGAGTTTTTCAAACGTCTGGACCAGAATGGCGATGGCAAGATTGCCAGGGACGAACTGCCAGAACAGCTTGCCAAACGATTCGCGCCAGCGTTCGACAGGATTGGGAAGGATGCCATCACACTTGAAGAGTTCGAGAGACTCCGACAGCAGATGGGGCAAGGGAGCCCCAGGCAGACGAACGGCCGCACCGTTCAGATAGAAAATTCACCTGAGATGTTTAAACGTCTCGACACAAATGGGGACGGCAAGCTCACAGCCCAGGAAGTTCCTGAGCAAAAACGTCGAATGGTCACTGTAATTCTTGAACGATCTGGCAAAGGCCGAGATGATTCGCTGACTCAGCAGGAGTTTCAAAAATTGGTTGAACAATTCAACCGCCAGCAGAACGGTCGGCCAGCCAGTGATGGCAATGCCAAACGATCGGATTCCGATCGTCCAAAGCAAACTGGAGATGCAATGCGGCGGCCTGAACAGGGTGACCGCCCGTCAAATGGTGGCCCGGCCTTTCTTCGGATTCTCGACGCTAACAAAGATGGGCGGCTTAGTCGTGATGAACTGGCGAAGGCTGTCACGCTGATCGATCGTCTTGATCAGAATCGTGATGGTTCACTCGATGGTCGAGAACTTTTAGGTCCTCCTCCGGGAAACGGGCAAGGCTTGATGGATCGTACCCGGCAGAATTCTGACATGAGGGCGAGCGACCGTTCGCGGCGTCCGCAGAGTGAAAACGCGGGCAAAGATAAGCCCCGTGAGCAAACTCGCGCGAACTCTGATCAGTCAGATCGTGAACGTAGGCCAACCAGGGTAACGCTCGAAGAAACGTTCAGTCGGATGGACCGAGACAAGGACGGAGCAATCAGCAAGGAAGAATCGCCTGACCGTCTAAAGCGAAATTTCGACCGGATTGACGCCAACAAAGACGGCAAAGTCTCACTCGAAGAACTTCGTGCGATTTCCGAAAGATCGAGGAAGCAGTAACGAGAACCGGATCTCAGATACAACCAGGTGATAGCCGGACTCGCAAGAGTTCGGCTACCACACCGATGTCTTACGAGTCCGGCTACGACGTTCAATCATTAATGAAAACAGCCCTGAACTGGCACCACAAACTGTGTGCTGCCGGTTCAGGGCTGAATCGTTTTGTAATTGCAGCAGCGCATCGACGACTTACGCCACGCAGGCGTCACCGCATGAAGAGTCGTTCGCGTTGAATGCCGAGCGGTAAGCCGCTCCGAGCAGAGTCTTCGCAGACTCCAGTCGCGTTTCCTGCTGGAGATGAAAACCTGCGGCAAGCATCTCGTCCAGGACAATTAACGGAACTTCGACAGACGATTGTTCGCGAGCGGCCCGCTCACTGACGCGTTCAACAAGAGTTACAGCGTCAACCGTTGATTGACTGCTCATGCCTGTACCTGATTGGTCGACAGACCGGTAGAGTCGTCTTCGACTGAGTCTTGCTCGGATTCCTTGCGTTTGATGGCGTCGTAAACTTCTCGGCGATGCACGCTGACATCGCGAGGAGCATCGATTCCAAGGCGGACTTTGTCGCCTCGAATTTCGACAATCATGATTGAAATATTATCGCCAATGACGATCTTCTCGTCCTTCTTCCGGCTGAGTACCAGCATCGTGCCGTTCCTGATCCATGGTGTGATGGCAGCCTGCTTTCGGCCGACCGGACTCACTGTCCGATGCCTCTCCCCCGAAAACCAAGCTGTTGCCGCTTGCCCTAAACTTAGACCATTCCCGACACACCGGCGGACGAATCACGTGACGATTGGCTAAACTGAGTGTGACTCTGCCGACCTGTGACGTCTGGACGGATCGGTCAAGTTGATCGGCAAGGCTGATTGCAACAGTGCTACCGATTCTGTGGACCATGATGGGAAACACCTTCATTCCGTTCGGATCCTGACCCGCGCGTCGGTATCCTTGACGGCTTGCATCCTGCGGCGATCCTGAACGATCAGGCCAACTCTCGCCAAAAGGAAATCCAACGAATGAAGAGTCCTTTGGTGCCCGATTTTCAATATTCACGCTGGGATGGTTCGCAGGAGTTTACTCCGCAGTCTGCAGACAAACTGTTCGAAGAGTTGAGCAATTACATGCTCGACTACGGCGAGGAAATTCTCGACAACCTCTTACAGTGGGAACAGGAGCACCCTGATCTCGTTCGGAAACTGATCGAGCAGGGTTATGTCGATAAGGACGAAGAGGGCCGGTTCCAAGTGACACCGAAGGGAATCCGCCGCGTTGAGGGGCAATCGCTGGATGCTTTATTCAACGTCAGCAGAAAGGATAAAGTTGGCAACCACGAATCCGAATTCCGCGGCGCCGGGCAGACCGTCCACGACGAGACCAGGCGGTACGAATACGGCGACCCGATTTCCAGCCTCGACATGCATGGCACGCTGAAGAATGCCATCCTGCGACAGGGTGGCGGATCGCCAGTTGACATCGCTCAGGACGATCTCGTCGTCTACGACACGGAATATCAGACAGCCTGCGCGACCGTTGTGTTACTCGACATGTCCGGCAGTATGAACCGCTACGGTAAATACGGTCAGGCTAAGAAAGTCGCAATGGCGCTGCAGGGACTCGTGCGAGGCCGGTATCAGGCCGACTTTCTGCAGGTGGTCGGGTTTTACAGTTACGCCAGTCCGATGACCGAACGCGAGCTACTCTACTCAGCGCCCAAAGAAGTCAGCATCTTTGATCCGCGAGTTCATCTTCGAATCAACCTGGATCAGCCACCGAACTTCGTGCCGCAACACTTCACGAACATCCAGGCGGGACTGCAGTTTGCTCGTCGCGTTCTTAAACGCCAACCCGCTCAAAACCGGCAGATCATTACGATCACGGACGGCGAGCCGACAGCTCATATCGAAGGTCGAGACTTGCTGCTGATCTACCCACCCGCCGATCGCACGGCAAAGGCTACACTCGCCGAAGTAAAGCGATGCTCGAACGAGGGCATCCACATGTCGAGCTTCGCTCTGATTGAGGACTATTTCTATCTCGACCTGGTCAACTTTGTGGAGCAGATGGCCAAAGTCTCCGGAGGCGTCGCCGCCTACTGCAATGCGGAAGATCTTGGCAATATGGTCATCGACAGCTTTTCAAAGGGGCGAAGGCAAAGACGGACGATGTGAAGTATGCGTAGAGTACGTCTCTTCGCACCAGCAATTCGATCGGCGGCATTGGTGCGTGCGAGAAGCATTCTACTATTTTTTAAAAAAACTCCTGATTCCCGCCTCACAGATCAGAATAAATCGTCGTCCCTGAAAAGATGATTTGAGTAATGAATACCTTCCTGACCCGCCCCAGGATGATGTTGTAGATTGCTGGAAATTGAATGGTGTTGATTCGGGCTTTTGCAATTTGAGGCAGGCATGCAGCCGCGGCCATCTGAAAACCGACAATCTCATGAGCCGTTGCTTCCTGAAAGGCCAGGCCGGAGACTCGATCAACGCTGTTCTGGGTGCCGCCGGATCAAACCTGATGGAGCTACTGCGAGAGATTGCGCACTCGCTGATCTTCAGACTGTCGGGCTGCGTGGTCAACCATACAGCACCAGCAGTCAATCGATGCCAACGGAAAATTGCCTCACGCTGAAGGTCGCGAGAACATCACCGCCAAGCCTCAGAAAACTCACGCTAATTTCAAATAGACTTCTTCAGGGCCGACTATCGAGACTCACATCTCGTGGGTATTTCAGACTCGTGGTTTGACGTGGAAGAACAACAAGCCGGTGGCATTTCGTGAAAGGCGCCGCTTCAATTTCTGAGTTATACCTGCGTGTGCTGTTCGCCCTTATGCAGGAGCGTGCGGCTCAGGACGGTCGTACGGCTGTTTTTCGCATCAGATTTGGGGCCCATCAATGAATATGCTGCACACGCGACGGACGTACCTGTCTGATCCTGTTCTACTCGGAATCGCTGGGATTCTGCTGTTTTTGCTTGGCTGCGGCGACGCTTTCCGACGACAGGTCATCTGGAACGACACGGTTGCCACGCTTGGTGAGCGGATTTCCGGTAATCACATGTCGCTGTTTTCAGGCTCAGTCGTCTATCTCGATGAAAACGGCGGATCTCACGCTTTTTCTGCGCCATTGGTCTGGGGACATAAACGGGGTGAGCCCGTGAACGTCGAGTTTCGCCGGTCTGATCCGGCGCATGGCTGGCTGGCAACATCTCCGCCCTATCGCCGCCTGATTCCGGCGGCCCTGATCTTTCTCGGCCTGGAGATGATTATGGCGGCACTCGTTCTGCGAGTACGAGAGGGACGGATTCCTTCCGTGCCGCTGACTGCAAGGAAGCTGAATGCGATCGTGATTTCAGTATCTATCGTGCTGGCTGGTGTCGTCATTGCCTGGTGTAACTTCGGTCCGGGACCGATTCCGAAAAATCGAATCGCACACAACTTCGATCGACAGGAGAAAATCGAAGAAGCTGCTGCGGCCGCCATCAGACGTCGGGTTCGGCCGCAAAATCCAGATGAAACCGAAGACGAAATGCCGTTCGAGTCTGTCCTGACGGCGCGTGAGTTGGACGCCGCCTGGAGGACGGATCTTGAACTCAAAGATGTGACCGCCGGCGAAGCTCTTGAACAACTGTGTGTTGATTGTGGATTGAAGTTCACTCGCGCCGGCAGAAACCACCACGAATACCTGCAGATCCAAAAGGCACTCAATCAACGCGTCGGCGTCAAGCTGCAGGGTGAATCGCGACTTGTGGCGATTGATGACATTTGCCGACAGATCGGCCTGTGGCCGGAATTCTCAATCCGGCAGCTTGGACTGAATACTGAGTCGGTTCTACAACGCCTTCGTTTTCCCTCGACGTCGGCCGGTCCGTTTCTGGTGCAGATACTTGGGATTCACATGATTCCCGAGTCCGGAACCGGCTGGGTCACCCTGCAGTTCACTGCGGCCGACATTCCGGAAGCCGCCAGCGCACGACTGCGAAATACCGTCGATCCGCTATTCCCGTCGCGGCACGATCCGGTGCATCTCCAGTTGGCATTTGCCACGGGGCCGAATGGCGAATCGGTTTCCGATGGGCGGACAAAGTCGCGACGCACTGTAAAAGCCACGACACAGACCGTCGTCTTTCGGGAGACTTTTCTGCTGAAAAATTTGACGCGCACAATTGACACTATCGATCTGCGCGGGGAGTTCACGTTCACGCTGCCGACAGAAATTGAAACGCTGCAGTTCGATCAACCGCAACAGGACGCAACGGTTTCACATGCAGGAATTGACATCCATTTACGGTCGTGGCGGATGACTCCTTCATCGACTTCGATGGTTCTCGAAGCACACGGTGTCGAAGCCCAGCGCGTCACCGTCACTGCGTTCGGACCGGATGGAATCATCCCGGGATCGCGGTCAGGTCGCCGCTCAACAAAAAATTCTGGAATCACATTTCACGACTACTTTGAGCAAATCCCAACCTCGATCGAAGTCCGGGCGATCACTCAGGTCGAACCGGTACCGCTCCAGTTCGAACTCACGGATGTCCCGCTGCCCGAATTCGAAAAAATGCCAGAGAAGATTGCACCGTTCAGTTTCGACGGCGATGCTCCTATGACCTTCAGTCGAGTCTCGGTGGTCGCTGCCGCTGGCAACGTTCGTTCTGACAAGCTGGATTACACTGCAACCAATCAGGCCAACTGGGCAATAATCCGCGGACGCATCCGGTTGGATTTTCTTGACGAAGCAGACGAGTTTGTCGTTTCCCACAACACGCAGTTCGGGTCAGAACGCAATCTTGTCCAACCGAAGCAGACGAGTCCGTTTGCCATGACGCTGTCGATTCTGCCCAAAAACGTGAAAAGCGCTCGTGTGTATCTCATCGACGCGGAATTCGTCGACGGCACCGTGTGGTCGGCTCCGGAGTGATAACCGCTTTCCCTGCACTGAATCTCGAACCTGTGATTCCGCAGCGACCGATGATCGCAATGGACCGGGCAGCACGACAACTGTCCAGGGCCGATTTGCTGGCTCGATTCTCAGTCGTTCCGTTGCCAGTCGTCTTGAGCACCGCGAGCCAGGCCTGCCTTGATCTGATCGTCTGACCACGCGTGAAAAATGCGACTGTTTGTCTCACTATCAATTTAGCCCACCAAACTCCGGTATGTGACGGATTGAAGCATCATCATCTGTGAGAGAATCCCGAATTCCTTTCCTGACGATCAGTGAATTACTGGAAGAAGCAAGAAGATGTCCCGCGGATTGTTGAAGGTTGAAAAACCGGTGGCGGCTCCTTTGCCCTTTCGATGTGAGATCGAGCAGCTTTGCCAGGTTTTTTCAGGGAGTCACCATCATGTCAATTTGCTATCAGATTTTCGATCAGGAGTCGCCGATTGATTCTCAGCAACTGGCTGCTTTTCTTGCGAAGGATGGTTAACTGTTTTTGCCGATGGTTGAACTTGTTGAGCAGGCTCAGTATGCCAGTTCCAGAAGCCGACGGGATCGGCGCTGAAATCATCATCGGATTCGATGCCCGGTTTAAGTACTGCCGCGGTCGAATCGACGTTGAGGAGCAGATGTAGTCACTGGTTGATAACATCAGCCGGAATTCACTTAGAAGGCCAGTCGTAACTCGCCTGTTTGCGGAATCCTGATATCTCAATCGTTCCGCCAGATTCGATTTTCACCATCGAATATCCGTTACTTTCCGTCCCCTTGCCTTCGACCATCGCCACCATCGTGCAGTAGTGAATGCCGCCGATCGCTTTGAGGTCATTCTTGTGACTGTGCCCCTGAAAAACGGCCAGCACTTTGCCTGAGTCTTCGAGAGCCTTTCGAACCGCAGCGGCATTCTTTACTCCGTAATGATTTGAAACATCCAGACGCTGATGCGCAAACACAACGGTCGGGTTCAACGTCGCTTTCAAGTCTTCGACCAACCAGTCGAGTTCGGCGGCCGGTACATTCGGATCGGTCCATTGGAAATTCTTCCGACCGTACGATTCGCCGTCGTTGCGGAAGCACGAATCCAATACGACGAAGTGAACGCCGCCTGAGTCGAACGAGTAGTACGACTTTTCCCGTTCAATGCCGTCAAGAAACTCTTTTTTTGTCAGCATGTCTACACAATGGTTCCCGAGCACGTAGTGACGGTCCTTTGAAATCGCAGCGAAGTCACGGTTAATCCGTTTCAGATAACCAAGTTCCGTTTTCACGGAAGCTGCTGCGTCAATGAAGTCACCCAACTCAACGACGAATACGGGCTTCTGAGCGGAAAAATTTTCAGCGGCCTCAGCCAGTTTGCTCGGAGTTTCCCGGTAATATCGAGAACCCGCGGCAGGCTTGTCCGCGTAATGCAGGTCGGTGATCACCCCAAAGCTGACTGCCGAATTGTCGTCTTTCGCCTGAAGCAAAGACGAACTCACAACGCCGGCAGACAGAACCAGTGCCCCATCTCGTAGAAACGCTCGTCGCTGAATTGGATCGCCATTTTTCGATGTCAATTGCATGCCCCTCGCCTTGATCGAGTTGAAATGAACCTTGGCGATTTGCCGATTCACAAACATCATGCCAGAATACGGCCCAGATCGCACGAGGCACTTTTACCGATCGATGCTCCAATTGCCAGATTTGCCGCCGTTTTACATCTGCGACCACTTAAACTCATGCCGGAAAACTTCAACACCGATTCACCCTCCCCAATGAAACTTCCTCCAGGTTCCGCAGACGCTCCGCCAGCAGACGAAGTCTTGCCGGCAACAGGAGAGGGGTGTCCTACGCCATTGGCGTGGAAGCAGGTGCAGAATGAATTCTTATCGCAGAGCGACGAGTTTTCCTTCTCAGAAGCCGGCCTGACTATCAGTGGGCGAGTACTCGGTGAGGGGCCACCACTCTACTTCCTTAACGGAATCAGCGCCACTCCAACCCTGTTCTGTCTGGCCGTTTGGCTCCTGAGGGACGAATTTCGATGCGTGATCCTCGGCTATCCACCAGAGGCTCAGACTCTGACACAGCTCGCACAGTCTCTTGATCTGGCAGCAACTCGGTTTGGCGACGAACAATTCGACCTCTATGCGACTTCGTTCGGCACGTCGGTCGCTCTGCACGCGATGCAAAGTTTCCCACAACGAATTCAGCATGCCGTTTTGCAGGGGCCGCTGATATCGATGAAATTCAGCATGGCCGAACGGCTGGCACTCGCGACACTGGGATGGCTGCCCGGTCAGATTGATTGTCTCCCACTTCGACAGACAGTCTTGCAGAATAACCACGCACGATGGTTTCCACCGTTCGACATTACTCGCTTGAAATTTCTGCTGGCCGAAACGGGCAACGTCCCCACTCGAGACGTTGCCCGACGAATAACGATGCTCCGTGGACTCGACCTGACCAATCAGATTTCCAGTCTCGAGACTCCGACGCTCGTGGTCAGCAGCGAGGGTGAAGCCGCCCGGCATCGTGAATCGGCAGCCGTGCTCGCTGAGAAGCTTCCGAATGCACGTGCCGAAGAGATCTCAAACACCGGCCACGTCCCATTTGTGACTCACCCTCACCGATTGGCAAAGCTGGTCCGACAGTTCCTGCATCCTGAGTTGCATGCAGAATCCTGTAATAAGCCGACCGTATTTCCACCGGCGTAAAGAAACTTCTGGCCTGAGACTTAGCCAGAAGGCGATCCTTGAAGATCGTCCGCGTCTAAGCCCAACTCACTCGTCATCGTAGCCGCCCAGGGCAATCGTGACGCCTCCATAAGCAGAGATGTCGGCTGTATTGAAACCAAGGACATCCTCGTATTGCTCGTCGGTAATGTTATCGACACGGGCAAACAGCCGGACGTTCTTCGAGACTTGCCACCAGGCCGAGGCGTTCACAAGAAAGTACTCATCGAGCGTTGCTCCGAAGTCCTGGCGATCACCGACAAACCTCATATTGAGCGAAACCTGGGCCTGCTTGTCGCAAAGAAACTGACTGAGTGTCGCGTTGAACTTGTGCCGAGGCCGACGCAACAGCTCGTTCTGTGTGTCGTTGTCTCGCGTTTTTGTATTTGTGTACGATGCGGTCAGAAAAGTATCCGGGCCGAATTCGACCTGGCCGCTGACTTCAACACCCGCTGTCAGCGCACTGCCGATATTGGTCGCCGTGAACGTTGGGAACGGGAACACTATCAGATTGTCGAGGTCGTTCCGGAAATAGGTCGCGTCGACAACGACCTTGTCATCGAACATCCGCTTCTCAGCTCCAACTTCCCAGCCGAAACTTTCTTCCGGACGCAAGTTTGGATCAAACCCGAATCCGGCAGCAACCTCGGCGAGAGCAGGCGAGCGGAATCCCGTACCGATTGCTCCATGCACGGCCATTTGTGCTTCAGGAATCAAAAATCGGCTTGTCACGCGATAGGTATCTGCAGTGCCGGCGCGGCTGTAGTCGTCGTGCCTGTAACCTGCTGTCGTGAACCAGCGATCGTTGACAGCGAACTGGTTTTCGACAAATCCGCCGGTCCCAAACTGCGAAGCCGCTGCCGGAAAGAAGATAAACATGCTCGACGTGTCTTGCAGAATATCCTCGTGAATATGCTCGACACCGCCGGTTACAGAATGCTTAAAACAGCCGTCGTCAAACGTCGTCAACTTTGCCTGATAATCGAACTGGTGCGACTCGCCATCAAAGAAACTTTGAAACCCACCTCGGTCATCCCGCTTGTAACTTGCAAAGCTGTAACCAGCTCGATGTTCAAGCATTCCGTCGAGTTGAGTCACGGTTGTCTGAGCCCGCAGAAAGAACTGTTCGTTGTCGAGGTTGCGAGCGGCGTCGGCCATGAAGCCATCAAGGTCGACATCAGAGTCAACGTAGCGCCACGAAACATCGAAGTCCCACTCGTCAGTCAGCAACGCCCCGACTCGACCAGAAAGTGTCCCGTTCTCGTATCCATCATCCTCCGTTCCGGCACTGACCGCAGAGAATCCGTCCGACGTAAACCAGGCTCCCGACAGCGAGTACCAGAAGTTTTCTGTACTGCCGCTGATCGTCGTTGCCTGAGAGTACGTGCCGAAACTTCCGCCTTCATGAGTCGTTCGAACCTGCGCCGGCCCTTCACCTCGACGAGTCACGATATTGACCACACCGCCGATCGCATCTGAACCATAGATTGTGCTCTGCGGTCCCCGGATAACTTCGATCCGCTGGACATTGTCGAGCAGAAAGTTGGCTGGATCAAAGGCTCGATTTGGACTGCTGGGATCATTCAACGGAATTCCATCGAGCAGAACTTTCGTCTGCGATCCGTTCGTGCCGCGAGTAAAGATGGTCGACTGCTGCCCTGGTCCGCCGCGAGGTGTCACGTCAAACCCCGGAACAGTGCGCAGGACCTCGTTGAGCGTACGGCTGCCTCGCCGCTGGATGTCTTCTTCGGTAATCACTGTCACCGAACTGCCAACCTGGCGTCGAGCAGTCTCAGTCGAAGAAGCAGAAATGACGGTTTCGTCTCCCAGCGGTTGCCGTGGGAACGGAGCAGTGACCGTTACTTCCGGAAGCGTGGCTGTATCATCAGGTTGAGAAACGGAGTCCTCATCCGGATCTCCCAGACGATCGATCACGACCCGACCGGGAGCTTCGTCGCTCGACGATGAATCGGCGTCTGAAGGAGGCTGGGCAACTGTATGCTGAGTCGCAGTCAGCAAGATGCCAACGGCAATCGTCGCAACGAAATGTGCCGAAAGAAATCCGCGCAGCAGCCACGTCTTCATCTGGTAACTTCCTTTCGCGAGAAGTCAGGAACAGTGAAAACTTTCTGGCGAGTTATCCTGGCTCAGGTTCGTCCTACTGACCGCGCCTTCCCAGGCGGCTGTTCCAACAGCGTTGCCCAGTGGCGTAGTGCGGCGTTCGTCCCCCTCACAGTCGCGCGACGGCGGGAGAATCGTCCGGTCGACAGTCATCGTCTTTGTCAGACGACGACCGGGAACCGGACTGCACTCCTCTTCCCTCAGCCTTGAAAGTGGTCGTAGTGTTTTTAAGCATCGGGTGGAAATGAGCTGTTACTCCGGCTGTTCCGAAGATTCCGTCTCGCAACGCTCCGAATGGCAACATCAGTCACTACAACCGTCACAGCTTGACTGAGGCGGATCGCAGGAGCGGCGTTGAACACCTGAAAACAACGGATGTGTTACAGGCGAAAGCGAATCGGCAAGCGAGCGGTCCACTCAACGGGTTTTCCATCCCGAGTTGCTGGCGAGAACCGCCAGCGGCGCACGGCACCCAAAGCCGCTTGGTCCAGCAATTGATGGCCGCATGATGCAGCGACCGTCACCCTGGTGACCTTACCGGTGAACGAAATGGTCACCGACAGAATGACGCGCCCTTCGAGTCCCTGCCGGACAGCGTCGGGAGGGTACATCGGATTTGGATTGCTAATTGGTCGGGCAGGTTTAATCGGAGTCGTACCGACGGTCTGGGCAACTGAGCTGGACGACTGTTGCCTGGCCGTGCTGGCATTGCTCGGCTGAATATCGGCCGGCGCTGGACTCCGTTCCGGAAGTAATTCAGCGGGTCTCACCAGGGAAGGCTGTAGCGAATCTGGATGTGTTCGCGAAGTCGGCGGCAACTCTACATGATTGATCGATGAGGCAACTCGCTGACGTTCACGATGCGACACCGAACGTGCTGACACTGATTCGCTGAATGGATTCTTCCCAGGCTGACGATGAGGCAACAGGCTCGGTACGCTGACCATGGAAACGGCCAACTGCAAAGCTTGCGACGACAAAGAAGGCGACTGTGCCGATTTTTCGACTACTCGCGACCCAGGCGGATCGTCGTGTGGAAGCTGTACATCATCCTGTACTTCCAACATCTGAATCGGTGCCGTGGGTTCGCTTTCTCGCTGCACGGACTTCGGAGTTGCAACATCGGCCACGCTTGATATGACCACTATCCGGTTCCCAGGAACTTCAGGAGCCACGACAGGAATCGCTGTCAGCGCACTGCCGAGGACAACAAGCATGCTTGTATGCACAACCGCAGACATTACCCACGACATGACCTGGGAACGTGACATTTCGCTGCTGGTCCCTCTCTATTCCGAACGGACCTGTATTTCGATTGAACGATAATTGCGAGGAAACGATTATCCTGACACAAGGAGATTTGTGACGAGTTCTGCCGCAAGCAATGGATGGCCTGTCTGCACAGTTTGTCAGGAGAAGGGCGATTGAGAAAGCATCGGCGCACAGCGATTGCGATGTTTTTCAAAAAGCATCGCTAAGTGGAGAAGAACTGGAGCTTTCGTGACGCCAGTCTCACGCTTACTTCTTGTTTTGAGCAAGCATTGCTCGAGCACGGTCCTGGTCTCGGAAACGGGCATCTATGTCAGCATCGTTTGCTGCAGGCCGCTTCGTTGCTTCTTCAAGTTCCAAACGAACGGCGTCCGAATCGATGTCGTCATTCGATAAGCATCGTGCAGTCAAAAGCGTAACAGTTGGACCATTGATCTGGACGAATCCGCCATCAACGAAATACGAACGTTCGCCACCAGCAGTCGTCATTTTCAATTCGCCGCAGCCAAGACGGCCAACCAGCGGTGCTCGCCCAGGTAAGACTCCAGCCTGGCCGTCAAACAAAGGGAAACGAAGCGCGCTCACCGGTTCGTCCACGATTGTGGTTTCGGGAGTCACAACAACAAGTTGAAGTTCGTTTGCCATGAGTCTGCTTTGCCTCTTAGTTCACACTCATTGAAATGCATGCGTTTCGAGCAGAACTGTTCCTCATTCCGCATTCGTCAAAATGCGGCGACTTGACTATTTGGCTTCTGCAGCCATTTTCTCGGCTTGTTCCGCAGCTTCCTGAACGCCACCGACGTACATGAAGGCCGCTTCTGGAAGGTGGTCCCATTTGCCCGAGCAGATTTCTTCGAAGCTGGTAATCGTCTCTTCCAGTGGAGTGATCTTACCAGCTTTACCGGTGAAGACTTCGGCCACGAGGAACGGCTGAGACAGGAATCGTTCAATTCGACGTGCTCGATGAACGACGAGTTTGTCTTCCTCGGCAAGTTCGTCAACACCGAGAATTGCGATGATGTCCTGAAGTTCTCGATAACGCTGCAGAATCTGCTGAACTTGACGAGCCGCGTTGTAGTGTCGTTCACCGACGTACTGCGGATCGAGCACTCGACTTGAAGATGCCAGCGGGTCAACCGCAGGATAGATACCTTTTTCAGCGATCTTTCGTTCCAGGTAAAGGAACGCATCAAGGTGGCTGAACGCCGTCGCAGGTGCCGGGTCAGTCGGGTCGTCAGCCGGCACGTAAACGGCCTGCACTGAAGTAATAGCACCCTTCTTCGTAGATGTAATCCGTTCCTGCAGACCACCAAGTTCCGTTCCCAGAGTTGGCTGATACCCCACAGCACTCGGCATACGACCGAGAAGTGCGGACACTTCTGATCCCGCCTGCGAGAAGCGAAAGATATTATCGACGAACAGCAGCGTGTCTGCTCCCGTGGCGTCGCGGAACCATTCTGCCATCGTCAGCCCGGTCAATGCGACACGGAGACGAGCACCCGGTGGCTCGTTCATCTGACCGAAGACCATGGTTGTCTGCTCGATAACTGAACGACCGGTGTCACCGATCTTGGTTTCCTGCATTTCGAGCCAGAGGTCGTTTCCTTCGCGTGTTCGCTCACCAACTCCAGCGAACACTGAGTAACCACCGTGAGCACTCGCGATACGAGCAATCAGTTCTGTAAGGATGACTGTCTTACCTAGACCGGCACCGCCGAACAGACCAGCTTTTCCACCACGAACGAACGGAGTCAGCAGGTCGATGACCTTGATTCCGGTTTCGAAAATTTCCGTCTTCGAACTCAGGTCTTCGAGTTTAGGAGCGCTGCGGTGAATCGGCCACTTTTCTTCGGTCGTCACTTCGCCCCGTCCATCGATTGGCTCACCAGTCACGTTGAATACGCGGCCCAGTGTTTCTTTTCCAACCGGAACAGTAATTGGCGAACCGGTGTCAACCGCATCCATTCCGCGGGCCATACCGTCAGTCGAACCCATCGCGACACAACGAACGCGACTGCCACCGAGATGCTGCTGGACTTCACCAGTCACCTTGACGTGAACACCCTTGATCTCAGTGTCTACCTTGACGGCGTTGTAGATTGCTGGCAGATAGCCTTCGCCAAATTCGGCGTCGAACGTCGAACCGATAATCTGGGTTACGGAACCGATTTTGTTGTCAGTTGCTGTCGACATGATCGATGGCTTTCGTCGTATGATCGATTGTCGTGAATGTCTGTCCGTTACCAGTTAACCCGCATACTGCGGCTGACTGGTGAAACCACATCAGGGTTTCTGTTCTTCTACTCAAGTGCTGCTGCACCGCCGATGATTTCGCTGAGTTCTGAAGTGATCTGCGACTGTCTTGCCCGGTTGTACTGCATCGACAGTTCACTGATCATGTCGCCAGCGTTCTCAGTGGCCCCCTTCATTGCGACCATTCGAGCTATCTGCTCGCTGACTGCCGCATCAAGGAAGCATTTGAACAGTCGTGCTTTAAACGCTGCAGGCACGATCTCTTCCAGAATATCTTCAGGGGACGGCAGGAACTCGTAGTCGACTCCCTGATCCGCTCCCGCTTCGCTTTCATCTTCGTCACCAAGAGAACCGACAGGCAGCAATGTTTCGAGAACCGCTGTCTGTCGCGATGCACTTTCAAACTTTGTATAGGCAACATCAACGCGGTGAATATCGCCCGCGATGAAACCTTCAATGTACCGATCTGCGATCTCTTCAACTTCGTCGAATCGTGGCTTGTCTTCGAAATTCGTATAAGCCTTCGCGTAGTCGAGTTCCTGGAACTTCAGGTAAGACAGCCCCCGCTTACCAGCCACTTCGATCGCCAGTTCTTCGCCACTTTTCTTTGCCACTTTCAGACGAGTGGTGACATGACGGAGTACAGCCCCGTTGTAACCACCACACAGACCACGGTTAGACGTCAAAACAAGCAGTACGTTCTTTGTCTGCTCTTCTGGCTGCTGTAATAAAGGATGGCTGAAGCTGAGATCTGCCTTCGAAAGGTCAGCAACGATCTCAGAGATTTTCTTAGTGTACGAAGCAGCTTCGGTCGCCCGGTCCATGGCTTTCTTGAATCGCGCGGTCGCGATCAATTCCATGGTCCGAGTGATCTTCCGGATGTTTTTAACCGCCTTAAGGCGTTTGACAATCGCTCTGGCTTTGGCCATCGCTTCCCGTCCGTTGTTAACGCTGTGTCGTAATCAGCAACAAAATTCAGAGGTTTCGACCGATTTCCGGCCTGTTTCGATGCTTCTATTCTTCTTCGAACCGGCCTTCGAGAGTCTTGGAAAATTCAGCCAGAGCAGCGGTCAATGCATCAGCGTCAAGTTCGCCCGTTTCGACCATTGCGTCGCGGACTTCTGACTTCTGCTCACGCATGAACTGGATCATTTCCTGTTCGACTTCGAGAACCTTGTCAACCGGAACTGCGTCAAAGGTGCCATTTGTGCCGGCAAATATACTGAAGACCTGATCGGCGTAATGCAGGGGCTGGAACTGAGGCTGCTTCAGAAGTTCGACCATGCGGTAACCGCGGTCAAGCTGCTGTTGAGTTGCTTTGTCCAAGTCTGTTCCAAGCTGAGCGAACGCTTCGAGTTCACGGAAGGCAGCCAGGTCCAGTCGCAAAGAACCAGCGACTTTCTTCATGGCCTTCGTCTGAGCATTACCACCCACACGTGAAACCGAGATGCCGACATTAATCGCCGGGCGAACGCCTGCGAAGAACAGGTCTGGTTCAAGGTAAATCTGACCGTCAGTGATCGAAATCACGTTCGTTGGAATGTAAGCCGAAACCTCACCTTCCTGTGTTTCAATAATCGGCAACGCCGTCATCGATCCACCGCCGAGTTCGTCACTCAGCTTCACCGAACGTTCCAGTAACCGGCTGTGACAGTAGAATACGTCACCAGGATAAGCTTCACGACCTGGCGGACGACGCATCAGCAGAGACAGTTCACGGTAAGCCTGAGCCTGTTTAGTCAGGTCATCGTAAACGATCAATGTGTGCTTGCCCTGATACATGAAGTGCTCAGCAATTGCGGCACCTGCATATGGGGCGATGTACTGCATTGGTGCCGGGTCAGAGGCCGAAGCAGAAACGACGATGGTGTAATCCATCGCGCCGTGCTGCTCCAGGGCTTCGACAACAGCAGCAACATTGGACGCTCGCTGGCCACTGGCGACATAGACGCAGATTACATCGCCGCCTTTCTGAGCCAGGATCGTGTCCAGTGCGACGGCTGTTTTACCTGTCTTGCGGTCACCGATAATCAACTCACGCTGACCACGACCGATGGGCGTCATTGAGTCGACGGCTTTAATGCCCGTTTGGAGCGGTTGTTTCACGGGCTGTCTACCGGCGATGCCCGGAGCAATCGTTTCGACAGGTCGCGTCTCGCTGGTAACGACTGGACCTTTACCGTCCAGTGCGTTCCCAAGTGGATCGACAACTCGTCCGATCAGGGCGTCGCCGACAGGCACAGAGAGCAGTGCTCCCAGCGTCTTAACTTCGTCGCCTTCTTTGATCCCTTTGAAGTCACCCAGCAGGATGACGCCGACGGAGTTCTCTTCAAGGTTGAACACCAACCCGCGGACGCCGTTCTCGAATTCGACCATTTCACCCGCCATGGCCGACTGCAGACCATAGACGCGCGCAATACCATCGCCGACTTCAAGAACACGACCGACTTCGCTGGTCTCAACCTGACCGCGAAAGTCTTCAATCTCCTTCTGGATGACTGAAGCGATCTCGTCCGCTTTGAATTTCATGGAGACTCCCCTGATGTATCGTCTTCGCGAGCTGTTTCAGCCACGAACGAAGCGAGCCATCATAGACACTGTTTCCGACACGAATCACGATGCCTCCAATGAGACTCGAATCCGTCTGAGGTTCAATAATTGGTTCAAAACTAAAGGCTGCAGCAACCCGTTCTTTGACACGT
>CALGTK010000417.1 GCA_937904325.1 uncultured Planctomyces sp.
AACCAACTCGTCGCCCGGGACATCCTCATCGGAGGAATCCGCCCCTCAGGACGACGTACTCAGGTTCGTCCCGCCCTGGAACCAGACTTCCAGGTACTGGCATCGAATGTTGAAGCTGGTCCAACCGCTGAAGCGAAGAACCCTCAGTTTCAGAGCCCGCCAGCCTTTGCAGAACAGATCGATGAAGCCTTCATGGAACCACTCGTACCAGAACTGCTTGAACTGTGATGTGCCCTTCATCGTCGATCTGACGCCCGTGGATGTGTTCTTTGAACTCGCAGCTACTGCCTGCTGTCCCATCTGTGAAAATTTCCAGCGAATAGAATATGCTTTTCGAAAATCATGTAATAATTTAAATTTGCTCAACCGCAAATGGTGAATTTTAGCTGCTTCGTGCCGATAATGAGCTATTCTGGCACAAGTGAGATTTTTCTCTGTGAATTCAACAATAACGAGGGATGGCGTGCTCAAAGTTAAGTCAGATTCGGGCCACCGCCGCGCCGGTTTCACCATCATTGAGTTGCTGGTGGTTATCGCAATCATTGCGATTCTTGTCGCGATTACTTTTCCAGCCGTTCAACACGCGCGCGAAGCAGCCAGAAGCACTCAGTGTCGCAACAATCTAAAGCAGATTGGGATGGCGACCAGTCTTTTTGAATCAGCGTTTGGTGCCTATCCGCCAGCCAGATTTCAACCGCGTCCAGAGGAACCCAATCCCGAATATCAATGTGGCGGCGAGGAACCCACATGGCTGGTCCGCATCATGCCGTTCCTGGAAGCGGAGAGTCTTCATAAGAAATGGACTTTGAATGACAGTTTCCGCAGTCATGAGGAAGAAGTGCGTAACGAAGGTTTGTCAGTGTTTGTCTGTCCGACCAGACGGTCGGCAACAAACGCAATTGGACGTCGACAGTTCAGCATATCTGGATCGACGACAACCATGACTTTACCGTGTGGATGTCCCATTACGGTGACGACTGGCGGGACAGAGGAAGAAGTTACCGGAGCAGTTGGAGATTACGCTGGAAATCATGGTGACCTGTCTCCAGGCGCCTGGGGCTCACCGGACGATCTCTGGTTTGGTGGTAACGGAACAGGAGCAATCATTAGCAGCCGGGCAGTCTGTAATGAAGACAAGCCAGGGGACTGGCTCGACAAAATTCGCGCAGACGACATTGACGACGGGACCAGCAATACATTTCTCGCTGGCGAGCTGCATGTTCCGATTGGTCGTCTGGGTAAGTTTCCTGAGAACCCCCCAATGTTTGATGGCGACTATTTTGGGGCGGCTTCCCGAATTGGCGGGCCAACAATGCCAATTTCAAAGGGCGGTAAGGATAAAGAGGCTTCCGCTCTGTCGTTTGGAAGCTGGCATGACGGTGTCTGTCACTTTGCGTACTGTGACGGTAGTGTTCGAGCAATCAGCAATTCAATCTCAACACGTACCCTCGGTTACCTTTGCAATCGAGACGACCAGACACGAATACGATAAACACTCGGATCAATGCGACTGCAGAATGCGACTGCAGAATTTCGTCGTTTTCCAGATTACAGAACCAGTCTGCTGGATCGGCAGAGCTCAACATCCGACGCCGACAGAAAGGTCATTCCAGTGCTGAATACGATTCAGATTGCGGGAACGATCGCATTGCTCGCCGCTATCGGTTGCTCAGGTTCCGAAGTTCCGACCGTTCCAGTTAAGGGGACGGTTACTTTGCGGGATGGAACCGCAGTTGAAACAGGGACTGTCGAATTCAACGCTACTGAGGGTGACTGGACGGCCAGGGGAACAATCCAGCCCGATGGAACGTTCTATCTCTCGACATTCACCGACGGCGATGGCGCAGTTCCGGGAACACATGATGCTGTCGTCGTTCAGTTGATTGTGACAGAAGACCTGCCACTCCACCAACATGACCACGGTCCCACTGTCGACCCGAAGTATGCCCATTACGACCGCGCCGGGCTTCACTACATTGTGAGTTCTGACAGCGAAAATCAGATCAGCATTCAGGTCGATCCCGTCAAGCCCAGGTAACCCGCTTGCTCCCTTGGATGCTGTGCTTTGCATCAAACGGGAAGCGTGTGCAACGTATCTGACATCCGTCGTTTGAGTCTTTGGAAGACTTCCCCTTTTCGTCTGATGAAGGCTTTAGCACCTGTCAACAGCGTTAGTGATGGTGCGTGGTCGATGTGCTCTTTGTCGTGATGCCTTAACGTTTCTATTGCAAGTTGATTGCATTTGCATTGGCTTTGCCATTGAGCTATTGTCACAAAGCCGGGCCGGAGTGATGAAGAATTCAGTTTTTCAGTTTCCAGCGATGTTGTTTCAAAATGTTTCGCCAGTTTTTCTTTAGCCTGACGCTTGCTGTGCACGCGGTCGTTGCTTTGCTCGGCCACGCAGGTCTGCACGAGGTTGTGGGGCATTATCATGCCGACACCAATGAGCAGGGTTCAGCTCGAAACAACGCTTCGCATGTCTGTGCCCACGGACATGCTCATCACGGAGACGTGGCTCATTCCCACAGTGGCCAGCCTGATGATGACCAGCCTGATGATGGCCAGAGAGGTCAAGAGCCAGACGGGGATCATGATCACAGCGATTGTGTAGTCTGCCAGTTTACTGCTCAGGCACAATCGCCGCTTTGCTTTGTTGATCTGCCAGCCCTGAATGAGTTTCCTGAGGCTGCGTTCATTGTCGCGGAGCAGCTTTTTATTGCCGCTGCTGAGTCTGCTTTCGACTCCCGCGGTCCACCTCTGGCCTGCACCTGCTGATTTTCATCAGCCGGAGGTTCAGGGATCGTTGCGACGTCTCCAGTCATCAACGCGTGTTTGTCTTCACGGTTCGTGACGTGCAGCGTTGTGACGTCGCCATGCCGGTGCTCGATGTGGGTTAATTACTTACCCATGTCGGTATCCAGCATGCCAATCGTCAGTCGCCCGAATTGTCGTTTGCCTGACCCTGATGAAGTTTCACCAGGTGCTGAAATGACCGCCGTTGCGCAGTTATAGCGGTAATTTACTGCGCCCTGTTAATCGCAATTCCCGGCTTCCGGTCTGAGGAACTTTGATGAATATGCAATCAAATATTGCGTCTGTTGAACGCGCTGAGGCAATTCACGAGAAGCGATCGTCTGACAGATGCGACGTCAGTTCAGACATTGAAACAAGAGCACATTCGAACGTCGCATGGCGGCTTGTTTATTTTCTATTGGAACGTCTTGTCACGGTTTTGACATACGATTTCTGTCCGTCCGCCAATCGATTTCTACGCTGGCTTAAGCATCCGATTGGTTTTCTGTCAATCGCTGG
>CALGTK010000418.1 GCA_937904325.1 uncultured Planctomyces sp.
AGTTCTTCGTTCGAGAACGGCTGGCTGATGTAGCCGTCGGCTCCCGTTGGAAGAGGAGTGTCGGTTTCCGGAGCGGTTCCGTCCGAAGCAACGATCATCACCTTGCATCGGTCCATGCCGCTGGCGGTACGAATGAAAGCAACGATGTCGTTGGCACTCAGACCAGGAATCCGCAGGTCAAGAACCATGACGGATGGCTTGAACGTTCCCAGCAGCGAACCTGCGTGGAAGCCGTCCGAAGCGACCGTTGTTTCAAAACCTGAATTCTTCAGAGCTTCTTCGACCTGAGTCGCCAGAGCCGGATCGTTTTCGACGATCAGAACTCGACGTTCCCGTTGCGAGAAGTCTTCAGGAATCGGCATACTGTTTTCTTTGAGGAAATCGATGAAATCCTCAACCGTAACGCGGTTGTCGCCGCGGCCGGGGAGCTGGTAAGCGGTTAATCGTCCGCGTTCGATCCAGCGAATAACTGTGCGAAAATTAACTCCGCAGTACTTTGCGATTTCACCCGTTGTCAGAATTTGCTTCGGTTGCATGGCACGCCGCCTTCTTTGTCGCGAAATGTGTCTTCTCGTGATCTGTTTCTTCGAACTCCACAACTATCCAGATGTTCAGTAGAGGTCGTAACTACAGATGTTCCAGACTCATTCCTTAGACAGATATGAAATGAAACTCCCACTTAATCGTTGGACAGAACTCCGTTGCTCTGTCTGTCCGCAGCGTGCGAGGCCGGGTCTCACGCCTGTCAGGCCCACCTCAGCGGTTCGCTCCATGCAGGAACCAGCTGTGACGAAAGGCGACGGATTCTTAAGGGAAGGGTCCAACCGAACAGAAAGTCGTCCGGCGAAGTCCGTCTCCGGTTAGCTCGCGAAAGGAACCTAGGTCACGTGACAGGGCTGTCAAACTCGGTTCTTTAAGTGTTTACGCTTTTCTTGCGGATGATCCTGCGAAACCCTACCAGACGGAAGCGATGCACCGGTTTCGCATGCCAGTCTGGTTGTGACTGGCCCAGTTGGCGCGATTGTTGGAACCGATACAGTGCGAACCCGGCGGAGTGTCAGAGTCCTGCCGCGGATGTATGAATCGCCAATTACCACAAGCTGGATCGCTCAACAGTGACCGCCGTGATTATCGCCAACTTACTGATTTCACTGTGGGTTGTAGCGCATAGCCTGAAACGGCTCCGGCAAACGACATTGCCGACGGCGACGTGGTGGGCGATGGGTGGTCTGGTAATCGCGATTGTTGCTCAATCGATCGAACTCGCAAATCCGGATCAAGCCAACGGCTGGGTCGATCTCGGCTGGTATTTTGCCGCGGTCGTGCTGCTCTGCCCGGGGATTGCGGTCCTGGGAGCACGCCGCCCCGGAGCCAGCGTCTGGGCGTTCTTCGTGCTGCTTCCGTTAGTCCTGGTTCTGATGTGGCCAGCAGTCGCTTCGTTCCAGGTGGCTCGCCCGGCAGAACCGATCGAAATTGAAGTTCCAGCACTTCTTGGCTTCGGCCTCGTCCTGATCATGTCAGGCGGCAATTACTTCGGCACTCGCTATACGATGTCGACGTTTTACTACGCCGGGGCGATTGTTCTGCTGGTTGTGCCGATGTCGGTCGCCTCGCCTGATTTCTTTCCGGAACGCAGCACTTCGAGATTCATTGCTTCGCTCGGATTTCTGCTGGCCATCTCAGAAACCAATCGTCGATCCAAAGCGGAATCGGACGACGAGATCAGCCGCTTCGATGTTCTCTGGTTCGACTTTATGGATTCGTTCGGGATGGTCTGGGCCAAGCGAGTGATGGACCGCGTCAACGAATCAGCTCGTCACGAGAAGTGGGCGATGCATCTGGAACTGCACGGCTTCGTTCCAATCGCAGAATCTCCGTCGGCAGACGTGTTGCTCCATACGGAGGAACGAATCGAGCACACGTTCCGCTGGCTGTTGAAGCGATTCGTCGATCCGGAATGGCTCGACGCGAGGCTGCGACAACCAAACGTAGGTCAGGCTCAGTCTGGCGAGAAATCGAATTCTCCAACGCTCGAAAAAGATTAGCCACAGGGGTCCAGAGATTTCTTCGTGAGCTCTGTGGCAAAATATCTGCCAAGACTGCGCACAGAAAAACGCCGGCATATTCCATACCGGCGTCTGTGAATGTCGCGTCTCAAGTTACTTCAGCCGGGCAGCAGATCTTTGACCGTGTCCCGCTCGGTGCGAAGTTCGGCGATGGTAGCGTCGATTCTGGTTTGAGCGAATTCGTTGTGCTCAAAGCCTGGAGCTGCGGTCCAGGTCTGGCCGTCGCTGGTCAGTGGCATGCTGGCGATGAGGCCTTCGTCGATTCCGTAGCTACCGTCACTGCAGACTGCGGCGCTGAATGTCTGACCTTCTGGAGTCGGGAACCAGATGTCTCGAACATTGTCGAGTGCGGCATTGGCGGCTGATGCCGCGCTGGATGCTCCGCGAGCTTTAATGACCGTCGCTCCACGCTTCTGCACGCACTCGATGAATTCGCCCTGCAGCCAGGCTTCGTCGCCGATAACTTCAGCGGCTGCATTGCCTCCGATCTTTGTGTTGTAGAAATCCGGATACTGAGTTGCCGAGTGATTGCCCCAGATCGTCAGATTCTGGACGGCGGAAACGTGCTGGCTGGATTTCTGAGCGAGCTGCGTGACGGCTCGGTTCTGATCGAGCCGAGTCATGGCGTACCAGCGGTCTCGCGGAACGTCTGGAGCGTTCGACATGGCGATCAGGCAGTTGGTGTTGCAGGGGTTTCCGACGACGACGACTCGAACGTCCTTCGCAGCGGCAGCGTTGATGGCCTTGCCGGTGCTGGTGAAAATCGGGCCGTTGATTTTGATCAGGTCGCCGCGTTCCATGCCGGCTTTACGAGGCACGCTGCCGACGCAGAGGACCAGGTTGCAGTCGGCGAAGGCGTCTTCCAGGTGATCGCTGTCAGCTTTGACGACTCCGGCAAGAGTTGGAAACGCACAATCGTCAAGTTCCATGTGGACGCCGTCGAGCGACGGAAGAACCGGCGGAATTTCGACCAGATGCACGATGACTGGCTGGTCCGGGCCAAAGACCTGTCCCGATGCCAGACGGAAAACAAGAGCGTAGCCAATGTTTCCAGCGGCTCCGGTAACTGCAACGCGAATAGGGTCTTTCATGGCGAACTCCTGAATTCTCAATCCTGAACGATGTGGTGATATCTCAAGCGGCGCGGGATTCTAATTGCGACCCACGTCGTGACACCACTGTCCACACGCAGGCAGGATTCTGAACTACTGACCGGAGAACCACAAAAAATACCAGATACACGAAAATCCTTGTTTTCGTGTATCTGACGTCCTTCGTGGTTGCTGATTTCAGAAGGACTCGATCCGAGGCTTGCTATCTCTTATGAGGGCACGGTCGTCGGCACCTGCTCTGGGTTTGACAGGTAGTTCTGGTCGACCGGGTAGTTGCGGAACTGGATCGTGTAGTGATCCTCGAACCAGTCCTGAATGTCCGGGATCATGTCCAGATCGAAGTCCGGAGCGACGTGCAGCAGCTTGCCTTCGGCGTTTGATCGAACCTCGCCATCATCGACAACGATTTCTCCCCGATTCACGACGTAACGAGGCAGTTCGAACATCCGCTGAATGTCGTCGTCGCGGCTGTAGATCGTGACGTCGGCATCGGCACCGGTCCCCAGGTGCCCCTTATTCTGCAGGCCGAGGATTCTAGCCGGCGAGGCTCGCGTGATGATCGCGATTTCGTACAGCGTGTATTCCCGGCTGAGATCAGCAAGACTGCAACGTTCAGCGACTCCGTCCGGAGCCTTATCGAGCACTTCCTGGCGACGACCCCGGTCCATCAGTAACGCGATGATTTCTGGATACGCCATGAACGAGCCCCCGTTCGGATGGTCGGTGCTCATGCCGATCCGCCACGGGTCATCGACCATCAGGTACCACTCCAGGCCGATCGCCCATTGTAGCGTGTGGATCATGCTTTTGTTGCGGTATTCAATCGGAACGATTCCGCAGCCGGCTTCCATCTCGGTGTCGCCGCTGAACCACTTGCGGCCAAGCACCTTGTGCAGAAAATAGCCGAGCGGGCCATCGCCGGTCATCGACGTCGTCTTGTCGAACATGACCTGCCCAACGTCGACCGTAAGATTCTTATTCTCATTCACATACTGAGCGAGACGAGGGACTTCCGATTTGAACGTCAGTTGGTCGTCCGGATCACCGCCGTAGCTGTGAAACTGAATGTGGGTGAGATGTCCGCGATAGCCTTCCAACGCCTTCATTGTCTCGAAGGTCGTGTCGTGGTTTCCGGGTAGTCCAAGATTATTGCAGTGAAGATGGACGGGGTGCGGCATTCCGAGTTCATCAACGGCTCGTGCGACGCCCTGGATAATGTCCCGAGGCTTGATGTCGAACCCGTCCACTGTTTCATCGAGCGTGTCGACATTGCGCTGTCCGCTCTTCCAGGCTTCGACTCCGCCAGGATTGACCAGTTTCGCTCCGTAACCCTTTGCCGAATTGATCAGCCACGCCACGCAGGCTTTGACCTTTTCCGGATCCTTTTCCTTGAGCTGCTTCATGATGTAATGGTTGTTGCCCATCATCACGTAGAAGCCTTTGTCGATAATCGGCGTGTCTTCAAGTTCTTCGTGCGTGTGCCGAGCGGCTAGCGGTGGAACGGCAGCATCGAATGCGGTCGTGTAGCCAAGCCCCGAGTAGAGGTAGCCGGTCGCCCAGGTACTCGGTACTGCTCCAGTCGTTCCAGACCGAGTATGCATCGTCCGATGAACCATCGGCGCCAGACGTTTGTCGTCCGGCATCATCTTCCGAGCCGTGTTGACCTTCGGCCCGGCGATGTGGCAGTGCATGTCGACGCCGCCCGGCATGATGACATAGCCCGTCGCATCGATCGTCTTGTCAGCCTTCGTCGAGACATCAGACGGGGCGTCAATAATCCGACCATCCTGAATCCAGATATCGCGAACTTCGCCGTCGATATTGTTTTTCGGGTCGTAAACCGTTCCGCCTTTGATCAGTAGCTGAGGCATCGTTGCCGCCTGTCATCGTTGAAATTCGTCTGCATCCAGAAATCATCGTCCATCGCTGCCAACTTACGACGACAGGTTGCCGTTGAGTTGCTTTTCGCGGATGCGTTTTTCGATCGCCTTCAGAATTTCGTAGTCGCTTCTGTAGGGAGAATCGAACGCCGGTCGCAGTGGAATCGGGACGTCGTCCATGCGGTAGACGGTGCCCGTTGTGTTGATGCCGTACGTTGACGTTGTGAAGGCGACGGTGGCGGTCTTGGCAGTCTCGCTGAGCTTCGGATCGAGCACGACCGAATCGATCTTCTCCAGATGATCGCGAGCGGGCTGGCTGAAGTTGCTCATCGGGTCCGAAGCGATAATCAGCGCGGCGTCGGCTTCGCCTCGTGCGAGCAGGTCGGACGATGTCCATTCGCCAGGGTTGAAGCGAGGGTACCCTCGCCCCAGGTGAACGCCGAACGGGAAACCGGTTTGCCAGGTGACGACGTTGTCGGCGCCGGTGACGTTTCCGTGGCCTCGCATCGGCTTGGCCGTCCAGCGAGTGTACTTGTTGAGGTCGCGGGCCAGCGACAGGATGGCTTCGCTGTTGAGATGCTTGCCGCGAGTCATCGTCAGACCCATCCCGAACAGGATGACGCCAAACTTAGCCGCCTTCATGCCTTCAACGACTTCTGTCAGCCGTTCCAGCGAGATGCCAGTCTGCTCTTCGATTGACGGATCGATTTCGACGCCTTTCGCGATGGCACGCATCGCCCACGCGAGTTCGAAGTCTGATCGTGGTTTGACTTGCAGGAAAATGTCGGCGGCCCTGGCACTCTTTGTTTTTCGAACGTCGACAAGGACGGCCGTCCGATCTTTGCGACCGTTCGGCAGGAACTGGCCTTTGGGCATCAGGCTGTAACGAGTGAAATGTCGCGGATGGCTTTCTGCCGGGTTGCCACCCCAGAAGACGATGTAGTCTGCGCGGTTCTTGATCTCTCCGAGTGTGCACGTGACTTCGCCGACTTCCTGGAACGCGATTCCTGACGGCCCGTGGCAGACGGAAGTCGTGGTGTCGACGCAGCCGCCGATCCAGTCGGAGATGGCCACGGCGACTCGCTGAGCTTCGCACGTTGTGTCGGACAGTCCGTAGGTAATCGGGTAAATCGCGTTTGAGAGGATGTCCGCCGCGCGTTCGATCGCCTGCTCGTACGATGCCGGCTGACCTTCGATCGTCGCGTCCGGACGGTCTTCGATATGGTGATTCAGGAACCAGGCTTTGCCCAGGACACAGGCGTTCTTCGCCTTCGTGATTTTGTTGTCCTGAACCGTTAGTTCCATGTCGTCGCAGACGCAGCCGCAGAATGTGCAGGTGGCGTCGGTGACGACTTTCAGTTCGGGAACTTCGGTACTGTCGGACGATTCCTGAGGTGGGGGAGCGACGGTACTCATGAAAAAAGACCTTCGTTGATAACGCGAGGCTTTGTCGGGAGACATCGCCAACAGCAGGATCAATGAACTCGAAAGTCAATGAATGAGAGATTGCACTGGCGTCGTCGCCAGCCGTCCCGATCACTCTCACTCCAGCGTTTGGCTGCAAAGTTCCAGCCAGATTCAACCACTTCTATTTCTATATCGATAACTGAATGCCCGAAATCACGAAAAATAAACTTTACGCCGGGGCGGAAACCTTCTCGATTTGAACATCCATGCCTTTGCTGTCCGGCATGCCCGTTCCGTGAGTTTCTCCAGCCATTAATCGGCTGGATTTGTCTCCATAACTGATAAAAAGTATGCCCGGGGGAAGTTCGTCGCCTTTTGATGTCTTGCACGGGACGACCACTTCGCCGAAGTCATTCCACATGCGTATATTATCACCATTCTCGAACTGCAGGCGCGACATGTCTTCGGGCGAAATCTGCAGCGTATTGATCTCTTCAAGATAGCCGTCGGTGTATTTGCCCTCGTTGAGCGTGACGCCCTGCTTGCTGGTTCGGCCCGGAATGAGAATAAATGTTTCAGCCATCGTTGATATCTGCTCGGTTTGACGTCGATTGCTTAGTTTGTCTGATCGGAAACGGCCCTCGCTTGACGGTCGAGTCGACGATGATACCGAGACCTGCCCAGGTTCTGCGAGTCAGCTTTCGCCGCCTCGCCGTTTATCGGCCGCTTCCATTTGCTGACGTTGTACTTCCTTTTTGGCTTCACGAACTTTCGCTCAGCCAGACCATAGTTGTCGAACCGGTTCGTTTACTCCAGGCGGCATCGCACGACTCCTGGGTACTTTCGTCGCAGGACGACAGATCGGTAGCGAGTCGAAGCGTCGGGCGGCAGTACACAGCTATGTATTCCGGTAGTCCGCAGTCAGGATTCCGCGCATCGCTGGTTATTGGGTAGCGCAAGCTCACATTGAAATCTGCCGGCGCTCGAAATGTTGTGTTTTGCCGTGGCCAGGCATGCCTGCATCATCGCCTGTTAAGTCAGCCTTACAGTGCTTTGCGCAAGCTCGTTACGTAAGGCTGACGTTCCAGAAGCGCCATGTCTCAATTCTCCATAGCGTTCCTTGATGTCACGCCTCACAAACACTTTATTCATATAGTGTTACGCAAATGTCGTGTTATAACGGTTATTCTGTTTATATCAGTGGCATGAGTTGTGCTTCCTGTATCGGTTGTTCTGGTTTAAATAGCTGCGACGGTTTTTCAGCCGTCAGGAACACAGGCCTGTTCGCCTCGAAACTGCAGTCAGGGATTTAGTCAGCCGACCTGCGCAAACGGTTGAAGGATCTCACCAACGACGCAGTTCTGCGGCGATCAGGCGAGACGTACAGCGAGTGTGGCGAGGGAGAGAGAGACCACGCTGTGTTTTCCGAGCGACCTGAGAGACCGCTCGGATTGGCAACCTTTCAACGGGGAGCCGCTGATTGCCTGGCTGTCCTGAGGCAGTAAAACAGGCTCGATCCGGTAGTTTGAGTTCCGCCGGATGGAGCCCCACGTAGAGGTCACCGCAACTACCTTTACTGCTGCCTCAGACAGTCGGCGCAGTTTTCCGCGCAGCGTTACATCCGCTTACGAACCAGCAGGCACTGGCTCGTTCAAAGATGGCATCAGACGACTTCGAGTTCCTTAGGCTGGAATTCGGACTGCCGCATGTTGCGGATAGGTCGTTCTGGTTTGGTGATCAACTTCTTCGTCGCTTTTTCAGCAATCAGCGAACGAGAGAAGGAGACACCGTAATGGCCGCATGCTTCATACGATTTCTAAACGACGAGTCTGGAATGGTCATCACGGCCGAGCTGGTCATGATCATCACGATCGCCGTGATTAGTATTTCTGCTGGCTGGGGAGCCGCTTCGTCGATGCTCGTCGAAGAGTTGGAAGACGTCGCGAATTCCGTCGGCTCGCTCGACCAGTCATTTAACTACCGCGGAATTTCTGCTCCCGGACACGCCACCAGCCGCGGCAGCGGATTCAATGATTCCAGTAACCTCGTCAACGTTTCGACAAGTACGAACTTCAACGCCTCGGTAGCTGGTCTGGACTTTACTCCACTCATTCCTGATATGCCTCAGGCTGCGGCGGCACTTGCTGGCGAACCGTTCGTCCTGATCGAAGAAGAGTTGGGCGTTAACGCCCAGATCGATGCCGCACAACTCGACATGCTCGAATCGCTGAGCATTGTCGAGGTTCGAGAAGACGGTGCAGTCCTCCTGCTTCGAGAAGACCTGGTGGAAATCCAGGACGACGGCTCGATTCAAATCCTCGATGAACAGGTCCGCCGCGAAGGTGAACTGTTACAGCAGGGCCAGGAAAATGGACGAATTCGCGCTCAGAGCAGCCCTGGCACAGTCGACTCCGCTCGCAAAGAAATTGATGCAACACGAGCTGAGATCAACAAAATGAAAGAAGAACTGAAAGCTCAGTCGAACGGAAGCATGGATGAACTCCAGCAGGAGAACGCCCGACTTAAAGAGCTGATTGAGCGACTATGCCGGGAAACGCAATCGAGATAGTCGGTGGCGGACACCAAAAGAGATCATTGTCGAGATGTAAATGACGACAGCATCAACGCAACAAGATCGCCCAGGCACGCACGTTCTGTCTAACAAACTGGACGTTGCGTGTTGACGTGTTGTTAATAGCCATTAGCAATATTCATAACAGCGTAATCGATACAATGAGCAGGAGCAGTACTACCGGCACAGTCGGCAGGACCTGTAAGCTGATGCGGTAACTGCAGTTCCGTGGACGGTACCGATTGTATCGGTTGTGTGGGATAATCAATTTAGTTTGGTTTTCCGGGTCAGGCATGGAAGATGCATTTTGCCGGTTATCAGAACGATGACATGAATGACCCGCAACTCATTCATTATGCACGTCATTGGATTTCAGTCAGAGCTTCGTAGCTCTGGCTGAGTTCACGCCGCCTTCCGGGGGCTTGATGTGAAATTGAGAGAGGCCTGACAGGACACCCACTCGTCCTGCCTCGCTTCGACAATCGCGGCTGATCTACGCAGGCCCTCGGCTATCGAATGCCGCAATGCCCGGACAGCCTTTCGGATATATACGGACTGAAATTCGGCTGTCTGCGAGCCTGCAAACAGCCATGACGCCCCGAAAAGGAGCTATGAACCGTCGTCTCGCAGTCGGTCAGCATTCAAGGCAGCCATCTTTCAATCACTCCAGGCGGCGATCGTTGCTAACTGTTCTCCCCTTAGCTTTCTCTCAAGAAACAGCAGTACTCAAAAGGAACTCAAAATAATGAACAGATTCATCAATGACGAAAAAGGTTTCATTGTCTCAGCAGAAATTGTGCTGATTTTTACGCTCGTTTTCTGCGCCGTCGCCGTCGGAATTGCCGTGGTTAGAGACGCACTGGTTCAGGAGCTGGGCGACGTCGCCGAGGCAATCGGGGCATTGGATCAAAGCTACAACTATCGCGCAATCAATGCCGCCCTCGGCGACTCGGGCACTGATTTCCACGCTCAGTGTGCGGGCTCTGGTTTCAATGACCAGGAAGACCTCTGCGACTGCGACGGAATCTTGCTTGTCACTGTTACTGGCCAGGATGACCCAAGTGCCGGCATCAACGGCGATGGAGGGAACAGTAATTAGAGGCAAATCAAACAGGTCTTCAGAAGAAATCCGTTCAGTTTTGCTCGAACTGATTTCGAGCGAGGCACTTAAAGCCATGACGATCACGTCGTCGATTGAGTCTGCACGGCAATGTACTGGCAACGCTAACGGGTAAATCCAGCGGTTAATGGCAGAAACGAATCGTTCTGCGGCTGCTCCAGAACCCAAACTGTTAGAAGTTTGCAAATACCACACATCTGAAACGTTGAGACTTCAGAGGTATCTCGATGAAGTCTGATGCAAACAGCGCCAGGCTCACGCCGTGACGGATCAGCTCAATGCTTGCGCACGCTGCAAAGCGCACAGAATGTCAAACAGTTTGTTTTGCTATCCCGTCTCATTCTGTTGACATCGTGTGTTCACGCCATTTCCCGACTGTCGCTACAGTCGGCCATGCCGTTTGAAATCTGCGCATCCACAACCCATTTACTGAATTTGGGTTACGGGTTTTATGCACGAATTTCCGGCTGCTTGGATTGCACCAAAACTGTGCACATTCGCCAAGTGGCATGAACTCTGCGGATTCCCGTTAGCAACGAGTTTGCAAAGCGATCAGTCATGGCACCTTTAAACTTCTGTGCCACGTCACCCGAATTGAGACTCACTTCCCAACTGGCCTGATGTTTCAGACCAATCAATGGTGGTGACCCTGCGGTTTGCAACTCTCGTAATTATCACGTCGCATCGGTCAGTCATTCTCGACTGACATTAAAATACGATTGAGCGTTTCCTGAGGGTGCGGTGAGAGGCCTCTTGGGAACAGTGCTGCGCTGCTGTGTGTTTCACAGTGCGTGTGTGTGAGAGAGCCGGGGTCAGGTCAGCCACCTGCCCCCGGCTTCTAAGTTCATCAGGTGGCCCACAGCCACTACCCAATTCATCAGGTGGCCCACAGCCACTAACCAATTCATCAGGTGGCCCACAGCCACTAACCACTACACCAAAGCGTTTTGGAGGCAGGTTGCTGGCCAGCAATCTGTCAACTGTCCGGCCAGACTCATCGTTATGGATGAGACCGGACATCTTTTCTGGCACGAGCCGGCCAGCTCATGTCGGAATGACACTTCGTGCGAACTTCGTTGCGGAAGTCGCACTCACATCAATGTCTCTCAGTTTTTTCAAGGAACTCAATCCAATGCTACGTAACCTTATGAACGATGAAGCTGGTTTTCTGGTTTCTGCTGAACTCGTCCTGATCTTCACCCTCGTTTTCTGTGCAGTTGCAGTCGGCGTTTCTGTCGTCCGCGATTCGCTGGTTCAGGAACTGGGTGACGTTGCTGAAGCTATCGGTGCTCTGGATCAGAGCTACAACTACCGTGGCATCCGAGCTGACCTCGAAGGTGCTGGCGAACACGCCAGTTGCTCAGGCTCAGGCTTCAACGATGAAGAAGATGACTGTGACTGCAAAGGCATCACACTCACTTCTGTCTGTGGCAAAGACGATCCAAGTGCAAGCAACAACGCAGAAGCCACCAACTAATTCTGGCTTTGCTTGTTGATCTCTCCGATCAATCGTCCATCGGTGCCGGTGTGCACCGATGGACTTCTTAAAGACCTTAATTTCGGGTCGCGGCCATTTCTCTCTCTCCCGGCCGCAGCCCGGCTCTCGGTGAGTTAATATAAGGAACTCAATCTAATGTTGCGTAACCTCTTAAATGATGAAGCTGGTTTTCTGGTTTCTGCTGAACTCGTCCTGATCTTCACCCTCGTTTTCTGTGCAG
>CALGTK010000419.1 GCA_937904325.1 uncultured Planctomyces sp.
CACACCAGGTTCGGAATGTAGTGCCCAGGTCAGCATCGCGGATGTGGGAACGACGATCTGCAGCATCGGCGGTACGCAGGCCCTTGAAACGCCGGACTCGCGTTGCTTTGCGTCGTTGCTGACAGAACCGGAAGTCGTTTCAGAAGAATTTCAGACGGGATATGCCGAGTATCATGGAACGCGGTTTCCACTGATGCAGCGCATCGTCTGGCAGGGTGACTGGAAGTTCGTGTTCAACGGTTTCGACTTTGACGAATTGTATAACCTCGCCGACGACCCGTTCGAAATGACGAATCTGGCTGCCAGACCTGAGCATCAGAATCGCATTGAAGCGATGATGACGGAAGTCTGGCGGCGAGTTCGAGACACAAACGACCGCGCGATTCTTGAATCGCACTACTTCTCGATGCGACTGGCGTGTGTCGGCCCCGACGTGGTAGAGCCCTGATCGCCTGTGAGATACGAAACACTAAGATGGACTGGATGAATTCAGATGGCTGCTGAGTGGGAATTCTGGATCGATGTTGGTGGTACTTTTACCGACTGCATTTACCGCCGTCCGGACAATTCTGTATCGACGCTGAAAGTTCTCAGTTCCGGAATTTCGAAAGGGATCGTCGACGAGATCTCAGGGACTGACAGAATTGTCGACACTTGCAGAATCGGTGATTCAGACGGCTTCTGGACGGGATATACGATCCGATTCCTGAGCGAATCTGGTCGGGCGATTCATACCGCCCGGGTACGGAAATCACAAAGTGCAAATGGGCTACTGGGTGTCGAGCAACTTCTTCCGCCACATGTTACGTCAGGCACGCGGTACGAACTGGACGCAGGCGAGGAAGCTCCAATTCTTTCCATCCGACGCGCGATGAGCCTGTCGCTCGAAGAATCGATTCCTCGAGTGTCCGTCCGACTGGGGACAACGCGAGGGACAAATGCATTGCTGACTCGAACCGGGGCCCGGACAGCCTTCGTCACGACTAAAGGTTTTCGCGACATTCTGTTGATCGGGAACCAGGACCGCCCACGCTTGTTTGATCTGGCGATTCAGAAACCCGAGCCCTTGTTCGAACAGACCGTCGAGATCGAAGAACGACTTGACTCTACTGGTGGCGTTCTCAAGACACCGGACGAGGACGAAGTTCGGTTCAGTCTGAACCAGCTTCGTGAAACCGGCGTGGAATCAATCGCGATTTGCCTGTTGCACGCATTCGCCAACGATGTGCATGAGCAAGTCGTAGAGAGGATCGCTCGCGAAATTGGATTTTCCGAAATCAGCACGTCCAGTCGTTTGTCACCACTTATTCGTATTGTCTCGCGAGGAGATACGACGGTGGCAGATGCGTACTTGAATCCAATTTTGCGTGACTATGTTGATCGACTGCGGAGATCGTTGGGAGTCAGTGCGCTGAGGATGATGACTTCGGCTGGAGGCCTCGTTGATGCCGATCAGTTCGTTGGCAAAGACAGCATCCTGTCTGGACCAGCAGGCGGCGTGATCGGCTTTTCATGGGTGGCTCGTCAAGCCGGATTTGAGAAATCACTCGGCTTTGATATGGGCGGTACAAGTACTGACGTCTCGCGTTTCGATGGACGGTACGAACAGGAATTCGAGACGCAGAAGGCGGGTGTGCGAATCGTCGCGCCGATGCTGGCGATCGAAACCGTGGCGGCTGGTGGAGGCAGCGTCTGCGGATTCGATGGAGTCCGATTATTTGTCGGTCCCCAGAGCGCCGGTGCTGATCCCGGTCCTGCCTGTTACGGTCGCGGAGGACCGCTGACGGTCACCGATATCAATATATTTCTCGGGCGAGTACTGCCACAGCATTTTCCGTTTCCGCTTGACGTGGACGCTGTCGAATCGCGGCTGATGCAATTGTGTGATGAAATTGCCGAGTCACCACTTGGCACGAACTACGATCCGATCGAACTAGCAGAAGGATTTCGAAAGATCGCCAACGCCAACATGGTTCGGGCATTGCGACGGATCTCTGTCTCTAAGGGTTACGATCCCGCCGAGTACGTGCTGGTCAGCTTTGGTGGGGCGGGGTCTCAACATGCTTGTGCGATGGCCTTGGAACTTGGCATTGAAAACGTTCTGATTCACCCCTTTGCCGGAATTCTCAGTGCATTTGGAATCGGAATGGCTGACGTGCGGCGATTCTCTGAACGTTCAGTTCTGACATCCTGGTCTGGGCGATCATTGCCAGAAGCTGTCGATGGATGTTTCGACGAACTCGCGACCGATACTCGAGAGCAAGTTCGGTCCGAAGGCATTCCCGAAGATCGTATTTCTCTACCACAAAGAAGCCTCGATTTACGATATCTTGGCGTAGAGTCGACGATCAACGTGGCAGAACCGGCCGATGGCCTATGGCTTGACGCATACGAAAAACTACATCGGGAACGATATGGCTACTGCCACTCGGGGCGTGAGCTTGAGATCGTTGCAGCACGGGTTGAAGTTGTCGGGACCATGCCCACGCCTTCAGAATCGCCTCAGGTACTCGTTGAACGCATTCCTGCTCCCGTCGAGCTGGTGGCTGCGTATTTTCAAGGTGAGGCAATTCAAACGCCGGTTTATACGAGGACTCAACTCCTGCCAGGTGATTGCCTTGAGGGACCAGCAATCGTTTGTGAGCCGACATCCACTGTCGTCATTGATCCAGGTTTCTCGGCGAGGATTCTCAGTCGTGGCGAGATTTTGATCTCTGCTTCCGAAGTATCAGCGAGGAACTCGATCATCGGCACTAGCGAAGCTTCCGAATATAAAGCGGCAGACATCGACCCGGTTACTCTGGAAATCTTTAACAACCTGTTTGCTGCTATCGCCGAACAGATGGGCGTCACGCTTCAGATGACGTCTTTCTCCACAAACGTCAAAGAACGCCTCGACTTCAGTTGTGCGATTTTTACGCCGACAGGTGATCTCGTGGTCAACGCGCCGCATATACCGGTTCACCTTGGTGCGATGAGCGAAACCGTCAAGTGGCTTCTTGCCGATGTGGTCGACTTAGCGCCGGGTGACGTTTACGTAACGAACGATCCGTTTCGAGGGGGCTCGCATTTGCCCGACGTAACGGTCATCACACCTGTCCATGACAACGTGACAGGTGAATTGATATTTCTAACTGCCAGTCGTGCTCATCATTCAGAAATCGGGGGGATCGTGCCAGGCAGTATGCCTCCGTTCTCCAAATCGCTTGCAGAAGAAGGGGTACTTATTCGCTGCTTCAAGCTAGTGGACGGTGGGGTCGCAAGAGAAGCCGAACTTCGACAATTATTAAAAGCAGGTCAATGGCCTAGTCGCTCGGTGGAGAACAACATTTCGGATGTGTCGGCACAGGTTGCTGCCAACAGCTCAGGAGTGCGGCAGTTGAACGAGCTGGTCGATCGTTATTCGTTGAGCATGGTGCGAGCGTGCATGGAGCGAATTCAGCAGGCCGCCAGTCAGAAGATGCGGATGTCGCTGTCAGGAATTACGGACGGAGTGTATTCGCGGGTTGATTATCTCGACGATGGCTCTCCGATCTCGGTGCGAGTATCTATTTCCGGTGATTGTGCTTCCGTCGATTTCACGGGCACTGGTCCAGTCCTTGCATCGAATCTCAACGCCAACAAAGCCATTGTAACTGCAGCGGTTATGTATTCGTTCCGCTGTTTGATAAACGAGGACATCCCACTCAACAGCGGTGTACTCGAACCGATCGAGATTGTTCTGCCGGAATGTCTGTTGAATCCTCAATCCGACGATGATCCCGCAACATGTCCAGCGATTGTTGGCGGAAATGTAGAGACGTCGCAACGGGTTGTGGATGTCCTGCTCGGCGCGTTGAACGTCGCAGCGGCCAGCCAGGGCACGATGAACAATCTGACATTCGGAGATGACAGCTTCGGCTATTACGAAACCATTTGTGGTGGCAGCGGCGCAACGCACGATGCTGACGGTGCGGATGCGGTTCATACTCACATGACTAACACCCGACTGACTGATCCGGAAGTCATCGAACGACGATATCCGGTGCGACTGCTCGAATTTTCGATTCGTCGCGACTCCGGCGGTGCAGGGAGAAAACGCGGTGGAGACGGTATCTCGCGTCGAATCGAATTTCTCAAACCACTCACCGTTTCATTGTTGACGGAGCGGCGTGGGACGTATGCCCCCTTTGGGCTGGAGGGGGGGGAGGCCGGTCAGGTCGGAAGCAACTGGTTACGAAAATGCAGTTTGGAAACGGATGAGCAATTGCCTGGCAAGGTGCAGCTCGATGTTTCCGTGGGTGATGTTCTGACGATCGAAACTCCAGGCGGTGGCGGATTTGGCAAACACTGACGATCGATCGGTGGTTTTTCCGTCAGGTGTCGAGTGTTACGCGACCGCTTCTGATGGCTCGGGCGAAGGTGTCGTTCGCGATAGAATTTTTGACACAGGCTTTGTGGCCAGACCTTCGGCAGAAATCTGACGGACAACCTTCTGCGAAAGTTCGTCCATTTCCATGACGAGTGCTTCGACGCGACCGGACAGGTACATGTACATGATCAACGACGGGATCGCGATTGCCAATCCGAACGCAGTCGTCAGCAGGGCCATCGCAATGCCAACTGCAAGTTGATCGGCCTTGCCCATCGCTCCTGCACTGGCGATGTCATTGAAGGCCTGAATCATGCCGACGACGGTTCCCAGCAACCCAAGCAACGGCGTCACAGTAGCGACTCCGTTGAGAACTCGCAGGTGCCGTCGCAGGTGTCCGATCTGCCGCTCGCCTCCGTCGATGACGGCCTGCTCGACCTCAACGCACGGCCGGCCCCACTTTTCGACACCATGCAGGAAGACTGAAGCAATCGGGCTGTCGTTCTTACGGCATTGGCTCACGGCAGTG
>CALGTK010000420.1 GCA_937904325.1 uncultured Planctomyces sp.
CTGGCTGACGAAAAGTCATCCGAGTTCGTGCGCAGCTTTGCTCGGCAGTGGCTGCAGATCGGTCGGCTGGAACAATTCAGTCCGGATGCGAAGCGGTTTCCGACATTCTCCGAAGTGCTGCGTGCCGCGATGCTGAAGGAGACGGAACTTTTCTTTACGACGGTGATGCGCGAAGACCGAAGCATTCTCGATTTGATCGACGCGGACTTCACGTTTCTCAACCTGCCACTGGCAAGGCATTACGGCATCGCGGATACCAACGGAAACTGGATGGGGCAGAAGCCGGAGCAACCGCGCGGGCAACCTTTCACGGATAAAGATTTCCTTCGAGTCTCCATCCCCCACGATCTGCGAGGTGGGTTGTTGACTCACGCAAGTGTTTTGACTGTGACTTCAAACCCGACCCGCACGTCGCCGGTAAAACGGGGCAAGTGGGTGCTGGAGCAACTGCTCGGTGCTCCCCCGCCACCACCACCTCCCAACATCCCGGAACTGGAAGCAGACGACCGCAAGCTGACCGGAACGTTGCGTGAGCAGATGGAGCAGCATCGTGCCAATCCGAGTTGTGCGGCGTGTCACTCGACGATGGACCCACTCGGCTTCGCCTTCGAAAACTACAACGCGATCGGTGCCTGGCGTGAAAAAGACGGCGAGCACGACATTAACGCGGCGGGCGAACTCCCAGGTGGTCAGCAGTTCTCCGGACCGACCGGACTGAAGGAAGTGCTGCTCGCTCGCAAGGACGACTTCACTAAATGCCTCGTCGAAAAAATGCTCATCTACGCTCTCGGCCGCGGTATGGAATACTATGATCGACCGACGCTGTCCCGCATTGCGAAAACCGTAGCCGACAACGATTACAGATTTTCGTCGCTGGTGGTCGAAATTGTGAAAAGCGAACCGTTCGTCAATCGCCGAGGGTTCGGTAACGAGAAGTAATGCCCGTTCACGTTCCGCGAAAATGTTACAAACACGAAACTTCAGGAAATCCGAAATGCGAAACCTGCAACTCAATCGTCGCTCGCTGCTGCGTGGAACCGGCATGACTCTGGCGTTGCCGTGGCTGGAAGCGATGGGCCCGCAACTGGGCTGGGCGGACGACACGAAAAAGAGCGAGGCCGCTCCAAACCGCATGGCACTGCTTTACGTGCCCAACGGCAAGAACATGGTTGACTGGACTCCGGATGAAACCGGTGCGGATTACCAGCTTAAGCCGATCATGAAGCCACTCGAAGCGTTCAAGAAAAAGTTCACGGTCATCACAGGGCTGGCCGCCGACGGAGCGCGAGCTCACGGTGACGGCGGCGGGGACCACGCTCGTGCACTGGCTGCGTTCCTTACTGGAGCACATCCAAAAAAGACAGACGGCACGGACATCCGCAATGGCATCTCAGTTGATCAGGTGGCGGCGAGTCAGATCGGCGACCAGACACGTCTGCCTTCGCTGGAGATTGGCTGCGAACGAGGTGCAATGGCCGGCAACTGCGACTCGGGTTATTCATGCGTTTACTCGGCAACGATGGCGTGGCGATCAGCGACCCAGCCACTGCCCAAAGAAGTGAATCCGAAACTGGTATTCGAACGACTCTTTGCGACCGGGCCCAACGTCGATCGTAAAAAGCGTGATGCTCAACGCAAAAGTATCCTCGACTTCGTACGGGAAGACTCGAAGGATCTTGCCGGGAAGCTGGGCGTCTCAGACGTGCGGAAACTCGATGAGTACTTTTCGGCCGTCCGCGATGTCGAACTGCGCATCGATCGAGCAGCAAAGCTGCCACCCATCGACCCACCGGATTACCCGGTTCCCACCGGCATTCCCAGCTCTTACAAAGAACATATCCGGCTCATGTACGACCTGTTAGTACTCGCGTTTCAAACCGACGTCACGCGAGTCTCCACCTGCGTGCTTGCGAATGAAGGCAGTAACAAACCGTATCCGTTCATCAACGTAGCTGAGGGGCACCATGATCTCTCGCATCACAGCAACAAGGACGAGAAGAAAGCGAAGATCCGGCTGATCAATCTCTTCCATGCCGAACAACTGGCTTACTTCCTGAAAAAGCTGGATGCCGTACAGGAAGGCGACGGTACTTTGCTGGACCACTCCATGATTGCGTACGGCAGCGGCAATTCCGACGGCAACCGCCACAACCACGACGACCTGCCGATTCTCGTTGCCGGCTCCGGCTGCGGTACGATCAAGCCTGGCCGACACATCCGCTTCGACCAGGAAACACCGCTGAGCAATTTGTGGGTTTCAATGCTGAACCGCATGAACGTCGACATCGCCAAACTCGGCGACAGCAGCGGCGAACTTCCCGGTCTACTGTCCGACGCCTGATCCTGTTGATTCCAATTTGCGTTCGTTGGCTGGGCCAACGAACGCCAGCGGTAAATCATAAAGTTCCAGGACGACCAGATCGAAATAAAGCCCTGATGCTGAAAGCTGAATTAACACGCACGACGGGTCAGCCTCTTGAATTGTCCCTGAAGATCGACAACGTCTGCCTGAGCAAACGGCGG
>CALGTK010000421.1 GCA_937904325.1 uncultured Planctomyces sp.
TCCAGCGCACAGCTGCCTGAGCGAACAGTTTCTTCTTCTGAAACGCGATGGCAACGCGATATTCACGAATCGCCGCTGCTGCTTCAGGCGTAACTTCCTGCGCGAACGACGCGCCGGACTGGCCGAACATCGCCAGCAGCAGTCCACAGAAAACAACAACGCAGATGAGTTGTCTTGTGCCAGGCTGAACACTTGCTATTCGGACACTAACGTTTGCGGGACCAATCGAGACAACTTGCTTTGAGCTTACTCGCCGGTTTTTCCAGCGATCACGCGTCGTGCGTACAGAGGACATGAGGACTCCTTCACACAAGCTCTCTACCTGAGACCTGCGTAACTGGCGTCCTTGCCGATGTGCGCTGCAAACCTTTGTGTCGCCAACTAAGACGACCAATGTTATTGACCGATCAATCATTAACCCATCAACGATTAATCATACGTACAACCGTGCCGCCGCCGCAATCCAGGTGAGTCCGACGCCGCTCTGTATCTGGTACCCAACAACATCTCGATTGAAGTCTGGCCGGCGTTTTATCAACGCGACAGCAACCGGTCGCCGACGCTGGCTGACCTGCCCCATTAACCGCGACCGGCGTTTAAGTGGTAAACTCAGAAGTTTGGTCTCAGATTGAGAGACTTGAGATGCCACGCAAGCGATTCAAGACAGAAGAGATTATTCAGAAGCTTCGAGAGGCTGAGGTCGTTCTCTCGCAGGGTTAGAATATTGCTGAAGCCTGCCGTCAGATCGGCGTGACCGACCAGGACGTATTCACTACTGGCATAAAGAGTACGGTGGAATTCGTACCGATCAGGCGAAGCGACTGCAGGGACTCGATTGAGAGAGGGCACCGGCGTGCAGCGTTGGTCAAGTTGAAAAAACTGCCCAGTTGAAAAAACTGCTCGCTAAGGCGGAACTGGACAAGGCGATACTTCGTGAGTCCGCCTCGGGAAACTGCTGAGTCCGGCGAAGCGTCGTCGGACGGTCGATCATGTGCGCGACACTTTAGGGCAGGATCGCATTTCAGAGCGTTTCGCGTTCTCGGCCAGTGATCCTAAAACGACGAGATCAAGGCATCGTCGATAGAACGACAACCATTCATCCCTGGCGACGTTCTCGCTTTCTCCATCTGCCACGTAAACTTGCTCCTGGAAGCCGCTTTCAATCTGGCCAGCATGTTGGCAAACAGCCTGTTCAACATACTGCCAAAACTCTGGATCATCCGTTTGCAGTCCGTACACGCGACGGACCCACCTCGAGACAAATTCCAGCAACAGCGTTGTTCCGTCGATCAAATGTCCGGTCAATCTCAAATTGCTCATAATCAGGTCATCAGCATTCATCTCAACAAGATGCCCGGACTTTTTCAGCAGGAACGGTTCAGGATTCAGACCATCCGTTTCTCCTGCTCCTTCAAAACAGCCTGTTGGGTGCCGTCCAGAACGCAATCAAGGCGCCGCAGCACCGTGAACGGAAGAAGGACCTTCCCATACTCAGACTGCTTGTAATCGCCTCCCAAAAAGTCAGCGACAGACCAACTGAAGGAAGAAAGATCCTGCTGATTCATCGTGCGTTTCGTTGTCGGCAGAAATGGTTCCTGCTGCGTTGGGCGAGGTTTCTGTTCTTACTGGTCTACTTCTCGCCTTTGAATTCATCCAGTTCTTTCAGACGCTGCATAATCTCGTCACAGAGTTCTTCGTAGAGCTTCGCAAACTTGGGATCGTACTTCGTGCGAAACGAAGAAGGCTGCATGTTTTCTGATTCCTCGGTGGCGTGTGAAATACTTACGGTCAGCGGAATCTGCGTCTTAAATCCGGTCGGGATGAATTCAAAATCACCGGTTTTCGATTTGGCGGCCTCAATAATTTCAGCATGTTTCCGATCGGCACCTCGAACCATTGACCAAAGCGTCCCCAGTGCGACCTTCTTCTGGCCAGTACGACGGATTCTTTCCCTGAGCCACGACGCTCCACGGTACGACAACTTGTTCGGCTGGCAGGGGATAATGTAGGCGTCCGTCACGGCAAGCAGTTGCTGCACCTGCAAAGCCATACTGGGAGGGCAATCAATAATGACGTAGTCGAAACTTCGGGTTAACCACGACTTCAGCCGATTCTTGTTTCGACCGAACATCTTGAGAAATTCGTCATTCGTCTTGAATCCACCTTTGCCCTTAGCGTAGTTCGTCTGGAATTCGTCAATCCGGATTGAGCAGGGAATGATCGATAGTGTTTCCAGACCGCCTCCGATGTTGGACGCTTTCTCAATGACGAAAGTCGGTAACTGGGCACTATTGAATTCCGGATCGAGCATTTCCTTGAGCAGGTCATGCAGAGTCCGACGATGTTTGTCGGCTCTAAGCATCTCGGTTTCGCCCAGCAACAGCTCGCTGGCTGTGCACTGGTGATCGGCATCGATCATCAGTGTTCGGTGGCCACGCGAGGCCAGGCATTCAGCAACGGCAACTGCATTCGTCGTCTTAGCAACGCCGCCCTTGAGGTTCGTGAACATTACAACAGACATCATGGATGGCCCTTCGCGGCAGCTTGAGAACTCAAAGTGGTGCCGAAGATTGTGCAGTAACATCGTTCAGATCGCTTTGCAGGAACTACGACTTTACGAATCTGCGAACAGGTCAGCAATCATTTGGGACAATCCATTCACTGTTGTGCTCGTCCAAATCGCAGAACCCACACACTCACAAGAGTCAAATTTCAGTACCGGATGTCACGCAAAACGGACACTCTTGAAAACGACTCGCGAACTGAGCAGATATTTAGGATCCCTTCAACTCGAAGGCAGGTGAGGCGGGGCAAAATCAGCTGGGAGCTTCGTCCTGGCATTGTAGTCAGCACAGTGAAGTCATCCGCGAAGGCCGGTTACTCCAGTTGCATTCACGGCGGACAAGCCGGCGGCATCAACGACGGCGACCTCGCAGTCATCCGTCAGACGGCTACAGCAAGCAATAGTGACACCGTTGTCGCGATCGTCGTTGGACGACGAAGCAACGCCGAAACGATTCGAAAAGCGAAAGAACAAGGTCATACTGAAGCCAGCAAACGCCCCGCTGATGGGATTGGCGTTGCTGAGAAAAACAGCTGCTCATGCAAACGGAAACACCTGAAAACCGCTCGTGAACGGACGAGCTGCATAAGGTACCTTTGTGAAAAGGGACCGGGGGTGTGATTCAAAAATCAGGGGACGTGTTTCTGCCAGACACACTGAATTGAACCGGTACCTTCAGGCTCCCGATCACTCTCCCGGGTAGCCCTTCACCGCCAGCGCGATCAACTTCACGCCTTCGGGACGTTGTCGCTCAGGTCGTGAGCACCGCCCAGAACGAGAACTGCCATCCTTAAGCCTTCTCAAGCATGTTCGAGACGATGGTCTCTCACGGGCTACTCATCAAACACGATGAGTCCCTCGGCCTGCACCGGGTTCGTCGCTGCGAATGCTATGGCGTCCTCGACAGGAGTCACGGCTTAATGTCATCATTGAGTCGTGGCGATGATCGTGTGGTCACCGTATCAAATCTGCATAATGATCTTGACCTGACGGTGAGCGTTGAGATCATCGTGAAAGTGTATGCTGCGAAACGCCATGTTTGCCGTCCTCACTGACCAGGACAGCCATCCTGCACTGCCTCAGTTACTGCAGGCAAAGAATGAGGCGACTTCTGCAAGCCGTTCGATCAGAAACAAATCCGTAATTTGGGTCTGACTTTCCGGTGGCCCAACTAGCATTAAAACGTTCGATCCAAAAATGACGGCACCGGTGGAGTTCGTTTCATCGACAGAGAGAACAAACACAAGCTCAAAGATAAAGAAGCTGCAACGTTCCTCAGGAACCACTTCACCCAAAGAAACCGCCGCCTGAATCAAATTCTCTCAGGCCACAACAATTGACAGTAACCCTTGCCTGCCGAGTGGTCTGCACCTGAGTAATCACTTCGCGTCTTATCGTTTACGACCTACAAGCCATCGTCGCTGCAATTCCATGACCATCCGAACCAGAAATTCCGGCGGATCGACATCGTCGTCTTTCATAGAAGCCGGAAAGAACAAACCACATCCTCGGCCCTCTCGTCGTCGCACGATCACATCCATTTTTTCGTGGGTTCCGTCCAGACTCAACATCACTTCAGCCTGCGTCCCTATGGGCAACTCAACCTCAGACGCGGCAGGTAATTCGACGAAGACGCCCGTGAGACCAATGCTTTCGGGTATTGCCTCAACACGATGACCATCGCAATGGACCACCACCGCCAGGCCACATGAATTCCAGAGCGACACTCGAAACGTATGGCGACGATTCGCCTGTGGTTCAGGTTGAACGGTCAGAAACTCGACGAGTGCCTCAACGCCGGCTGCGTCAAAAACCACGGATGCATCCTGACGATCCCTGTAAGTGATCGTTAATTCGCCGTGCAGGCTTCGGACTCGAAATTCGCCAATATCTGCTTCAGCCATGCTTAACCTCTTGAACACGCAATACCATCAGGCTGCGTTCTGGAACTCGATAATCTGACGTCATCAAAGAACACGTGCTGAACGCATGGCGGAAGCGAACTGGAGTCGAAGCCCTGTCGCAGTCGAACAGCAAACGGCCACCGTCTACTTCTTCACAAGTCGATCTGTGAAATCCAGAAACCAGTTCCAGTCAACATCTCCCAGACCATGGCCTCCCGACCGGATGTGGTAACCGGTGCGCCCGGCCACCCGGGGCTGATTCAGCGACGGCATGGGGCGGGTGGTGATTGACTTCGCACCAAGCAGTTGAAACACGGGTGCCGCCGCCACAAGTGCTGCGTACTCACCCCGGGGATCCGCCCACAGGTCCTCATCGGCACTGGCCACATAAACGCCCCGCGGCGCGATCAGACCAATGACCTCGTGCTGGTCAACCGGCAGTTTTCCTTCCCGGCCGGCATAATCGGCGAACGGTTCACAGAACCAGTGCGGAAAGCTGGACGTGATCCGGGCCACCGTTTCCCCATAGGCGCGGCGTGATAACGCCGCACCTCCACAACCCGAATTGTTGCTGTAGGCAACTGCAAACCGGGCGTCTTCGCAGGCCGCCCACAGCGAGGTTTTCCCACCCCGGGAATGGCCCACGACAGCCACTCGGGCGCCGTCGACAGCTTCCACAGAGTCCAGATGATCCAGTACCCGACTGGCCGCCCAGCCCCAGGCCGACAGGCTGCGCCAGGCATCCGGACGCGGTGCCTTCCCATCGGCAAAAAATGAACGAATCCCGGTGGCATAGCCGTCTTTTTTGTCCGGATCAACATCCGACGTGTGGAACGAAGCGGTCGCGTAACCTCGCTCGATCAGTGTTTTCACCGGCCAGAACGGATCGTGACTGCCGACGGCCTTTTCCAGCGGGATGAAGTAGCGGTTGTTGATATGCACAACAGCCGGCACCTGGCCCTGGACCCGATTGGGAACAAACACGACAAACGGAAATGAAAACGTCCGATCGGCAATCGCAATCACCGCCCGCATACTGCGGCCTGTTGCCGCACCGTCAAACGCATCCGTCACTTCGGCTGTTTTCTCGAAGCGGACCGTAAACTTCACCTGTGGCCGCCGCCCGTACACTGTCCCGCGAAACAGCTCCATCAGTTCTGTGCGACGCGTTACGTTCCACCGCTCCGCACTGGACACAGGCTTACCATCAACTGCCACCAGGGGATCCGGCAGAACGTAGTCGGGGATCTTCGATTCGTCGTAATTAAAGGAGCCACGTCTCGCTGCAAACTTTTTCACAATCCCGGGACTCGCCGACCAGGGCGTATCAGCCGCCCGGGAACCGTCGGCAGCAACTCCCGCGATCGAAAGCGAGAGGCAGGTGATTAAAAGACTCCGGGAAAACATACGCTGCATCATCGTTCTGTTCCTGTGATGACATGAACTGACCGGGCCACTGTACCCCGCGATGATGACAGCTCAGGTCCTCTGAGTGAATCGAAACACCCGAAAACGCATTGTTCCAAATTGACACAGACATGCGATCAGTCGGATCAACATCGAAAAAACCGAACAGGTCTGCCACACTGCCTCCCGACATCCGGCATTCTGAGATCCCGGTCTGTTCATTCTCAATCTGGCAGAGCACTCTGTCTCAATACACCAGCCGGATGCTGAAGCGTCAAAGACCGGCTCTGGACTCCTGACGATGCCATCACATACAACAGGCTGCTGCATTGTGGGAGCCGGTCCAGGCGGCGTGATGCTGGCCCTGCTGCTGGCCCGCCAGGGCATCGATGTCACGCTGCTGGAAATGCACCGCGATCTGGACCGTGATTTCCGGGGTGACACACTGCATCCCGGCGTTCTGGAGATTCTTGATCAGCTGGGCATGGCCGCAGAATTTCTGGAACTGCCGCACGCCAGAATGCAGACCCTGCAGTTTCATTCCCCGGATGAGAAAGTCACCGTCGCCGACCTCAGCAGGCTGAAGTCACCCTTTCCGTTCGTGACCATGGTCCGACAGTCGCAGTTCCTGGAATTTCTGGTTGGCAAAGCCTCTCAGTTCCCGAACTTCCGATTACTGACCGGGACAAAAGTGCACGCCCTGCGTGAAGAGTCGGGTACCGTGCGAGGTGTCTGCGCACGAACTCTCGACGGACAGGAAGTGGAAATCGAAGCGCCACTGACAGTCGCGACCGACGGCCGTTATTCCACAGTTCGACGGCTGGCTGACATGACGATCCAGCCATCGGCACCCGGTATCGATGTGCTCTGGTTTCGAATTCCCCGCACCGCCGACCAGCACGGGGGCGGTTTCCTGGGTCCGGGCGGATACATGATCGTTCTACAGAGGTCGGACGAATGGCAGGTAGGTTATGTCATCGTCAAGGGCTGCTTTCCGCAGAAGAAGGCAGCCGGAGTCGAACAGTTGCGTGCAGAGTTCCTCAGGCTGGCTCCCGGACTGGCCGACAGTGTGCCACACCTGACCGACTGGAATCAGATCAAACTGCTGTCCGTCGATGCCGGCTGCCTGAAACGCTGGCACCGGCCAGGACTGCTGCTGATAGGCGATGCGGCCCATGTGATGTCACCGGTCGGCGGCGTGGGGATCAACATCGCCATCCAGGACGCGGT
>CALGTK010000422.1 GCA_937904325.1 uncultured Planctomyces sp.
CGCCTCATCCGCTGGCTTCTTCACATCATCCACCGGCTTGTCCGCTTCATCAGCTTTGTCAACACCGGCTGCGTCGTCAGCTTTCTCTGGTGCTTCAGCGGGTTTCACGACGTTGCCTTCGCCGTCAACTTCGACGCCTTCCGGAACGTCAGGCTTGACCGGAACAATCGGTGCTGGACCAAGCAGACTTTCACTGAACGACGCTCGGACAATCAGATAACGACTTTTCGTTTTCTTCTCTTCTTCGCCGTCGTCTTCCTTTTCATCGTCACTATTTTCTTCTGCGCCAGGAGGATCGGCAGGCTTCTGCTCGTCGTCTGAAGTCTCGTCGTCGGCTTCGACTGTCGTGCTACCGATTTCGATTTCTTCGTCAGAGCCTTCGAACTCGTTTCCGAAACTCATGTGAAACTTTACGCCGTCATTCAATGAGGCAACTAGTTCGCCAGCTTTTGCGTAGAGCCGGAAGTCGTTCTCTTCACGGTTTTCGTAGACAAGGAAACCTTTTGAGTTCAGGCTGCTCTGAACCATGTCGATGACCTGGTTAACGACCTGCGGGTTCTGTGCGGCCGACGGTGGAAGAGCAATCCCAAGGTCCCCCTGCAGAATTGGCTTACCGGCCAGTTCAGGCTTACGACGAACGCCCGACAGTTTCAGGTTATCAATGACGTTAACCATCGCTGTGACGTCGTCTTTGTTAACTTCCTCGGTCTCTTCGTTGAGTCCATTCAGCGCCCAATCATCCGATGACTTTGCTCGAGACAACGTCGCGTCAATAACTTCCGAAAAACTTCGCCCGTCAACTTTGGTGGACTTCGCTTCAAGCTTCGTCAGGTTATCACGATCGAGTTTCAGTAAATCGGCTTCGACCCAGTCGCCAAATTTCGTCGAGATGTCGACTTCGAGTTCTGTGATGTAGGTCTCTTTTTCATCCGGGTGGCGGACGTAGTATCGGTTTTCACCTTCCGGCAACTTTTTGCCGATGATCAGATCGGCTACAGGAATCTCGCTCTCCTTCATCAGCGTCAGACGCTGGCCGCGCCCTTTGAGTGTGTCTGTTGCTTCTCCCAGCGGATCAACAACCCCGAAACGTTCGTGGTCAGCAGCTACGCGACTGGCAACAGCGCCGCGTTTAACTCCAATAAGTGTACGAGCAGTCTTGGCAAGACGGTCTTCACCATCAGCCGGATAGTTGTGATGCGAGGGAATTCGCCAGGTTCCATCCTTCTTCTGAACTGTGAATACGCGAGCTGACGCCGTATCTTCGTTGTATGCCACAACGCGAACAGCGGTCGCCGCATTGGGATCCTTGAAGTCCGCAAAGAACGACTTTCCGACGTTAACGAAGTCGTCAATTGGAGTCGGTTTTGTCAGCCAGCTGGTCAGCCCGGCAAGGCCGGCCATGACGGCGGCTACAAATACGAATTTGAGAGTCTGGCTGTTGTTATGCATTCTTCTCACCCGGTGTATGCAGGTCGAGGTGGTTAGATTCAGTAATTCCGTAAGTGCGACGGTTTACTTACTGTCGCGAAAGGCGTCGAACTTCTTCGATGTCTTTCCGTTCGGCTGTAAGTCGTAATCCGAGGACCAGCATCCCCAGAAGGATCGATGGAATCGGAGGAAAGATCACGGCCCAGAACCGAAACTCATTTTCGGTCTGTTTGATCTGCCGCTGTTCACTGGCTTTTAGCTGATCAAGCTTCTCGGCTTTTTCTCGATCGATATTGGCTTTCTCAACGTCAAGCTCTCGCTGTTTACGCTGAGTTGCGATTTCCATGCGTTGACGTTTTTCGATTAATGACAACGTTTCATCAGCGTCGATTTTCTCGATGACTTTGTCGAGTTCACCGGTCACTTTTTCCAGAGCTTCTTCTGCTTCTTTCTCAGCCTTTTCGCGTTCTTCCAGAGAGTTCTCCCGGAACTGATCGGCCTCACGTTGCACCTCTTTTAACGTCCGGTGCTGAGGTCGTCGTTTCCGAAGGTCAACATAGGATGTGTCGCCAGCCAGCACGTCAACGCAGTTCAGGACGAATTTCACATTGTCGAGTTTCAGACCGTGCATGTCGCTCTGCACGACATTGAACAAGGCGTCCGAAACGATGTCCACGTCTGCGACATAGATAACGTTAACTTTGTGTTGCTCGCCCTTGTTACCAGTAATGTGGGCAGCAACCACGTCCGCTTCGCCGGTCAGCACACGTCGGACTCGCGACGGATCCTTAGGCTGTATTCCGAAGAAGCTGGAACCCATCAGATCTGACCATCTGGAATTCCCCGATTGCAATCCGATTCTAAGTAGCGGCTCGAACTTCAATTCGCTGTTTTCTCGAGGACGAATTCGTCCTGAGTAAAGCATCAGCAATTCCTGTAGACCGCTGGTGACATCGCTTTCCGTGCTGATTGCTTCAGGATTACCATTCAGCGGCGTGATGAAAACGTAATCCTGTGGTAGATCAACAAACGTCGGGTGAGGATTAGTCTGATCCCAGACGATCGAGTCGTTCTGCCAGGAAATCCCCAGAGCGTCAACCAGCGGGCCAGCGTTTCCTCCATCAGCTCGCGGCTCTGCCGGTTGCTGGCCCTGTCCGCCAAACATTCCGCCGCCGCCACCACCTTGCGGTGGCTTTGCCTGACTTGGAGACATTCGTGGATCAATCAGTGGCAATGGATCGTCGAGTGCCAGAACAGGTTTACCTGATTTGACGTAATCGACAAAGTTAGCCATCTGCGGATCGGTCAGCGAAGACGGCATCGCAGCGATTAAGACATCGACTTCATCTTCGATCTTCGAATCCGGGCTGACTTCGACCACTTTGTATTGCTTTTTCAGCTCGCGTTGGATTCGCCACTCGGGCGAACTTCGCATGCTGGACATGTCGAACCCACCGTTGACTTTGGCATCAGTTCGCAACATGCCAACAGTCAGGCGGTCTTCCTGAGACACCGTGCGGACTGACCTGGTCAGCTCGTATTCGACCGAAGTTCCGATATCGAAGAACGGTACAATGACTTCATCGTAGGCGCCGGAAATCACAGTTCCCATGAAGACATCGACTCGCTGGAACCGACCGTCAACTTCCGACTGAACTGGCGTTGGGACAATTCCAAAGTGTTCGGCTTCTTCCGCCTCTTCGCTGAACGGAGTGACTTCGACAAATCGAACTTCGATTTCACCGCTCATACGGTCGTACTGTCGAAGCAAACCCTTCAGCCGGGTTTGTTGCCCAACGTAGTCACGTGGTACGTTCGGGCTAATGAAGGCTTGAATGGTGACTTTGTTCTCGATTTTTCCGACCAGATCGTGGGTCGTATCAGACAGCGTGTAGAGTTTTTCGCCGGTCATGTCGAATCGCAAACCGAGTGCTTCACTGGCAGTCGTAACAACTGAGTTACCAGTCAGTAGAGCCACAAGCAGGCAAACGATTCGAACGGCGAAGTGACCGCCGATTGGCAGTCCCTGTTGATCACTAGCCCAATGTCGGCGGCTGATGAAGACCGCGTTGAGGTACAGCGAAAAGATGATCAGCGACAGGAAGTAAACCAGTCCGCTGAACGGTATCACTCCGATTGCGAACTCGTTCAATCTCTCGCCAAGACTCAGCTCGCTACAAAATGAATTCAACATATCACCTGCCACTTCAGCAAATGATGGGTCTTCAACGATCGGGCGACTGGTCGCCAAATGGCCAATAAAGATCGGAACGGCACAAATTGCTGCCCCAAGAACGAACGCCACGGTAACACTACTGGTCAGAACAGAGGCGAACATGCCGAGGCTGATCAACGTGGAACCGGCCAGCCAGTATCCGAAGTACGTTGTCAGGAGCAGCCCCCAGTCGGGATCGGCGTAGAAGCCGAGCACGAACAATTGAGTCAGCGAAAAGGCCAGAGCCACTCCGTAAACAACAACCAGCGACAGGTACTTTCCGAGCAGGATCTCGAAGTCCGTAGCCGGCAGCGTGAATAGCAGTTCGTCGGTCCCCAGTCGCTTTTCTTCCGCCCACGATGTCATTGTGATTGCAGGAATGATGAAGAGCAGCAGATAAGGAAACGCTGCCGTGAGCTGATCGAGGTTGGCCAGGTTATTCGTGAAGAACTGAGCGTTGAACGCGCTCGACGCCGCAGCGATCACGAATACCACTATGAAGAGGTAACCCAGTACCCCGGAGAAATAGCTCATCAGGTTTCGCTTCAATACAGCGAAAATCGTGTGAGTCCGCATTTCTCAATCCCGTTATATCTTGAGTCAAAAATTTGAATTCAAAATCCGCAAACACTTACTTACTTCAACTGGTGCATCGAGACGCACCCTGCAATTCTGCAGACTGCTCTTATGTCGCGACCGTCAGTTCGCGGAAACGGTCTTCCATTTCCTGTTCAGTTCCTGCCATATCGCTGACTGGTCCGTCGAAAACGACTCGCCCCTGATTGATCAGAATGACTCGGCTGCAGACGGCCTGCACTTCGCGAAGGATGTGCGTCGACAGAAGAATCGTCTTCGTTTCGCCCAGACTGGTGATCAGATCGCGGACGCCGTGAACCTGATTCGGATCCAATCCGCTGGTAGGTTCGTCGAGAATCAGCACTTCCGGATCGTGAAGCAATGCCTGAGCCATGCCGACTCGTTGCCGAAAACCTTTTGACAGTTTGCTGATCGGTTTGCTCCAGACAGATTTCAAAGCACACCGCACGGCCACAAACTCCATACGGCTATGCAGGTCGTCTGCGAACATCCCGCGAGCGGCACCGAGGTACAAAAGCAGACCTTTCGGAGTCATCTCTTCGTACAGTGGTCCGTTCTCCGGAAGATACCCGAGCATCTCGCTGGCGGCGATCCGGTCGGACTGGACGTTGTGCCCGCCGATTGTGGCGGAACCTTCGGTCGGGGCCAGATAGCCGGTGAGCATCTTCATTGTCGTCGACTTTCCGGCACCATTCGGACCAAGAAAGGCAGCAACCTGCCCGCGAGGCACTTCGAACGACACATCTTTGGTCGCTACGAACGGGCCATAGAACTTGCTAAGACCTTTAGCCTCAATCATTGCCTCACCGGAGGCGTCTGACGAATTCTTTTCGCTGTCTGTCATGTCAGGTCGTTCTCGAAAAAGATTCGTAATTGATTGTCAACGGCTGTCGCCAACGAGCTATCCGCCGGGCAACACGCCTCCCGTAAATACTCACATCCTGATTCAAACCCGGCATCGGCTCCGTGATGTCGGAATGGCTGCCTGCGCGTAAGGTCAAAATCGATCGATCGCAAACAGTCGGAGAGACTCTGCTGGAGAAACCAGTTCGTCTCAGTCGCTAATCGAAACTACGAAGTTGACGAACTCCGAGTTTCGCCAGCAATAAGGTGGGGAAACTTTGATTCTGGCTTGTAAGCCAGCATTTCAGTTCAATGGAACGCACAATCCCAAGTTGCTCAGCAACTCTGAAGAGTGGTTGAGGAACGCGAGCCTGAATGTCTCAACCGGCGATTTCTGTGTCGCGATAGCTTCCACGCGGGAAAGCAAAAGCGGATTTTCAGAAAACCGAAATCTCATTCACCGCACGCATACGGAAAAAATAATCCGCCCGTTGGATGTTTTCCAGCAAATCGAGCAAAAAAAACGCCAGAACATTCCGAGTCGACCGGGTCGACGTGAATCAGTTCCGCTGTTCGAGTACAGGGAATTCTGCTTACAATCGACGAATCCTGCTTACAATCAACGCTGGACGAGCAGTCATCATTGCATCTGCCCTTCCAAACATCCAGCGACAGCAGGGCATTGTCGAAATCACGAAGTATCTGACACGACCACACTGGGATCGCCAGGCAGCATGCTGAACGACCAGGAAATCATGGAACGAGTTCGGTCCGGGCAATTCTCGCTGTTCGACGAGCTTGTCAACCGCCATCGATCGTCCATGCTGCGAACGGCAGTCAGTAAGCTGGGAAATCGAAATCAGGCGGTCGCCGAAGAAGCCGTGCAGGATGCGTTTCTGTCGGCGTTCGCCCATCGAGACACTTATCGGTGCGAGCATTCATTCCGCGGCTGGCTTTGGACAATTCTGCTTAACGTCTGCCGAAGTGTCGCTCAACGTGAACTTGGCCGAATCGACCGAGTCGGCGCACAGTGCGACTTTGACGTATCAAACGAGCCGTGTTCGTCCGACGATGCTCTCGGCCGGCTTGTTCGAGCTGAGCAAGCGGCATTGCTGTTCAGAATTCTGAACAAACTGCCCGAAGCTCAGGCCGATGCTCTGCGGCTTCGATTCTTTGGTGAATTGAAGTTTGACGAAATTGCCCAGGTCATGCATTGCAGCACGAACGGAGCGAAGCAGCGGGTTCGTTCCGGACTCGAACGGCTCTCGGCTGCATTGCGCAGAGCCGATTTTTCGAGCATCGATGCAAACGACATATCGCAGAGTCACGGCTCTGCAGGAGATTTTCGATGAATTGCGATCAGGCATTCGACGCACTGACGAACAACAACTTGCGAAACAGCGACGAGCTGATTCAGCATCTCGATAATTGTCCGCGCTGCCAGGATATGGCCGACATGCTCGCTCCGGCGATGAACCTCTTCGACGACGTTCTGGAAGCATCTGGCGAGTTCGAAGCTCCGGCACCGTCGGAAGAATTTGTGGATGACTACTCAAACAGTATCGAGCCGGTATCTGACACAGAAAACTCGTCATCAACCAAACCTCGGACAGCAAGTCGCCCCTGGCTGCAAACTTCGCAACGTCGCGCGGCAGCTCAGCGTGATGGCTTTCGAGTCGCAGCGTTTTTGATGCTGATAGCCGTGCTGATGGCCGCGATGGTGAATATTGAGCGAGGATCACGATACGACGCTGTGACCATTTCGCTGCCTGCTGACTGCCAGCGAAGCACTACTACGGAATCCAGCTCCGACAACGTTGTGGCGGGCTGCGTTGCTTGCCATCTTCGAACGGCATCGCTTGCTGACCTTGAACCAGCACATCGAGTTCATGCCAGACAACTTGTGCAACGCTGCGTGAATTGCCACCTGGATCTGACCACCGATCAGTACCTCGCCGACCTTTCTCGTGACGCACAAATTGGCGATAAGTCGCGGTCTTCCGTGCAGTTGGCGTCCTGTTTGTTTGGCCGTAACAGTGGACCATCCCAACTGTAACTCAGCGTCTGACGCATCAACTGAAACCTCCCAACGAAAAAAGCCCGAGCCTCGACAAGTCGAGGCTCGGGCCAGTTGTTTTCTCGTAATAGCGATTACGAGGAGGTGGAGGGCGAAAAGCACCCGCCGGTGATTCAGCCGGTCGCACCTCTATTAGTTAAGCCAGATATCACAAACCACCTCCTTTCTAATGCCTATTCAAGTTGACCGGAGCCTTACGGGAAAACCCACCCCAGACAACGGAACTACTCTCGTGCCGCGTCAGCACGAACGACACGGTTATCGTGACGATTTCTCAAAACGGAGCAACCCCAGTTTGTCTGGATTTTGCACTCCAGTCCACTGCCGAAATCGGACACTTGTGTCAGGCCAGAATCTCTTTTACCGGATTGTTATCTTCAACTCCGGTCAAACGAACGTCGAGTCCCTGAAATTTGGCTGACAAACGTCGGTGGTCAATGCCCAGGCAGTGCAGAATCGTCGCGTTCATATCATGGATGTGGACCGGATTTTCCGTGACGTTGTAGCTGAAGTCGTCGGTCTCGCCGTGAATGACGCCCGGCTTAATCCCGCCGCCAGCCATCCAGATTGAGAAACATCGCGGGTGGTGATCCCGTCCGTAGTTTTCGCGTGTGAGTTTGCCCTGGCAGTACGCTGTGCGGCCAAATTCACCGCCCCACACGACGAGTGTGTCCTTGAGCATGTCCCGCTGTTTGAGATCCTGAATCAACGCCCACGAAGCCTGATCGACATCGCGAGCCTGGTTTGGCAAATCGTTCGCGATGTTTCCGTGTTGATCCCAGCCTCGATGGAAAAGCTGCACGAAGCGAACGTCCTTCTCGATCATTCGCCTGGCCATCAATGCGCAGTAGGCAAACGTGCCAGGTTTCTCTGCATCGGGTCCGTACATTTCCAGAGTGTTCTTTGTCTCACCCGAAAGCTCCATCAACTCGGGAACGGAGGTCTGCATTTTGAACGCCATCTCGTACTGATTGATCCGTGCCTGCGTCGCAGGATCACCGACCTGCTCGAAGGTCTTCTGATTCAGTCGGGCCAGCGAATCCAGCATCCGTCGCCGAACTTCCGTACTGACTCCATCCGGGTTTGAAAGAAACAGCACGGGATCGCCTGACCGGCGCAGGGCAACGCCCTGATGCTTCGTCGGCAGAAAACCAGCTCCCCACAGTCGGTTGTAAATCGCCTGAGCCTGCTTGCGGCCAGTCCAAGTAGGAGTCATCACCATAAACGCCGGAAGGTCGCTGTTGAGAGAACCCAACCCGTAGTTCAACCATGAACCAAGACTTGGCCGACCTGGTAATTGATTACCGGTGCAGATGTAGGTAATGGCCGGGTCGTGGTTGATGGCCTCTGTGTGGAGCGACTTCACGATGGCAATGTCGTCAGCCATTTTCGCCGTGTGTGGCAGCAATTCACTGATCCACGCACCGCTCTGCCCATGCTGAGCGAATTTGAACTTCGACGGTGCCAACGGAAAACGCTTTTGCCTGGAAGTCATCGTCGTCAGCCGCTGCCCGTTTCTCACAGACTCGGGCAGATCCTTGTCAAACATCTCTGACAACTTTGGTTTATGATCGAAGAAGTCGATCTGACTGGGCGCTCCAGCCATGAAGAGGTAGATCGCTCGTTTCGCTTTGGGAGCAAAGTGAGGCAACGCCGAAAGCCCACCAACGCGATCAGGATTTGCAAAATCGGAATCAGCCTTTGCCCCTTGAGCCTGCTCGCCCATCAACGAAGCCAATGCTGCCGTACCAAGTCCCAATGCCCCCTGCCCGAAAAAGTGTCGGCGTGTGGTGGCTGAGTAATAATTCTGGAAATCCTGCATGATTGCCTCGCACTTCTGTAGGTCAGGCTTTGCCTGACAAACGACAATGTTCAAAACTCATCCACAGTTGACGGCTGTTCGGGCCAGGCCCAGTCCAGATTCAACTGACCGTTCGATACTGAAAATTCGACTTCGACATAGCCATCTCCTTCGCGGCAAATGTCGCTGCAGCCGTCCTGAAACGTCCAATCGAAATTCAAAGCTGCTTTACCGTTACTCACCGATTGAAATACGACGGATTTTACAGACAGGCTTCCGTCGACATATGAAGCGTGGCCGTAATGAAGTCTCGCCCAGATCGACGCAGCTTCCGAACAGGCTTCAACGTTCTCTCTCAGGCATTCACGTATCCGTTTCTGAGTCTGTTCTAAGACTTCTCCGTCTCGCAATTCATACGGGATAAGAATCTTCCGAGTACTCATTTGATCGCTTACTGATTTACGAATTCGCAATTATCGTTGAGCGATCGCTCACGCAATCGATTCAATTCTTTGTCAGCACTTCGTCAAGGTTCAAAACAAGATTTGCTCCGACTGTCCAAGCCGCACGTTCAACAACCTGAGCTGATGCGGCATTCTCTGGAGATGTTGCTCCGACCAGCTTTGCCGCCGATTCGCGATCCTTTGAATAGACGGCGTGAAGGTCGGTGATCACCGCTATCAGTTCCGCGACTTCGGAATCCACTGGCACTCGCGACGTGCAAAGACGCAACAGGTACGCGACACGCGACTCGACCGTCTTACCACCCTCACGCAGCACCCGGTCAGCTAGCCCGCGAGCACACTCGACATATTGCGGATCGTTAAGCAGTAACAACGCCTGGAGTGGCGTGTTGGTACGTTCACGACGGACCGTGCAGGATTCTCGAGAAGGTGCGTCGATGATGCTCATCTGAGGCGCCGGGGCGGTTCTCTTCAGAAACGTATAAAGCGTCCGTCTGTGAACTTTGTCCGGCCCCACGTCCGGCTTAAAGCGAACCGTATTTGAACCGCTATAGCCAACAGCAAACCACAATCCATCCGGTTGTGGGGGCTTCACGCTCGGCCCGCCGAGTTTCTCCACAAGCAGGCCACTAACGAACAGTGCCTGGTCACGCAGGACTTCGGCATCAAGCCGGAACCGCGGTCCACGAGAAAGCAGCCGGTTTTCTGGATCAATGTCGGCTGGTCCATGAACGGAAGCGTCCTGTCGATAAGTTTCGGACATGACAATTCGCCGCAACGTCTTCTGTACGTCCCAGCCATCGTCCTGAAGCTGTACGGCCAGCCAGTCAAGCAGTTCAGGATGAGTCGCCGGATCGCCTTGAGAACCAAAGTCCTCGGATGTTTTTACCAGACCTGTGCCGAAGAACTGCTGCCAGAATCGGTTGACTGTCACGCGAGCCATCAGCGGATGTTCCCGGCTGGTCAGCCATCTTGCGAGCCCCAGTCGATTGGCCGGTTCGTTGTCCGGAAGCGGAGGCAGGATGGGCGGAACGGCTCGCGGCACAACGTCGAGCGGCTGATCATACTCACCTCGATTCAGAATGTGTGCCGGCTTCGGTTCTTTCTTCTCACGAAAGACCAGCGTCGTTGCCGTCGCCTTTTCGATGTCGGTGACCTTCTTCTCCAATTCGACAATCGTCTTGTGCAACGGATCAAAAATACTTCGCGACTTCACGCAAACATGCTCAATGAAGTAGTCAAGCAATTGCTTCTGCTGAGCATCGCTTCGTTTTGCCGCTTCCAGCATCACCACCGGCTTAATTTTCGCCGGCAACGCAGCGGCATTCGCAGCCGTCTGATCATTTTCCCAGCTGAGCAATGAATCGTAAAACCGATACTGATCAGCGCTGCTGACAATGCCAGCCTTGTCCCAGTACACCGTCCCGTCGAACTGCGTAAAAGCCCAGCCGTTGATCATTGATCCGGCCTTCAGCCCGACTTCTGACACAGGTACTTCCAGTCGTACCCACCTGGCCATTTCAGGCAACGCCCCTTTGCTGAATCGGCTGGGTGAATCTTTCTTTCCCCAATCGATCGAATCGGCCCCCCAGTACGCTCGATGCTCCCACGAGCCATCATTGAACTGCAGCATAATTTCCGTCGGAGGATTCCTGGCGTCGAGGTAGACGTAGCAGAAGAAAACATCACCCTTGGCAATCTTCAATGGCGTCTTTGCCTGATAGAAGAAGTGCTGGCTCAGACCCTTCGCAGTCCGGGTCGATGACCGCTCTCCGCTGAAAACCGGCTTTGGCTTCGACACAAACTGCCAGCCACCTTGAGCCCGCCCGCCTTCGGGAACAGAGTCTTCGATCCAGACGAATTCGATCGGCTCTGACGGTTTGGTTTCCGCCGGAGTTTTCGGCTCGACGTACCGATATTCAGCAAGTTGCGTTCGGATCTGGTCTCTGACATCCGACACCTTTTGCTTGAGTTCCGTAATCATCCCCTTCTGTTCACCACTCAGGACTTTTATGACTGGCGCGTGATCTTTCTTGTTTCCGTCGAGTGGGGCGCCATCAATCGAGTTAAAGAACGCGGACAACGCATAGAAATCACGCTGAGTAAACGGGTCGTATTTGTGATCGTGACATCGGGTGCAGTCAAAAGTCATCCCGAGAAACACAGTCCCCGTCGTGACAACTCGATCGACAACGTTTCGAATATGAACTTCCTCAGCGATTGATCCACCTTCGCCGGTCGTGACATGGCAACGGTTGAAACCAGTTGCAACAAGCTGATCTTCGCTGGGGTTTTCGAAAAGATCGCCCGCCAGTTGCTCGACCGCAAACTGGTCGAACGGCATGTTTTGATTGAACGCCCGCACGACCCAGTCACGGTATGGCCACATTTCGCGGTAGTTGTCCAGGTGTAACCCGTGAGTATCCCCGTACCGTGCGGCGTCGAGCCAGTACTTCGCCATATGTTCACCGTAGCGTTCTGACTGCAGCAGTCGATTGACAACTTTTCCATACGCCTGTTCAGAAGAGTCATTCAAAAATGCATCGACTTCTGCCAGGGTCGGAGGTAGTCCGGTCAAGTCGAGCGTCACTCGCCGAATCAACGTTTCCCTGGACGCTCGCGGACCTGGTTCTAATCCTTTGTCATCAAGCCGCTTCATGATGAAGTGGTCGACCGGGCCTCTACACCAGTCTTTGCGGGAGACCGCTGGAAATTCATGCTTGACCGGCGGAATGAACGACCAGTGCTCTTTCCAGTTAGCTCCCTGAGCAATCCAACGCTTTAACAACTCGATCTGCTTCGCCGTGAGTGATTTGGTCGAATCGCTGGGCGGCATCCGCAATTCGTCGTCGTCGGTGACGATTCTCGCAATCAGTTCGCTTAACTCCAGCTTGCCAGGCACGATGACGGTCGCGTTGGAAGCCGCCATTCCAAACGCACTGTCTTTTCTATCGAGTCTAAACCCACCTTCTCGATGTGTCTCGTCCGGTCCGTGGCAAGCGTAACAATTGTCCGAAAGGATCGGCCGAATATCTCGACCGAAATCGATTTTTGACTCGGCAGTGACAACGGTCGAACTGACGACTGCCAGAAACGATGTGAGCGTCCACAAGCGAAAATTCATCATCAACTCCAGTGACGAAATGCACTATCACATTTGATCTCGTACGATTGGCAAACGTCGTTCGCAACCAATCAAAATTTCCTGAGACAGCATATCCGATCAGTGAGCGGTCTGGGAAACAGCAGCCATTCGTGCCCGGAAACGCGGCTTCGTTTCGGCAAGGATCTCTCGAATGGCAATGCGGTCGGCACGGCTCAGGTGGGCAAATGCATCGTCGTCTGCCGATTCTGTAGAGTCGTAAAGAATTTCAAGCAGCCGCGAATAGATCACATCCAGCGTTACAGACGGCAGAGCGTCGAACGCTTCAGAATAGATCAGGAAACTACACGGGTACTTGAACATCCGAGTCTGCAGATCGAAATCCCGCAGCGATCGCCCTTTACTGTCTCGTGTTCCTCTGCTCGAAAACTCATCGGCAAAGCCAGACGTCCCAGCCACCGGAGACGTCAGTCGAAATTCATCCTTGAACAGAAGATATTCGACAAGCTTATGAGCGGCAGAGGCAATCCGCCGGCCAGTGCTGTCACTGCTGTAATCTTTCGGCCGCTTGAGCGCCGCGTTCATGACGGCGTCGTGATGCTTCGCTCGCCGCGTTTCAAACGACGCACGTGTAATCAGATTGTGCATCTGCGACTGATGCTCCAACACCATCATCGCCACCAGATCGCTTGTTGGCTGGAGATACGGCGAGGTTCGAAACAGTCGCCCAAGATTTGCAAGATTCGCTCCTGGCTCCGGATCAATCGAATCTTTTCGATTGTCATCGGCGATCGCGTTTCCAAGATGCCGCATGTCACCATGCGTCCCCGTGACGTACCAGCCGCCGAAACGCTTTTCGAACGGCGTTGCGTGATCAGTTGTGATTGTTCCCAGACCAAAATGCGGCTGTCCGTCGCGCGATGGGTAAACTGACCGGACAAGATGCCCCGGCACACCTTTTGTTCGGCTTGAAGCATGGCAGATCAAACACTGTCCACGATCACGGACGAACTTTGGCGACGCCGTGATCTGCTGCTTGAGCGTGTAGAAAATCGCTCCCTGTTCAGGATCAACTGTTGAGACCTCGACAACGTCGCCGCGCTGAACCCAGCCGATGTATGTCTCGTCGTTAAAGTAGAGTGCCCGGGGGCGGTTCGGCATGATCCGTCGCAACTGCAGGCTCGTCTTGGAAAAGACGAGCAACTGCGATGATTGAGCCACATCGAGCTGCTCCAGCACCGAAGGCAGCCAGCCGTAGTCATCGTCCCAGTTCAGCGACGTTTCGTCTTTGTCGAGCTTCTGCTGCAACACTGCAACCGCGTCATGAACCGGCGCCGTCGCGTAGTTGATCGGTGCGCCTTCGAAGTCAAGCTGCGCGTTGACCTGGCTATTTGTGACCAGAGGCAAGACAAACAGCCATACTGCGCCCCACGTATGAATCCGGTGGGTTGGCATTATTTTCATCATTGATGGCTCGGCGTTTTGCTGCACGGCGGGATGAAGTGAAGATTTGCAGCATTCGACGGATTGGAGTCACCAGACGAAACAACTACGAAATAATTCAATTGAGGTGGGACGTCGCTTCAGCGCAGGCAGAGCAAGCAGCGTGCCATAACACGTTCCACGCGTCAACGACGGACATGCTGTGCGGATTGGCACATCGTGAGCGAAACCGGACAATCTTCGCCACTGGCACGCTGGTTAAAGCTGCACGGTCCCGCCTGGTTCACGAACGGGCGGCAGTTCGGCATAATCCCGTCTCACGCCTGTTGAAAGCCTCGCTACCCGCAAACATTTGCGGCAAAAATCAGACTGGAGAGATCGTTGGCTGACCTGACCGTTGAACTGAACCGTCTGAAACTTCGGAACCCCATCCTCGTCGCATCGGGAACGTTCGGGTACGCGAAAGAGGCTACCGCATTTGTCGATTTCAGCCAGCTCGGCGGCATCATTCCGAAAACCGTCACGCTGCTGCCTCGTGAGGGCAACCCTCCTCCACGGACTGTTGAAACAAGCTGCGGGCTGCTCAACTCGATCGGCCTCGACAACGACGGCATCGATACGTTCATCGAAAAACACGTTGACTATCTGACGAGCCTCGACTGCCCGATCATCGCCAACGTCGCCGGTCACAACGCTGAAGAGTTTGTCGTGCTGGCCGAAAAGCTGAACGCATTCCCTCAACTGGCGGGCGTCGAGCTGAACATGTCCTGCCCGAATGTCAGCGGCGGAGTCGACTTCGCCACGAATCCTGACATGACACATGCCGTGATCTCGGCCGTACGGAAAAAGTGCAAGCTGCCAATCATCGCTAAACTGACTCCCAACGTGACGAACATCGTCGAGATTGCCGCTGCCGCTGCCGAAGGAGGAGCCGACGCTGTCACACTGATCAACACACTGATGGGAGTCGCCATCGACTGGCGCCGAAGAAAGCCAATCCTCGGCAATGTCTTCGGTGGTCTCAGCGGTCCAGCCATCAAACCAGTCGCCCTCCGCATCGTCTGCCAGGTCGCCAAAGCGGTCGACGTTCCAATCATCGGCGTCGGCGGAATTCAAAATCTTAACGACGTGATGGAGTTTCTTGTTGCCGGAGCATCCGCCGTCCAGATCGGGACAGCCAGCTTCTACTCGCCCGGTCTGGCATCGCGACTGCCGGCCGAACTGAGCGACCTGCTCGACTCAGAAGGCGCAGCAAGCGTCAGCGACATTGTCTGCACGCTTCAATATCCAGAAGCAACTCCCGTAGCCTGCGCCGCGGAGTAACAACCGCTCGACGCACCCTGCAACAGATCCAGACTGTCGCTGCCTGATGTCCGATTGTGCCGCCATAGATTTTTCCACCTGCTCGATTGGAATACCTTAGCCGGTTCGCAAGGTATCGGTGCCCAGTCCTGGATTCGAATTCACCGACGTACTCAAAGTACCGATTGCTGTGAAGAAGAACAGTTGACTTTAACTGCAAAACGATGACACGCCGCTTCCTGGATCACGGTGCGAGAGATAGAGTGCTGGCCTCTGAAATCTATCACCACCCATTACGAGGCGACGCTCATGCACACGACTCTTCAGATGATGACGATCTGTGTGGCCTGCGGCTTTTCATTCATTGCGGTGGTCACACCGAGCTTCGCGCAGGTTCCGGGTTCTACGCCCACGTATCGCGATGTTGCTTACGATAACGATCACGCCTCCCAATGCGTTGACGTCTACCTTGTAAAATCCGACAAGCCAACGCCGGCTATGATCTACATTCACGGCGGAGGCTGGCGAGCCGGATCAAAAAAGAACATCCCGGACTGGCTGAGAAAGTTTGTCGCTGATGAACAGCTTTCCGTTGTTTCCGTCGAGTATCGCTTCACTGATATTGCGACTCACCCAGCCCAGGCAAACGACTGTCTGAAGGCGATTCAGTTTGTTCGAAAAAACGCGACCAAGTGGAACATCGATACGAAACGACTTGGCGTTACCGGAGGCTCGGCAGGCGGGCACCTGTCAGCGTACGTCGCCCTGCACGACGATGCGGCGGATGCGAAGTCGGACGATCCGGTCAAGCACCAATCCTCACGAGTCGCCTGCGCCGTCAGCTTCGCCGGCCCGACAGACTGGACGCTGTTAAGCACTGTCGATCACCGTCACCCTGCCTACCGACAGTTGATCGGTTACGAACCCGGCACACCGGCCGCTGAAATTTCTGCGAAGCTGATCAAAGATGTTTCGCCAATTTCATTCGTCAGCAACGACGATCCACCGATCATGCAGGTTCATGGTGACAAGGACGTGATCGTCCCGATCGAGCACGCGAAGAACCTTCACAAACAACTGGAAAAAATCGGCGTCAAATCCGAATTGGTCGTCATACCTGGCGGCAACCACAGTGTGGCAGGCGCTGGGAATTCGAAACGAGCAACTGCCTTCGTCAAGCAGCATCTGCTGAGTATCCGCCCTTGAAAATCCAGCGTTGAGGTTACCGTAGAGTGCGTCTTGACGCACCACTATTTCGAGTAACGCTCTGGTGCGTCGGGACGCACCCTATCCTTTAAGAATCCCGACTGGTCACTCAACTCATTCCCAGCGGATACGTCGATACTTTCAATCCTGCTCGCTGCAATTCGCTCAATTTGACGTTTAGCTGCGTGCCGTATTAGTCACCTAACTACTGTGTGGTCGTTGATTCGGACATCCGTGCCGCACTCGCGTTCATTCTTCATTCAAGGCTGGCTCTCTTTTTATAATGGTCGTGATTGTGAATGTCTTTCGCGTCGATCAGGCAGGGCGGAGTCCAGCCACCATTCGTTGGGCTGCTGAGTTTAAGTAAACAGCGACCAGATGGGGTGCGAAAGCCCGAAATCCTTCAGGACCAGACGAAGATTTCGTCGCGGTCTGAACTGAAGCCGATGAAGGTGGCGAGGACGATTCTCGGCAGTCCGCCAGCGACGCCAGGTACTTCGTGGATGCCACGTGTGTTGAAGAAGTAGAGGTCGCCGGGTTCCAGGTTCACTTCGACATTGGCGATGCCGTTTGATTCTGCGTACTGGTGGAAGGTGCCGTTCTTCAGGTGAGGATCAACGTCGGGTTGCCAGAGGCATTGATGCATGATGCCTTGCGCCGTGCGACCGTTGACTGTCGAGTTCTGCAGAACAAGTACGCCAGCAAACTGATGCTCGAAATCGTGAACCGCGTAGTTCTCACGTTTCTCCCTCAACCGAACAGAGTCAAAATGCGGCTTGTAGGTGTACCCTCCGTAGTGTGCACGAATGATGCCCGCGCCGTATTTGCGCCCGTCGGGTTCATGGGCAGTCACAACTGACTTATCCACGGAAAAGGCTTCGAGCGAATCGTAGAGCAGGCGAATCGGGTCAGGATGGTCTGTGAAGAGCCGCTCGAACAGCTCGTTTGTTTCCGTACTGTGTGCGAAGAATGCGTCCTGATCGGAACCGCGATACCCGAGGCTCGAACCGATGTCGATCCGGGACTTGCCCGTCACTTTCTGCTCATCCCATGCAAGTGACGGAACGGCGCTCGAACCTTCTCGATAGTAGCCCTCAGGAATGGACTGTTTCTGAAACTTCGGAGGAATCGGCAGGTCCGGATCGTACAGCAACTCCTCATCAATCATCCGCTGAATAAGTTCGCTGCAGTTTTTGTCCGGCCAGGCCTGACGAATGACCAACGCAGGAATCCGCCCAGCAGCAAGCTCTTCCAACGGCCGTTCGAATTTTGCACAAGCCGTATTCAGGTCAGGTTCAATCGGCATCCAGTTAGACTGATTCATCGACATACCTGATATTTAACAGGGAAGGTGTTCGCAGGAATAACTGCGAAGAATACAGGCCTGGCCAGATTTGTCAGTTGACCGGTGGCGCGTCGAAAGCTTTGTGGCATCGGGTATTTTTAGTTTTTTATGAGCCGGTTTTGTTGCTTCCGACGGCTGGTCGACCTTGTCTTTGTGGGAGTTGCAGGCTGAACTGGAGCAGGGCGATGCGATACTCAGGTGTCCAGTGTCGTCCCTTTGTTTCTAATCCGTAGAATGGCTGAGGAAAACGGAAAAATTCTGCGATTACTGCGGTGATCCTGGTGATGTCCTGTTCTCAAAATTGGAATCAAGTTGAATTCTTCGCTGTGGTTGGAGAAGGTGGTTTTGTTGACTGCACACGTCGCTTCTCTAAAGTTGAAACGTCAGTCTCTTTGCTGACAAGGGACGCGGGATGTGAGATTCTGATTCATATGACGTGAAATGCGTTAATTCGTTCGGATAATTTTAATGCTTGAGTTGTGTTTAGTCTCGGCCGGGATGGTCCTTTTCGTGATCTCGCTGGTTTTGTTTGTGCGAGTTTATTTACTCGTCGAGCACTTCGTAGAAGCGATGTGGGTCAGATGCTGCTGGTGGGCACTGGGTTTGCTTGTTGTTCTGTTTCTGGTCGGGTACGCGCTGTTTATTCATATTCTGCTGACCGCGGATAATCTGGTCCTTGACCAGGA
>CALGTK010000423.1 GCA_937904325.1 uncultured Planctomyces sp.
GTTGAAACGTTGCCAGTTGAAACGTTGCCCGTCGCGTCTTCATCCGACCTCGAAAAGTCAGCACGAACTCCCGATGCTGCAACGAGGCTTGAGGGACAACTCGCCGCTTTCACGATTCCGCCAGCGTGGCTCGATGATGTTCAGCCGAAATGGAAGACGTCGAAGCCCTGGAAGGAAGCTCGGCAGGAAATTCGCAATCTTCTGGGAAAAGGCGATGACACATCGCGGCGGGAAGGTATCAAGTTGACTTGGGATTACCTTCAAAAAAACGACATCGGAGACGGCCACGAATACGGCATGTATATGTTTCTGGGGAACGAGCCGCTGTGGGCAATTCATGTTTATCGTGAGTGGCTTGCGAAGGACGACCATTCGTACCCGCCGTACTTCGGCGTGAAGGCTCTGGCGGCTCTTTACACGAAATACGGAGTGTTCGAAGAAGCTGAGAAGGTCCTGACAGGAAGCATGGCTTTCAAGTCGCCCGATCCGAAATGGAATGAAGTCCGGGCCGCGGAACTCAACGACGCCTTCGGAGACCTGTATACCTCGTGGGGAAAGATCGATCAGGCGAAGGCCAGCTATCGGGCAGCGGCACGACTGTTTCCTCTTGGGAAACCGCCGTATGGCAAGCATCTTCTTCCACGGAAAGCAAAAAAAGTTCAAGCTAAGCTTGATCTGTTATCCATGGCGTCGCTGGATGCAGCGTCACTCAGTGATGGTCAGTACAAAGAAATTGCTTTAGGCTATTCAGGCGACGTTCAACTGGTCGTCCAGGTGAAAGGCGGCCGCATGGTCAACGTTCGAGTGACGAAGCACGAGGAAAAAATCGACCAGAATGCCTGCATCCTGATCCCTCAGCGAATGAGTGACGCTCAGAGTTTACAGGTTGACGGAGTCAGCGGTGCCACCGTAACCAGAGACGCTATTGTCAGCGGCACATTGAACGCTCTAAAGAAAGCTGGCTTAGAGTGAGGCCCCGCACGGCCAACGTCTTCTTCCCCTTTCTGAAGAAGAGCGACCGCAAGGGCTGGCGCGGAATCGCCTGGCGATGGCTTGAGCGAATTGGCCCGGTGACTCGCAGTGCTCCGGCTCGACGAATCATTCAGATTGTCTGCCTGCTGATTTTCTTTGATGCGTTCTTTCGAGTTTGTTGGCCGTACTCCGAACATTTTTCGTCGACGACCTTCAGCGACAAAGAAACATTGCCTGTCGAGTCGTTCCTGCTAATCGATCCGCTGGTTGGTTTATCAACGGCTCTGGCAGGAAAGGTGCTGAACTGGGCAACTCTTTGGTGGATGGTTGGCATCGTCACAGTCTGTGTGATCATCCCTCGGGCATTCTGCGGGTACTTCTGCCCGCTAGGAACGTTGATCGACGCCTTCGACTGGCTGATCGGTCGCCACTTCAAACGCTGGCACGTTGCTGACAATCCGACAGAACTCGACAAACCACGCGGCTGGGTTCACTTTAAGTATTACCTTCTGGCCGGTGTGCTGATCACATCGGCCTGCGGCGTGTTAACCAGCGGTTTCGTTTCTGCGATACCTGTCCTCACGCGAGGCCTGTTATTCAGCGGCGGTCGTCTGCAACTCGGTATGGTCAAAGGCGAGAGCCAACTCGGTCCCGTCGACGCGATGTTCTACGTTTCGCTCGGAATGTTTGCGGCCGTCTTTCTGCTGAGTCTCAAAGGGCGACGTTTCTGGTGCCGCTACGTCTGCCCGAGCGGCGCGTTGTTGTCCTTCCTCAATTTCTTTCGAGTTGGCGAGCGGAAGGTCGAAAGCTCGTGTATCAACTGCAACAAGTGCGTTGAAATTTGCCCGTTCGATGCTATCAAAGAAGACTTCACTACTCGGTCGAACGAATGCACCTACTGTCAATCGTGCGGAGGAGTCTGCCCAACCGACGCCATTAAATTCGTTTCACGCTGGAATACTGTCGAGCTGAAGATATTCGATGATCCACCCGTTCAGCCTCGACCGGTGTCACGGCGAGGCTTCGTCGCCGCTGGTGTCGCAGGCGCGGCCGTTGCTGCTGTCACAGGAGCAGCTAAAGCTACGGGATTAACGGGCAAGTCGGCCGTCAGACCGATCCGGCCGCCGGGCAGCGTTCCTGAGCCTGAGTTCCTCGATCTATGCATTCGGTGCGGTGAGTGCTTCAAAGTCTGTCCGGGACCGGTCCTGCATCCTGCCGGCCTTGAGTTTGGATTCGAATCCCTCTGGACTCCAGTCGCGCATCCGGAACATGCCGGCTGCCATCAGGACTGTAACTTCTGCACGCAGGTTTGTCCGACGGGAGCGATCCAGCCACTCGACCTGCTGGTCAAACGCGAAGCTCACATGGGCCTGGCGGTGGTTAACACGAAAACCTGTCTGCCATTCAGCGAGGACGGTCGCGAAGACTGTGACCTTTGTTTTCGAGAGTGCGAACAGGCTGGCTATCACGCCATCGAAATGCAACCACTGCAACTTCCCGTTGACCGTGACGAGCTGGAAGCTCAGGGGTTTTCAGACTTCGAGATTGACGAGATGAGCACGATCCTTGCTCCGGTCGTGGCTGCCGATAAATGTGTCGGTTGCGGAATCTGCACTTACCGTTGCCATACGAAGTTTGTCGTCCAGGACGGTCGTCTCGCTGATTCTGCAATTACGATCGACGCGAAGAACGAGCATCGTCGACTGTCATTTCCTCTTTCCGCCGAAGAACTCGGCCCGGCGGACACGTAAGAGTCGCAAGATCAAACGATGCCGTTCCGGCGTCAGTACCAAAGCCTGGAGATGACACTGTGTCGTCTCCGGGATTTTCTGTCTTGATCGTCGAAGTAGCGGATGGCGTTACTTGCCAAGAGCTTTCTGGATCGAAGCGACCGCCTGCTTCGCAAGTTCTTTCGATCCACTTGCTGAAAAGTGAACGTTCGCCGGCAGTTGGATCTTGTCAAGCTTATCCATGCAGAACGTGTATTGATCGTCGATAGCGATATTGTTCTCATCCATGATCTTCTTCGCGACGGCGTTGTACTTTGCCGAATCGCCAACGACGCGTCCTTTGCAGCCTTTGGGAACGGGAGTTGTCGTCCGCCAGATCAGCTTTGCTTTGGTCTTTTTCAACCGAGCCACCAGTTTTTGAAGGTTCGTCTTGTAGGCGTCGATGGCAACCTGCTGGTGGCTGTCTTTTTCTTTTGGGTCAGCAAGGTTCTGCCCTTGAGGTCCCATGTACTTTAGATCATGCAGGCCCCAATTGAAGTGGATCACGTCCCACTTACCATCTCCCAGCCAGTTCTCAAGTTCCGCCACACCTTTGGTTGTCGGCCCGCAATTGGTCAGTGGTCGATGCACGTTGGCATCGCCTTTCAGTATCTCTCGAACCGGCACGGTGTAGCCGATCGAAATCGAATCGCCGATGAGCAGGACCCGAGGCAGTCCGGCAACATCCTCAATCCTGGCCATCGCCGGATTCGGCTTTCGCTGCGGGCGGACTTTCTGTTTCTTCGCGTCGTCAGCAGAGGCTCTCTGAGGGATGACGACCGCGGCAGTCAGCAGACAAAGTATCGCAATTCGGACAGTCTTCATTCGATCTTCTCCTGGATAAGCCGTTTAATCAGTAGTTGATATTCTGCGCATAAAGGTAACCATCCTTCTTGTAGCGGCGAAGTGTTCCCAGGAAAACTCAAACTGAATTGCGACAAACAATGGACATCGTGCTTCTGATGGCGGCGGCGGTTGTTTCCTGTCAGATGGTATTTCTCTGGCTGCTGAGTATCCCGTTGCGAAACGTCAGTATCGTAGACATTGGCTGGGGAATGGGCTTCGTGCTTGTTGCATGGTTAAGTGCACCGAATACTGCAGGGAGTCGGGCGATTCTGCATCTGCTGGTAACAGTCTGGGGTGTACGACTGACGGGGTATCTGTGGCTTCGCAACCACGGAAAACCGGAAGACTATCGGTATGTCGCCATGCGTGAAAAACGGCCGTCGTCGTTTGTCTGGTCGAGTCTGTTCAGAGTCTTCGCTCTTCAGGGCTTCATCATGTGGCTGATTGCGTTGCCGATCATCGTCACAAATTCAGACGCCAGTGCAGAACCCAACTGGATTCCCATTTCCTGCGGATGTCTGCTCTGGTTAATTGGAATGGTCTTTGAAGTCGTGGGAGACTGGCAGCTGGCCAGGTTCAAGTCGGATGCCGACAACCAGGGAAAAGTGATGGACTCCGGCCTGTGGAAATACACTCGTCATCCCAACTACTTTGGAGAGTTTGTGATCTGGTGGGGACACTGGTTGATCTGTCTCGGATTGACTGATCCGACAAAAACATGGTGGACGATTATCAGCCCAGCTCTGATGTCTTTCCTCCTGCTGAAAGTTTCCGGAGTCGCATTGCTGGAGCAGGCAATGAAGACGCGTTCGCCAGAGTACGAATCGTATATCCAGCGAACGAGCGCGTTCTTTCCACGCCGTCCAATACAGAATTTGTCAACAGACGTACCATCTGCGTCATGATCTGCGGGTGAGCTTACGCCGCTCTCAAACCTGCAACGGAAATTCCGGACTGTCAGTTCAGCTACTCTGTTCCGCTTACCGGCAAATGGGTTTTACCCATTAAGGAAACTCACGCTAAGTACACTTGTACTATTGAGCAGTCTGGTGCAACTTACGTGTTATTCGTGCGTTTGAAGCAGGTCGGAACACGAGTGTTCTCTGGTAATCAGTCGTCTATAAATACCTCTGTCTGCGGATTTCGCCTTTCCAGCCGGGCTTACTTTGAACCGAAGGTCCAATCAACACCATGTCTCAGGAAAGACCACTTTCAGAACGTCAGATGAAGATTCTCGACTTCATCATTGATCAGATTCAGGAACGTGGATATGGCCCAACCGTCCGCGAAATTGTCAGCCACGTGGGCGACAAATCGCCGACCAGTGTGCATCGTCATTTGAAAACTCTCGAAACACGGGGGCACATTACACGTGAAGCCAACAAGTCGCGTTCCATTCGACTGACGATGGAGCATCGCGGGCTCCCTCTGGCTGGCGTCATTGCTGCGGGAAGTCCCATCGAAGCAGTGGAAGATGTTCAGCGTTTCGATCTGGCCGGCGCGTACGATCCGGCAAATCACTTCATGTTGAAGGTTCGTGGCGACTCGATGATCGAAGATCACATCGACGATGGCGACCTGATCGTCGTTCGCAAACAGGCGACGTGCAAAGACGGAGACACTGTCGTCGCTCTCATCGACGGCGAGAACGCCACGCTCAAGCGATTTTATCGTGAAGACAGGCAGGTTCGTCTGCAACCTGCCAATTGCAATCTGGATCCCATCTACGTTGGTAAAGATCGAGTCTCTATCGACGGCGTCATGGTCGGCGTCTTTCGCCAGGTAGCAGCTTCATCTGTCCGCTAAGCATTCTTCGCTCAGAATAACGTTCGCAGTTGCAGCGTTTCGTTGAGAACGCGTGAGGCACTGCACCCGGATCGTTTCGACATCTGCGGGCGGATCACCAGACTCCGTCCGCATTCAGGTCTGCGTTTTCGCTGACCGGCAAGACGTTTCGCGGCTGACCGAAACCCTGCCTGGCAGTTGAATACGTCTGTGAGTTTTATCACGCCTCGTGGCGACCGTACGACAGTCCTCAACGCATTGCCCGGTTCGTGACGTTGTTTCGTGATAGACCGCGCGTTGATGGTTCCGACCACTGATGCCATGACCGACCAGCCCTCACGACCAGCACCTTCAGTTTGCGATTCCCTCGAGTGCAGAGATGTTTTTTGCCATCAACAGCGCACTATGTAAGGTAGGCGTCCCATCCTGAGATTTCGTCCCGGATCACTGCATGACTGAATCTGGCAAATACTGGCTTTGCAAACGAGCGGCCCCTGCAGCGGCGTCGATGGCTCTGAGTCTATTGTTGCTTTGCTCAGCATTATTGTTGCTTTGCTCTGCAACAGGCTGCGAAGCTGTGTTTGGTCAGGCAGATTCTTCCAGCAACGCGTCCACCAGTACAGTGAAAGAGCTGGGTGACGAATCTTTGCTCGAAGATGCAGAACCATCAGCCGACTCAGAATCTGACGACACAGTTACGACTGATGTTGGACCTGATCTTCGGAGCCCCGACGAGCTGGTCGAAGACATCCGAGAATCGCTGTCAGAAACACGAAACAAGAAACGCCCCAAAGGGCGGATTATTCGAGAAACCTGGCAGGCTGCTCAGGAGCAATATGTTGCGGCTGGCGTGCTTGCCTGTGCCGAGTTGGCTGAGCACGAAGAAGCCACCGACGAACAACTGCGGGAAGCGTGGAAATCTAAAGCGGTCCTGCTCTATCGGGCCGCTGAATACGGTTGGCCGGAGTTCGACGATCGACTTCACCGCACAGTCGATCAGATCAAGCAAACGCGGTTCATTGAAGAAGCCGAATATGCAGACGGCTTGCTGCTTGTACATCGCTGCTTCGAACGGAAGATGCCGGTGCATGAAGTCGTGGAAAATCTGACGCAACACGCTCATGAGTTTCCAGGCGGAGATACTTGTGCGAAACTGTTTGTTGCCTATGCCAGGAAACTGGAAGAACGCGGTCTAAAGAGCAGCGCCAAGCTGTGTTGCCAGGCCGCCATCTGGACGCTGCATGATCATCCGGAACTCGCCGCGATTCGGCAACAGCTTTCTGTTCTGAATGCGAAAGCGAATATCGCTCGCAACTGGGTGGCTGCATCAGCGGCAGTTCAACTTAAACCTGACGATGCGATTCAGCGAGAGCTTGATCTGCAGGTCGCTCAAATTCGAGGTTCATTGCCGATCAGAGTCGACTCGGCAACGACATTGACCGATGTTTCGGCGGGGTCCCGTAGTATTAACTATCGTTACACCGTCACGATGACAGCGCAGCAGATGAAGTCTCAGAAAGCCATTATCCAGCAGAAAGTGACACAGCTCGCCAGAAGTGTAAGTGCCACCCGGATAATTCTGGCCAAGGGCGTTTCGTTGAATTACAGCTACCACGCCACGGACGGAAGGCAGTTGCTGTTCTTTTCAGTAACGAAATAGTGTTTGGATTGCCAGCAAGTTAATGTTGACCGCCGATTTCGCACCGGCATTGGCCTCAACAACTGTCATTTCCGCATGAGACTCTGCAAACAGCAATGACCGCAGGGGCTAAGGTGGAAACGCTTCATCATCTGGTCCTATACTCGGTTGATATTCGTCAGCCTTCGGTTTTACTCGAAGCTGAATCCCAGAACGCAATTCTCCGCCACTGATACGGTTCACGGAAAAGCACACATGACGCCTGGCATCAAAAAAATGCTCTTCGGTTCAATGGGCGTATCCATCGTCGTCGGCATTTTGTCCATCGTGGATATGGCAACGGACTTTCCGTTTGGCGGGCAGATGGTCCTCGACATAATGTTCATTCTGAGTGCCGCCCTGGTCGGATACATGGGATTTGACACATACAAAGAATTGACCTGATCGTCAGGCGATGCCGCACCGGCTGAACCCCACAGTTGACATTGTTCGCGTTCAAGCGAAATGGAATTCACGACGTAACGCCCCAGCTCATCCCGGGAGAGCGGAAGGAATCCGACTTTGTCTGCATACTTGCGGCCCGCTCTGGGTTTCATCAAATGGGTGGTCGCGCTGGGGATTGTTGGTTATCTGGGCTATCAGAATCGCGGGCAGTTCAAGCGGCTCTACGCTGAGCCCATTCACTGGCAGTTTCTGATCGCCGCATTTGTGCTGTGTGGCAGTTCAATAATCCTGACGTTCTACCGTTGGTACCTGCTGGTCGTCGCGCTTGATTTTCCGTTCAAGTTCAGTGATGCATTACGGCTTGGATTTCTCGGATACCTCTTCAATTATGTTGCCCCTGGTGCCGTCGGTGGAGATGCAGTTAAAGGCGGGCTGATGGCTCGCGAACAGAAAAGCCGCCGAACCGTTGCTGTTGCGACAATCCTGCTCGATCGTATTCTTGGATTGATGGGTCTTTTGATTGTCGGTGCCGGTGCGACATTGCTTGTGGTCGACAGGATTGACCACCGTAACGAAATTGTCGCCGTGCTTTGGGGCGGCAGCATTGTCGGTTTGGCTGGCCTGGTCGTCATGCTTCATTCTGCCACTCCGAATTCCTGGTGGATGAGACTCCTTATCAAAATCCCCAAGGCTGGCCCAATCATTGCTGACATTGCCGATGGAATCTCGCTCTACCAGACCCGAAGATTAATCGTCATTCTGACCGTCATGTTAAGCGTCGTCGGTCACTTTGGAATCATTTCGTCGTTCTACTGCTGTGCCCGAGCAGTCGCGACGACTGCAGAAACTCCCAGCTACGTCACGCACCTCCTGCTGATACCACTTGCCGAGATCGTCGGAGTGATCGTTCCACTGCCTGGCGGAGTTGGGGCACTCGAAGCAGCCGTCCAGAAGTCCTACGAGCTGGCAGGTGCGAATGCTGGTATTGGACTGCTGGCTGTCAGCGCATATCGAGTCACCACGATCCTTATCGCTGCCATCGGCGCGGTTTACTACCTCGCTTCCAAACGTCAGATTCAGGAGCTGCTTGCCGAAGGGCAGGCAAAGTCGGATGCACCATCGGGCGACAGCACACTCGATGAGTCTCTGGCAACAGTTCAGACTTCAGCGGCGAAATCACAGACTTGAGGCAACACCCACGTTCGCCCCGGAACTTCTCCGTCGTTGAACTTGAAATTGCACAACGCAGGGAATGGCAACATGACTTCCGATGCACCGTCCTACTCAGCTCCAGTCGAAGCGGGGCTCTCGGAAGAACGCTGGTCGTCAGCGTGCCAGCTACTTGCCAGCTTTTGTGAGGACGGCACGATTTCGTCGGCGGCGCTGGTTGCCGGTCGAGGCTCGGCCATTATCCAGCCGCAGCTCTTCGGCAAACAATCTCTGAACGGCGAAGAACCGCTGCGTGACGACGCAATGTTTCTCGTCGCGTCGATCACCAAGCCAATCGTTGCCTCGGCAGCGTTGCTGCTGGTCGAGCGTGGTCTGCTGACGCTCTCTGGAAAAGTGACCGATTACATTCCCGAATTCGGCAAAAACGGAAAGAACACCGTTCGAATTCGCCACCTGCTGACTCACACTTCTGGTTTGCCGGATATGCTACCCGATAACGTCGACCTCAGAATAAAACATGCGCCGCTGTCAGCCTTCGTCGAAGGGACGTGCGATGTTGCACTGGATTTCCCTGCCGGCTTCGGAGTTCGCTATCAAAGTATGGGTTTTGCGATTCTCGGCGAGATTATTCAACGGGCGAGCGGTGTTCCATGTGCCGATTTCGTCCGGCGCGAGATCTTTGAGCCACTTGGCATGGTTGATTCATGGCTTGGGCTTCCCGACGACGCCTTCGACGGAGATTCTCCAGCTGTCGATCGAGTCTCCGAAGTTCTGGTTTGCGACGAGATGGTCGGCGCAGACTGGAACTGGAACGGTCGTTACTGGCGACAGCTCGGTGCTCCGTGGGGCGGTCTGATCACAACCACCACCGATCTCGCTCGCTTCTGCCAGATGATGCTCGGGCAGCCGGCAAACGGCGTTCAGGTTCTGTCTCCGGCGACCATTCGAGTTGCCACGCGAAACCAGTTGGAAATGATGGCCGACGTGCCCGAAGTCGACCGCCGCACTCGTCCGTGGGGACTGGGCTGGCGGCTCAACTGGCCGGCTCATAGCGCAAACTTTGGCGACTTCATGGGAAGTCGGACTTACGGACATTGGGGAGCGACTGGTACAGTTCTCTGGATTGACCCCGACCAGAACTCGTTCGCCGTGCTGCTGACGACAAAGCCGCAGGAACCACACGGAACGTGGCTGGCTCGAGTGTCCAATGCCGTCACGGCGTCATTTCTCGATTGAAGATTATGTTCACAGCCATCTCGAGATTTGTGGCAGAATTGGAAACCCGAAGCGTCAGCGAGGGATCAATGCCGCACTCAATCCCTCGCTAACGCGTCGGGTTACCTCGATAATAAGATGAACGAAACGGAGTTCCTCATGTCAATGGATTTTGGCGAAGGCGAGATCACTGACGCAGCCACCATGCGCGGCCGCGACTGGCCTGCACTGACTCAATTTTGTGTGGTTGTTGAGAACCGAGTTGGCAGCTTGAGTCGACTGACGCAGCACCTGGAACGCCATGACCTGCGAATTATCGCGTTGAGCATCGTTGACAACATCGATGTCGCCATTGCTCGAGTGATGCTCGACCAGGTCGAACGCGGGCGAGAATTGTTTGAACTCTCTGACTTCACATTCTTCGAAAACGAAGTCCTTGGAATCGAATTACCCGAACATCCTCAGCCCTTTGTTGCCGTTCTTTCAACGCTGCTGCAGGCGGAAGTCAACGTGAACTACATGTACCCGTTGCTCTATCGCCGCGGAGGCCACAGTTCCATCGCGGTCCATGTTGAAGACATCGATACGGCGACTCATGTGCTCCGCGACAAAGGCTTCAAACTCATCAGCGAAGACGATCTGAAGAACGACGACGAGCACTTTGGCTAGGGTACCAGCGTTTGTGAGTGGGTTAGAAAATCATGGAGTCTCGCTGTAGTGAGGTTGCTTCTGAATTTTTTCAAAATTTGCGAGTAGTAAAATCTCTGTGACTTCGTCTGAAATTTTAAGGGATCCTGTTGTCTGGTCTGTTGACGCGGCATACGCTGGCGTTGGATGTTGCCGGCATCAATTGGCCTTAACACGAAGAGGCGGGCGATGGAGATTTCGCAGATCACGCAATGGGCGTTTCGCCTGAAACACTCAGCAGCGTGTGGAGCAGTGACGGTATTCGGGACTGTCAGTTTGGCACTCGCGACGAACGCGGCGGATGAACCTGCTCAACAACGAACTCTGGCGGTCTCGGTGGCTACGAAGAGTGCGATCGACGGGGCCGAAATATTTACTCGTGAGTGGATTCCTGGTGATCAGCGATCGCACGGTGGCGATGGTCTCGGGCCGGTGTTCAACGACAGTTCGTGCGTCGCGTGCCATAACCAGGGTGGAACTGGCGGTGCCGGACCGGCGAGTAAGAACGTCGACATCGTGACGGCGTTCCACGCTCCTCTGCAGCAGCTACCACGGCAGACTGAGGCGATCAGCGTGCCACAGACTTTGCCGGGAATTATCTTCCAATCGGTGTTTGGGGATCTCGACAACCTGTCTGCTCAGTCATCGGCTGATTCAGATGCTGCGGTACAGGAAGTATCGGAAGACAAGGGCGAAGAGCAGCTTGGTCCGGTTGATAAAGTACGGTTAGCACAAAAAGAACAGGCAGAGCGTCGCAAGGCACAGATGGAAGCCGAACGAAAGAATCTTACGAAGCTGCATCCTGGATTTGCTTTTGCAAACAGCGTAGTGCTTCATAAGGGGGGAACGTTTGCTGGTTACGAGACGTGGCGAAGTCAGGTTGCTGGGATGCGGTTTGGCTCGCAGCTGCGATTGGGCGTCGACGTGCAGATGTTCGAGCCTCAAGTCGTCGCGGCCATGGAAGAGCAGATCAGCCAGCGGCCGCGGAACGTTCAGGCAAGCAACGGCGGAAAGTTGATGGGACAGCTCAAACAGCAAGTTCTATTGGCCAGACGTAGAGGAGCGAATGCATCGATCCGACAAGGTAACTTTGTTATCACAAAATCACAGCGAAATACTACGGCGTTGTTTGGTGCGGGGTTGATCGATTCCATCCCGACCGAAGTGCTGGAAGCTCTTGAAGTGACTCAGGCAAAGGGCAAAAAAGTCAGTGGTCGAATCGCTTGGTTGAAAGATGGGTCGGCTGGCCGATTCGGCTGGAAGTCGCAGAAGTCTCGGCTTAGCAGTTTTGTCATGACGGCGTGTGCGGTCGAAGTTGGGCTGAACGTTCCTGACCACCCACAGGCAGGGCATCCACAAAAGGCAGACTACATGCCGGCGGGACTGGATCTGAACCAGGCTCAGTGCGACGCTCTTATCGCTTACATTTCTGACCTGTCAGCTCCCGTGCAGAGGCCGTTTGGCGACGAAGTCGACAAGGGTTACATCAGCGGCGGGCATGCTCTGTTTGTGAAAGTGGGCTGTGCTGATTGTCATGTCGAAAACGTCGGCGAAGTTGCTGGCATCTTCGGGGATCTTCTGCTGCACGACATGGGTGGAGAACTCGGCGACACCGGCAGCTATGAAGTCTTCATTCCGAATTCAACTCCCGAGGGAGAAGTCATTCAGTTGACGCGTCAGTCTGGACCTGCGAGCCGAATTCCGAAAAAGGTCACAGGAGCGACTCGTCAGGAATGGCGAACTCCGCCGCTGTGGGGTATTCGAGATTCGGCTCCTTACCTGCATGACGGCCGCGCCGAAACATTGGCTCAGGCCATCGCGATGCACGGTGGCGAGTCGGCTCGCTCGACGCAGAAGTTCTTTGCACTGACCGACGCGGAACGTTTCAAGGTGATTTCATTTCTGAAATCACTTGTCGCTCCGAGTCCACAAGTGGCGTCCGGTCGTTAGTGGGCGAACACTGTCCAGTAGAATTCACGGCGGACGGGAATAAATCTCCCGTCCGCCTTTTCCTGTAGATGACGACCTCTATATTCCGCGTCCTGTGTATCCGATCGGTTTTTGACTGAGAGCTGTGTAGGGGCGCCTCGCTTTAAGAAACTGCATTCAAGGATTGCCCCATGGCTGCGACTGGATTGTCGATGTCGTTCTTTTCCGCTTTTGGCGTCATGCTGCTGGCTGGCGGGATGTCTGGTCTTCCGATGGGGCTTCCGCCGGCAGAACCCGACGTCAGAATGTCGCAGGTTGCTCCCGAAGAATGTCTGTTCTACCTGTCGTGGAACGGAATGGCTGAGCCGTCGCTGGACAGCCCCAACCACACAGAACAACTGCTGGCCGAACCTGAAGTTCAACGCTTCATCAAAGAGGTTACCGACAGTCTCACTGCGGCATTGAAACAGGGAGCCGGACAGGGCGAGAACGCGGGGCGAGTTGCGGATATCACACCGAGGATTCTCAAGCAGATCGCGGTGAACCCGACGACGTTCTTCGCTGGAAAATTCGGCGCTGGTCCGACCGGAATGACTGTACCTGTTGGGTTGGTGGTGAAGGTCGGGGATGGCGTGGCCGAATTTGAAAATGATCTGTTGGCCATTCTCGAGATCCTGACCGACGCTCCCGTGCCTGACGCTGTTGCCGGAGTGCGCACACTGATCACTCCGCCCGGAGTTCCCAGGATTCAGTGGATCGTATCGGACGATTATTTCATTCTGGGAGTCAGTGAGGGCACGGTCGAACAGATTCAGAAACGCATGACGGGAGACTCTGTTCCGGAGTGGCTTGCCGCCGTTCACAAACGCTTGCCGGTCGATCGAGTTGCCTCGGTCACGTTCATCAATACCAAAGAAATTATGGCGGCGGCTCAGCCGTTTCTTGCGCCGTTTCTGATGTCTCGCGGGCCGGATGCCGTTGACCCGCTGCAAGCACTTGGTCTGACTAATCTCGAGACTGTCGTCAATGTGACTGGACTTGGCGAAACAAACACTGTGAGTCGAACCTGGTTCAAAGTTAACGGCCAGCCGACCGGCTTGCTGGCGATGCTCGACGCCGAGCCGCTTGATGCGGATGACTTCGCCGAGATCCCGGCAGACTCAACGATCGCCGTTTCCTTGAAACTCGACCCCGTCGAAACGCTGGATCGATTCATCTCTTTGATAGACCTCATAGAACCCGGTACTTCTCAGCAGGCTCGCCTGGGATTGCAGCAGATCGATTCAGAAATTGGATTCAGTATTGAGAACGATCTGCTTGGTTCGCTTGGCGATTCATGGAGCGTGTATCACTCGCCGAGCGAAGGCGGCGCAATATTTACCGGTTGGACAGCGGTTGCCGAAGCTCGAAATCCGGAAGCGTTGCGAACCGTAACGGCGACGATTGTGGGCAGGGTCAAGCAGTTTGAAGAGATGATGAAAGGTCAAGGGCGGCGTTCGAGGATCGTTGAGGTTCGGACAATGGCCGTCGGCGATGACACCGTTCATTTTCTGAATATGATCGGCGAAGAGTTCCCGTTCGCTCCGGCCTGGTGCGTGACAGACAAGCATCTGATCGTCTCGGTCTTTCCACAGGGCGTCGCCGCATTTTTGAATCGCAAGCACGGTGCGGAAACGCTTTCATCGTTGCCACACATTCAGAAGGCACTCGCCGCTGAACGACCGCCAATGAGCGTCGTACATATCGATTCAAAAACAGTTTGCGAGTCGGTTTACCCGCTGGCGTTGATCGGAGCAAACTTTCTGTTTTCCGAACTGCAGCGAGAAGGAATCGACCTCAATATTTCGATCATGCCCGTTGGCAACACGATCGCAAGGCATCTTCAGCCCGCACTGACAATGGTGACCAGCGGCGATGACGGTATCGAAGTCGTGTCAACTCGCACGCTGCCGATCAGCATGGGGACGGGTACGTCGGTGCTGCCGTCGCTATTCATGTTCGGTGTTTCGAGTTCTCGCGTGAACCGCTTCGGAACGTCGAAGAGTCCCGGACTGCTCGACGTGTTGTCGCCACGGCGTGCTCAGCGATCGCAGGCGACCAACAACCTGAAGCAGATTGGGATCGCCATGCACAACTTTCATGACACGCACAGACGCTTCGCCACTGCAGTCAAAGATGATGATGGCAAGCCGCTTCTCAGTTGGCGAGTTCAACTGTTGCCGTTCATCGAGCAGGGGCATTTGTTCGACCAGTTCCACATGGATGAGCCGTGGGACAGCCCTCACAACAAGGCACTGATTCAACACATGCCGCCAACCTTTGCCGCTCCCGGCAGCAAGGCCGGTGCTGGTAAAACAAACTACGTTGGCCTGCGACACGAAAAAACGATCTTTGCCGATCAAGAAAGAATGGCGTTTCGTGACATCCTGGACGGGACAAGCAACACGATCATGGTTGTCGAAGCTGACGATGATCAGGCGGTCATCTGGACGAAGCCGGATGATCTGGAATTCGACGAGAATAAGCCACACGCTGGGCTGGGAAAGTTTCGCAAAGGCGGATTCCTTGCCGCGATGTGCGACGGGGCAGTGCACTTTATCCCGTCGTCGATCACGGTCGAAACACTGATAAGACTTGCCTTCAGAAATGATGGCGAGGTAATCAAGTTTAACGAATTTTGAGCAAGCCTCATTCGCCAGCGGTGGCAAGATTCCGATGCGGGGGTGGCAGAGCCGGCATTGGAAGAAGCAGGGACGGTAGAAGCTATTCGCGAATGACGACGAGCCACTGTGACAATCAGAATCGGCCGATCAGTATTCATGCTCAGCATCGAGTGTCGCTGACAGGAATTTTGGGGCGATGAGTTTGAAGCTGCCGATGACGAAGTTTGCAATTTAGTCCCAGTTGTCCAGGACGTACGGATCGATAGCGACCCATCGGTTCCCCGGGCGACTGTAAGGAGCCTTTTCGATTTCCGGCCCTTTCTGCATCAGTACAGACTCGTTTTGCTCCATCTTCAGCCCCAGGATTGGTCGACCGGCGTTTTCGCCACAGTGTTCGCTTCATCATTCGCGGCAGCGATCCGCGGGTGCAGTGACGTTGAACAATTCTTCATGACCATAGACATGACTCCCGTTCCGAATCCTCGCAGTTCATTGAACGATTGCTGCTCATTGGTCAGTGGGTCGAGACTGTAAGTGTACCTGCAGGCTTTCATCGCTGATGACGCCTGCGCAGGTAATGGTTGAATCGCTAATGATTTCCATTCGCCTGACTCTCGAATTTGCAGGCTGGCGATACGCACGAAACCGCTACTCTGGACGACCGTTTGCGGCGGGCCTCTTACCCTCGATCAGAAGTTTGGCCTGTCGTGCAAAGCGGCGGCCGAGCAGTTCGTAGCCTTGTTTGGTGTAGTGAAGGTCGTCGCGTTTGACTCCGTTCTTTTCTTTGTTGTTGAGATCATCGCAGTCGACCCAGGCACCTCGTTCGTCTTTTGCTGCGAGTGAAACCTGAATTTTGCGGATAGCTTCCCACTCGCCGACTGTGCTGAAGTCGCTGAGTCGTCCAATGACGAAGTTCATGTTCGGTTGCTTCAGGTCGCGGCGAAGGTTGGCGATAAGTGTTGTTAATGCGACTTCGTAGGCCTTGCTGAGATTCTCTTTGGCGTCTCGCTCACCCTGCATCCAGCAGAAAGTGACAGACCCTGGATTGGGATGTTTTTTGACGAGTTCAGCGAACTGCTCAAGAATCGGCTTGTAATACTTAGTACCGGCCGATGTTGAATCCAGCCCGGTCTTCTTTGCAATCTCGTTCCACTCGGTCACCCACAGCCGGATGGGTTGTCCGCCTCGCGAGACTTTGATGTAGGCAACATCGGCGTTCGGGAGGAGCTTCGCAGTTTCCGGCTCGAACCCCAGCTTCGGATTCATGCCCTGCATATTCGATTGGCCGGAGAGGATAAAAAGATGCGCCGGCTTGTCGGCAGCCAGGGTAGCACCGGTAAGGGCGATTGAGACGGCAAAGAAGTACGTTCTGATCATGGTGTGCTGCTCCGTTGAATTCAGTGGTAGACGATATTCGTCAGGAAGGTATCGAACCGCCGGGCAGCAGGCCAGGAGCTACTTGAATCTGACATTCCTTCAGCCGATCACGCAGAAAAGAAGAGCCCGGACGACGGTCGCCCGGACTCTTTCTCTCTCAACCACTCGCGCGTTTCAAATCGTGTCGAACCAGTCGGCTACCGATTCGAATCCCAGATCGATGTTGTCGATGTCTTCGGCGGAAGGGCCTGGATTCTCTTCCTCACCATCTGAGTTCGAGGTCACACTTGCAAAGTCGTTGCTTGTGATGATCTGCCCCAGCACAGCGAACTCGCGGCCGCTTCCGTTGCTTGTGATCAAAGCATCGATTCCTCGACCGCCTTGCTTGATGTCGTCGTCGGTCCCGAACTCGACGGCATCGTTACCGCTGCCGCCCTTGAGGATGTCCGCTCCGTCTCCGCCGATCATGGTGTCGTCGCCACCCTGGCCTCTCATTCGGTCTCGGCCATCGCCGCCAAGCAGGAAGTCATCACCGCCCCCGCCTTTTAGAACGTCATTGCCGTCGTCGCCTCTTAGCACATCGCGGCCGCCATGCCCTTTCAGTCTGTCGTTCCCATCGCCACCGGAAAGGACATCGTTGCCACCGCGTCCCAGCAGTATGTCATTACCTTGTCCGCCGTCGATGTTGTCGGCGCCTTGTCCGCCATCAAGTCGATCATCGCCGTCGCCGCCGTTGAGGTTCACGGCTGATCGAGACGCAGCGACCAGCACGACGTCATTTCCGTCGTCGCCATTTACTGTCAGTGTTGTGGCGATTTCTTCCCGGTAACCCTGAACCTGTATCCAGTCGCTACCTGCGCCACCGTTGACGATGATCGACTCCAGTTCGAGCGAACTGGCTTCTTCGAGGTCGAGCAGCACGAAGTCCGCTGAGACGCTTCCTTCGATAGTGAGACTTGTCACGCTGCTCAGGTCAACGTGCCGAGTGGCAGCTTCGCCCGACAGAACACGCAATTCTGAGCCCGCGATTACGATGTCGATGTCATCGCCGTATTCGGATAGGGTCAGAGTGAAGGCACCCTGAGGAGATTCCAGGGGTGGAAGCGCATCGTTGTCCAAATCATTTGCCTCTCCATCGACATCTTCGGATTCGTCGTCTTCCTGGTGTTCAGTATTGTGATCCAGAACGGTGTCCAGAAACGAAGCAGCACTGTCAAAAAGTGTGACACCGTCGACTTCCTGATCCATGGTGACGTCATGTCCTGCTCCTTCAATCGCCTTCAGTTCGATCGAGATGCCGACGCTCTGGGCCTGTGCCTGAAGCTGCTGTGCTTCGATGTACGGAACCGTCTCATCATCCGTGCCATGTACAATGAACAGCGAGGCCTCACCCTCTTCCATCAGTGAGTCCAGTCCGAGTGCACCTGCGTGTGACACCACCGCGCTGATCTGGGGGACATCAACACCGTAATCGTCCAGGGCATAAGCACTCTGGAGTGCAGTGGCAGCCCCTGCGGATTCTCCCCAGATCGCGATTCGGCTGTTGTCGATGCCGAATGCGCCAGCATTATCACTGAGCCAGTTCAATGCCCGGGCGGCATCCTCCATCGCCGCTGCAACTGCAGAGGCTGGCGGAACCTCGCCCGGGTTGACTGCTGCCAGTCCTTCCTCGGCCATAGTCAGAAATGGTTCCGCAGCATCTCCCTCTGAGGCGTTCAGTCGATAGCTAATCGATGCCACAACATAGCCACGTTCAGCCATCTGATGAGCGTGGTCGGCCATGTCTGCAGAGCTGCCTGCAATGAAGCCACCACCATGAATCATCACAATCAGCGGGCGAGGTGACTCGGATTCTGACGACGGCTGATACAGGTCGAGAGTCAGCGGAGTGGAATCGCCGTCGAGTTGTCCCCGCCCGTATTCGACGCCTTCAGCCACGAGGATGTGGCTATCGTCTTCTGCTCCGTCATCCTCGTCTGGCCCCGACTCTTCATCTTCTTCGCACTCACCTTCGTC
>CALGTK010000424.1 GCA_937904325.1 uncultured Planctomyces sp.
GAAAGGACCTGTTCGTAGTCTTCGTCGAGTCTTACCTGGTGGAAATCAACGGCTGATTGCAGCAGGACTTGTCGCAGATCTTCCAGGTAAAGCTGTATGGCTTTGTGGTAGCGGTCGGCGATATCGTTGGGTTCGGCAAAGATTGCAGTGCCGCCTTCCATATCGAGAAATCGGGTCGGTCGTTTGAATTCGAAGCCGAGCTCCTGAGGATCGAGCAGGTGAAAGACCGACACATCGTGCTTGCGAAAATGCAGGTGCTGAAAGCACTCTTTCAGCAACGCCGGTTCAATAAACAGGTCGGACAGCACGATGATCAACGCACGCTGCCGAATGGTCTCGGCGAGTTCGTGCAGAACGGTCACCAGTTCGGTTTCGCCTTTTGGCTCGGCTAGTTCGAGCAGGTCGAACATTGTACGCAGGTGAGCTGGCCCCCGTTTCGGTGGCAGGCTTTGAACCACTTCTTCAGCGACGCAGGACAGCCCAACAGCGTCACCCTGCTGAGTTGCGATGTAGCCCAGTGCCCCGACAAGCCTCTTTGCATATTGAAGTTTTGTGACGTTGCCAGAACCAAAATCCATCGAGCCGCTCGTGTCGACAACAAAGCAGCATCGCAGGTTGGTGTCGGCTTCAAATTCTTTGACGTAGAAACGGTCAGATCTGCCGTACGCGCGCCAGTCGAGGCGTCGCAAATCGTCGCCTGGCACGTACTTGCGATACTCGGCAAACTCGACACTTGAACCACGATGCGGGCTTGTGTGACGCCCCGAGACGCTGCCATGCATCGGGTGTCGCGAAAGAAACGGCATCCCTGCGAGACGCGAGAGCACGCGAGTATCAAGGAAGCTGCGAGCTTGACGATTTACAGACATGAAGGCTCGTGAAAGTGTTTTAGGCTTATGGATAAAGCCGGACTTGCGTTGGGAAATTACTGGTTAAAGAAACGCTGCCTAAAAATCTCCGCTGATGACGATGAGTTGCGTGCCGTCAGGTGTCCAGCAGATGTCGTTGTTGTTGCGTGTTTTATCCTGTCCGGGGAAGAGGGTCGGTGGCTCATCCTGATCAGGGTTAAACTCGTAGATTTGTGTTTTCTTCAACGCAGGGCAGTGCATCGCAAATGCGATGCGGTCGCCATCAGGGTGCCACGCAATGTCGGCGTTAATATTTAAATTTGTTGAGTGATGCACTTTTGGAGTTGGCTTAGCGTTGGTTGTGTCCAGCGTGACGACTTCCACGGTTCCGTCGGCTTTTTCGCCTTTGAAGCAGATCTGCCGACTGTCAGGTGACCAGGCCATATTCCAGTAAATTTTCCTGTAGCCGTGCTTTTGAAAGATCGTTTTGATTTTCTTTGTCTGGACATGGTAAGAATTAATGTGTGAATCCTGTGTGAAAACGATTTGTTTACCGTCAGGCGACCATTGTGCTCCCCAGCCCCAACCGTTGTCCGCGATTCCTATCGGGTTCCTGCCATCGACATTGATGATTCGAACGCCGCTTTGCGAACAGACAAAACGCTTTCCGTCTGGCGACCAGCTTGGCATGGAACCGCTGCTGATCTTTATGGGTTTACTCGTGCCGAGTTTCAACTTGAAGATGGTTGGACTGGTGCGAGGTTTGACGCTCCAGGCGTCGAAAGCCAGTGTCTTTCCATCCGGTGAGATGGCCGGCGATCCGCAGGCAAAGTGAGTTTCGAAGCGAAACAATGATCGCCATGCCGTGCCGTCTGCGTTGATGATGAAGAATTCGTTCGGAGTTTTGACGCGGAAGTTGAATTCGTTTGTTGTCAGAGTTCCATTGCCATTCGTGTCGAGTCGATGGAAATACAACCATCTCAGTAATGGAAATCGCATTGTGTCGAACGTGAATTCGGAGAACGACAGTTCGTGATCACCGTTCAGATCGGCGACAGGCATTTGCCAGAGGATGCATGGGTTGGCCTGCATCGTCATACGGTACTCGTCAAGTGTCAGGAAACCGTCGCCGTCGGTATCGAATCCGGGAAAGACAAAATCTGACATTTGTTTCTTCCGGGCTGGCACATCTGCCAGAAGTTCGGTCTTGTCGACTTGTGCATCGAGATTTGTGTCCAGCTTTCGGAAGTCGTTGATCGGTGAGATCTGCCCACGCGAAGGGAGTGTTTGCCATTCTTCAAACGAGATCAGTCCGTCTTTGTCGTGGTCGCCCTGAACAAGAAGTGCCGGGAACTGCTGACCGTCACTGGTTCTCGTTTTAAACTCGACTGAATCAATGTGGTGGTTGCCTGAAACGTCGATTTGTCGAAATTGAGCGAGGTTGCAGACGCGACCATCAGCGGTCCGCAGCAGTGTTCCATCGTAACGGCGAACGCCAGCCTGGATCTCCAGAAACTGTCTGGCTTCACGGCGGCTCACATTTCCGTCACCGTTTGAGTCGGCTTCTTTGATGTTCGGGCGAGTCGTGCTGGATCCAAACGTTGAAATAAAAAGTTGCACGAAAGTCCAGGCCTGAATCTGTCGGTCCGGGTGTGCGTCCCAATCGTCGAACGAATGATCCATCGCGGTCATGGCGTGATCAACGTAAGCGTCAAGCGGGTCGGGCAGGGGCCCCTGGTCTTCCAGGGGAGCGACCAGCGGAGTCGTTTTGAATTCCCGGAGCGAGAGTTTCCTGTTCCGGTCAAAGTCGAACAGTTTGAAGTCGCGTTTCAGGACGTCGGCTTTCGGCGGGATATGCCGGACGTACTCGTCGAGCTGCAACTGCTGGTCTTTGTTGAGGTCGAGAGCGTTGAATCGGATTCCGTAGCGATCTGGCTGCTGGGCAGGTCGATCGTCGAAACCGATGCTTAAGACCGCCAAAACGGCCAGGGATGCCGTTGCGATTTGAGCGTTGCTCAAGATGCCGGTTTCGAGTTGGGTCATACGGTGGCCCTGCGAAGCGTGCCTCTCTTTGACAGACACTGTGATTCTGTCGTCAGGCTTCAGGAGTCGTTTCTTCAATCAGGCGATGAACGATCTGTCTGGCGTCGATTCCCTCTGCCTGAGCAGCGAACGTTGTGATGATTCGATGCGTGAGCACGGATGCAGCGACCTGCTGCACGTCATCCAGACGGACCATGTAGCTGCCCATCAACGCAGCGCGTGATTTTGCGCCGAGGATCAGGTACTGAACGGCTCGCGGGCCAGCACCCCAGGAAACCAGTGGCTTCATCCATGCTGGAGCTGATTCACCGTCCGGACGAGTCTTCCGGACCAGCTGGGCGGCGTACTGATAAATGTGGTCCGGGACGGGGACTCTTCGTACCAGTTCCTGGTGTTTGATGATGTCTTCCGCGTGAAGAATTTGCTTCAGGGTCGGCAGGTCACCACCAGTGGTTGTTCGCGCGATTTGGATTTCTTCGGCTTCAGAGGGATAGTCCAGCTCAATCAGGAACATGAATCGGTCGAGCTGCGCCTCCGGTAGAGGATACGTGCCTTCCTGCTCGACGGGGTTCTGAGTTGCCAGCACCAGGAACGGTGGCGGCAGGGGGAATCCTTTTCCAAGTACCGTGACGACTCGTTCCTGCATGGCTTCCAGCATGGCGGCCTGAGTCTTCGGCGGAGCGCGGTTGATTTCATCGGCCAGGACCATGTTGGCAAAGACGGGGCCGTGCACGAATTCGAATTCGCGTTTGCCGCCAGCCGTGTCCTGCAGGATGTCTGTGCCGGTAATGTCCATCGGCATCAGGTCTGGTGTAAACTGAATTCGGCTGAAATCCAGTGACATCGTTTCGGACAGCTTGCTTACCAGCAGCGTCTTGGCAAGCCCAGGCACACCCATCAGCAACGCGTGGCCACGAGCAAACAGACAGATAGCGAGACGTTCGATGGTGGCTCGCTGGCCGACGATCACGCGCCCGAGTTCATCGACCAGCTGGTCGTACGAGCCTCGCAACTGGTCGATCGCCTGAACATCGTTGTCGCTCAACTTGTCCGAGAGCGAGATTTCAGACTGTGACATACAGCAAACCTTTGAATATCCGCTAGAAAATTGTCCGACCATTTATGGACGGATCTGCGACTCTCGGCAACCGTCCACCTGCATCTGGTATCACAAAATTACGATTCCGTGCCGGATCGTATCAGTACAAACTGGAGCAACGTGATCCACCGGCCAGAAACAATCAGACCTTATACTGCAGAATCGAGTGGCAACGCAGAATCACCAAACTGGAGCACCAGCAAAACAACAACCAGGGCCGGCACGAAAGTTCATAGATCGCTGACCTGGTGGATTTTGTCTCAGCTGGCCTGTTCGAAGCGGTTGTTCCTTCAGTAAAACTCATCAAACAGTCAGTTCAGGATGCGATGACTGATTCTTTGTTTGCTCTACCGTTTAACGAACCGTCACAAGAGGGTCCCCGATGAGTGTCTCTGCTTTAATGAATCCAGGTTTAATGAATTCAGCTTGTTGCCTGCTGGGATCGATTCTTCTGCTCAGCGTTTCCGGATGCAGCAGCGCGACTAATTCCGAGGCACCGCCCGTTTCGGTTGATCCCTCAGTGACGATGGCCGAAACAACAGCCGAGCTATTACCTGCCGACGATGGTTCTTCAGTACCTGCCCCCGAATCCGTGCCGGAAGGCCCAAAGCAGGAAACGGCAACGTTTGGAGCCGGGTGTTTCTGGTGTGTCGAGGCCGTTTTCGAACAGCTTAAAAGTGTCGAAAACGTTCGTTCTGGGTATGCAGGCGGGACGGCCGACGACGCGACCTACCAGTTCGTTTCCAGCGGTAACACGGGGCATGCGGAAGTAATTCAGTTCGAATTCGATCCTTCAGTTATCACGTACGAAGAGTTGCTTGAAGTCTTCTGGACGTCTCACGACCCCACGACATTGAATCGCCAGGGAGCCGATGTCGGCACTCAATACCGGTCCTCAGTCTTTTACCATAATGATAAGCAGCGAGAACTTGCCGAGGCTTACAAGCAACGTCTCAACGACGAAAAGGCATTCGGCGACCCGATCGTCACTGAGATCGTCCCCTTCAAAAAGTTTTACTCCGCTGAAGGCTACCACCAGGATTACTTCGCTCAGAACGGAAGTCAGCCCTACTGCCGTTCCGTTGTGCGGCCAAAGGTCGAAAAGGTTCGCAAGATCTTCGCCAGCAAGCTGAAGTAACTGTTGGGGCCGGAGAATTGGTCGTTTGGCGCGAGTCCGTAGCGACTTTTTCCTCATGATGCCTGCGTGAGCGGCTCAGTCGCTGTCGGAATGCTGTTAATATGCGTCGACTGCGTTGTTGGCGGCGGGCGGCTGTCCAGTCTGTATTGACCTGAGACGTCGATTTTCCAGATAACATGAAATGCGGGCATAAACGGACGCCGATTGAGTGATTACTGTCGTCGGCGGAGTTGGCCAGACTCATTAATTTGCCTGCTTTGTCGACTGGATACGAATCGCCAAAAGTTTGTAACTGTCAGTATTGAGAAATGCTTCTCGGGGATGGCTTCATTTTCCGGCAGATGGTCTGCTTGTTCGCTGTCGTAGCGATCGAGCAAGGCGTGGTATGCGCTCAGAGCGACGCCATCAGCTTGCCGGAACCTGCACCGATCACTTTGCGGAGTGCGGCTTCTTCAGCGGTCGCTGGTGTGCGCGATTCTCCGCGGTTACTTCCGCCAGAGCCCTCTGCCCGTCTTCGTGAAGCCTCGCGGCTTCAGCTTCCACAATATCGGATGAACATCGACCTGGACACAGACGTTGGTCTGGTTCACGTTGAGGAGACGGTTCGTTGGACGAATCCGGGACCAGTTTCGACGCGATCGCTCGTGTTTCACGTCGTCCCGAACAATAAACCGGACGAACAGACCCTGGCAATTGCCGAGAGAACTGTTGAGTCCCTACGGCTCGACCCACGGAAAACGATCGACAAAGACGGACAACGATTCCATCTGGAATCCGTCGAGTCGGGCGGGCAGCATTTGCAGTCGCATTTTGATCCTGAAGCGGATACTCATCTCCATATTCAACTGTCACAAGAGGTTTTGCCGGGACAGTCCGTTGAGGTAACGCTTAAGTTCAATCTCGATCTGCCGCCAAATCAGGGGAGGCTTGGACAGCACAAAGGCGTCACCAATCTACTGAACTGGTACCCGATTCTCGCTGCATACAGTGATCAGGGCTGGGATGCTGTTCCGTACATTCCATGGCACCAGCCGTGGCTGAATGAAGCTGGCATTTACACTGTACGCCTGCGACTTTCACCCGGCCAGGAAGCAGCGACTGGCGGCCACGTCGTCGCGCGGTCGTTGGATGCGACTGGCCATTCCATCCTCGACATCGAAGGTTATGGTCTGCGCGATTTCACGATCGTTGCCAGTGACCGCTTTGAGGTCTACGAAACCGTCAGCAATGGTACGCCCATCCGAGTGCTCGCCTTTCCGGAACATCAGGGCCATGCTCGGCTGTGTTTGCAGATCGCCGCGGAATGTATCGAGCAGTATTCAGACTGGTTCGGTCCATATCCGTATCAGGAGTTTGAACTGGTAGAGTCCTACTTCGGCTGGAACGGCAACGAGTCTTCCGGGCTGGTGATGATCGATGAGCGAATCCTCGACGTGCCGCAGCTTGCCGGTCGCTACGTCGAACACCTGGTCAGTCACGAGATCTGCCATCAGTGGTGGTACTCGGCCGTCGGAACCGATGGTTACCGCGAACCCTGGGTGGACGAAGGCCTCGCTCAATGGCTGACGCGTTTCCGCATGGAAGAAAAGTACGGCCAGGATGCTGAAGTGCTCGATCTGCCGGGCGGTTCAAATTGGGGACTGCCCAACATTCACTATCGCAGTCTTGTTCACAGTGGTTATGCCCTCTATTCAAGCCGCGGCGGAGATGGGAAGACGCTCGCTTCGCTGGACGATCTGGGGCACATTCATAATTTGTTCTTTCTCGTTTACGACAAAGGTGCTCGCGTCGTCGGTATGATTCAACATCGGCTTGGCCGCGAACGATTCTTCGGATTCCTGCGACTGCTTTACTCCGAGTACAAGTTCAGGATTCTAAGGGCCGACGATTTTCAGCGTTTGCTGGAAGCCTACTCCGGCGAAAGTTGGGAACAGTTCTTCGATGATTGGCTTCGATCAGGAAGAACCTGTGACTGGAAGATCGCCAACGTCGACACAGTTCAGGAAGGCGATAAGTTCCGCACCATTGCCCGCGTTGTTCAGCAGGGTGACATTTCTGAACCTGTCGAAGTTGCGCTCCACCTTGCACCAGGCAGCAACTCTGCAGCAGACACGATCGTCGAAGCAATGCCGGGCATCTCCGGTTTCGCGGATCGACAATGGAACGATTCAAACTCGCGACAGATCGACGAGACGACCTGGGAGTTTTCCTTCCTGACCGATCGTCCGCCAAAGCAGGTCGAAATTGATCCGGAAGGCTGGGTGATTGATCAGTCGCCCAGCAATAACGATTGGAAGCGGGACATCAAAGTGCGGTACAGCCCGCTGTACACACCGCTCGACGAAGCTTCACTGATTCAACTGTTTGAGAAACCTTCGATCGTATTCGGCCCAGGTTTCGACAACGAGGGGCGTATCGGACTGCGTGGATCGTTCATCGCATCAAACGTCTTCCGGGTTTCCCCGTTCCTGGCGTACACAACCGAAACCAATAACGAAAACCTGGCTCTTGGGGTGGACTCAGTCTTCTACAACGCTCCGTGGCCAAACTGGCAACTGGGCTTACGGTACGAACATTCGATTCTCACCAATATCGCGAACGACCCTGGTGACCAGGCGAAGTTGTACGCTCGAAAAATTCTGGCCTACACAACCAGTCTCATTCGACCGGATTTGAGCTACTTCGACTTGTACGCGCGCATCGGCGATAATTTCTTTCCGGATGCGGATACCTCGCCGATGGCTCCACCGGGAGTCGATGATTACCGCAACATTCGAGCTTTCGGTGCAACCTTCCACGCCGACACTCGCATACCCTACTGGAATCCTCGTAGCGGCTTCCTGTTCGACGCGAACTACGAACACGGCTTCGTTGCCTTCGGAGACGGGCAGACTTACGACCGCGTTGATGGTCAGTTTTCGGTTGTCCAGGGTTTGCCTGAGGGGCACGGCTATTTCTCTGAAACCCGAGTCGCCGCCCGCGTCGCTGCCGGCTACGGCTGGTCCGACAATGGTGAGCACTTTCGTTTCGGCGGTCCCGGCCGTTTCCGAGGCCGCCACTCCGACGAGACTGAAGGCAACGCCTTCTGGCTGACAAGCCTCGAATACCGATTCCCTCTCACTGGCGAACTTGACCTTGAAGTTGTTGATAACCTGGCCGCGCTTCGCTCGATTTCCGGTTCCGTCTTCTACGATGTTGGCGAGTCATTTCTTTTCGACAAGTCGCAGGGGGGAGTCGATCAGGCAATTGGCGGCGGCCTCTACTTCGACCTGCCTCTCCTCAGTTTTGTCGAAAATCTGACCTTTCGTATCGAATACGGTCGTTCGTTAAAACGCGACACCGGAGTCTTCTGGTTCGGCCTCTACCACGCGTTTTAGGTTCGTTTTCGAGTTGATTTCTGGTCGTCAGATGACGGACATTCATTAATACAGTTGTCCTTCAGAGCTCCCGCACAGGAATCATGAGAACGGTCTAACCGTTTCGATTGTGCCTGCCACCATTTGGCGTCGGAATTGTTGACATTTTGAGTGGCGATTACTGGCGGGCCTGGTTGAGACTGGTTAAATTTCCGCCTCGGCATATTGGAATTTGCCCCTCGTCGCCTCCTTAGCTCAATTGGCAGAGCAACTGACTCTTAATCAGTAGGTTGAAGGTTCAAGTCCTTCAGGAGGCACTTCAGAAGCCGTGAACCCCGGGGGGTTTACGGCTTTTTTCTTTTACGTCTTATGTGGTGGTGAGCTGTTTGGTTCTCCCTCGGTGCTCCCTTTGAATTCAAAACAGAAGCCGCAGTGTTCAGATCGGGCACTGAGGCTTTTTTCGTTTCCAGGCAACGCACTTCTCGGCGACACCGGTCTGATTTCAGGCCAACTGTTTGTTTCTTGCTGGTGTAAGGTGTTCACAGGAAACGGCTTGGATGATTTTGCATACCCCGCCACCCGTACGGCGGGGTTGTTGGCGGGATAAGAGGTCTGTTTTTAGCGCTTCCCTACAGCAGCGCCGCCCTGGTAAGGCAGCATAAAAATCGCACTAAACCAACGGAACTGAGACTCTGTTGATTCCATCGCGAGTTGATAAATCCAACCTGGCATCGCGTCTATTCATCGCAGGCTTCTCATTACCAGTCTATTGCTGGCGCTGGCAGGCATGCAGGCGGATCGTGGGGATGACGAAAACTGCACGGTCGTGATCACGCAACGATTTTGCTGATATCGATTAAGTGCAATTGTCTGCCTTCGTTTTCATGTGGCGCGTCGATACAGACATAGCGGCTGTCGGGGCTGAATCGTGGGTGGGTGTCGACTCGCCATTCGCCAGTATAGATCTTTGGAAGATGGAATCTTCCCAGATCGACTCGTCGACCGGATGCGACGTGATAAAGGTGAGGAGTCTGCAGACGATCGGCGCCCTGAGGATAGGTGTCGTTCAGTATCCACTCGTTACCAGGCAGATAACTCAGGTGTCCGCTGCCGTCGAGAACGCCACGGCCAACCTGTTTCACGATCCCGTGATTCTGATCCTTGAACAGGAAGTTTCCCCAGTTCGTATTGCCGCGGTAGTTTTTCGATTGCGAAAGAATGTGCTCTGAATCGCGCCAGATGAAGTGCGACGCGTAACCGTTGGGAATGACGATGCGAATGTCGCTGCCATCTGTCCTGGCTGTAATCAGTCGAGTCAAACGGCTACCGTTCGGATAACGCCAGCGGTGCAGTGCGATGAAACGTGAGCCATCCGGGTTGAACAGCAGATGGTTGAAGTAGTGTTTGATTCCCGGTGCGTTCTTCGGAATGTCTCCCCACTTTGCGATGTCGGCCAGCGAGAGGATGAGTCTCGAACGACCGGTTTCCAGGTCGACGTGAAAAATCCCTGAGTCGGCCGGCGCCAAATTATCCTCGTGTGAATCATTCAGTCCAGCGTAGCCGTAGCCCTGCCTGACAGCGGCGATCCTCGCGAAATCGGGTGTGACGGCGGACTTTCCATCGGGACTGACCGAGTAGATTGGATGCGGAATCGTACGACCTTCTCCGCTATGCACGTCGAGAATTCGACTAACGAATCTGTCACCGGTGCGGTCGTTCCAGATTACTTTCGACTTCGAGCCGGGTAGCCACTGAAGCATGCATCCCTGCTGCCAGTTCCACGCTTTGCTCTGTCCTAGATCGATCCAGCGATCATTGGCATTCAGATCAACCATGCCGATTGAGATCGCATCGTCAGCGGTTGGCGATCGATGCTCAAACGGAATCTGCATACCGAGCACGTAACGGCTTGTCGGATCGAATTGCAGCTTGTCATAGTAGCCGAACCAGTGATGCCTCGGCCCATGGGTGATGACTCGCGTCGACGGATACTCAGACTTCTCATAAGCGATCCCGTGACGACCAGCGATCAGCCCCGTAGCGCTGGCGATTCCCGTCCGCAACAAATCCCGGCGTGTGTGTTGTGCGTTCATCGTGTTGGCCTGTTGAATTGCATGCAGCTAAGTTCCATTCCTGACCAGTCTATTTGCTGGCGCTGACGCGTGGAATCGTGACGTCACTGGAATCAATCGCACTGACTCAAGTCGCCAGTTGTGCGGCTGATCTGGAGCGTTGTCGGCTACGTTT
>CALGTK010000425.1 GCA_937904325.1 uncultured Planctomyces sp.
CAATTGATTGGGTTTGAATGGGCCGCGTTTTGGTTTTGAGCAAGCAGAGGTGATCAGCTCAAAGCGGCCGGCAGGTGGGATGCTGGGGCGGGTCAAATTTCGGCGGAACGACTCATTCGAGGCGTTCTTTCAGTTCGTCTCGTTCCTTGCGAGTGACTTCAAGATCAAACATCAGGTACTTGATGTCGAGTCTAAGCTGGGCGAGCGCTTCCTGAACGAGAGCCAGAATCCTTCGCCGACGCTTCACTGAGTCAACGACTCGCATGTAAACGCCTTCCAGTTCCGTCTGCTGTTCGTCGGGCAGCGCTGCGATGGCCCGAGCAAGATCGACCAGCTCGCGCGGCAGATCATGTTCGCCGCTGTCGGGGAATCGCGTGTTCGAATTCATGGCGGATCAGTCTCCTGTTGTCGTTCAATGAAGGAACCGTGATTGTGTGTAGAGCCTGGGGCATCCACAAGAGGCGGATCCTAAACCCTTCCTGTATTGCACCTTACCGGTTCCGACCAAAGGAGATTGTCAGTTGATACCACGTTTCGAAAAAGCAACGCTTCGTCTTGGCGACTGCCGTAAGGTACTTTAGACTCCAGTACTTAGGTCCACTCGGTCAGGCCAGTCGCGTGAGGCAGCTCGGCAACAGATTGGCTTCAATCAGACCGGCTCTTCAGCGTGAAATTCAAAAGAATTTTCATTTCCGCAACGAATTCGCGGTTCACTGAGACATCGAGGAATATTTGTGTTGTTCCGATTCAGGGAAGAATCCGGGCTCAGGCCTGACAAGCAAACAGCAACGGCTGCCTACTCTACTCAACCGAACCCTTCCCGGTTTCTTCGTGTTGTAATTCTGTCGGTCGCGTTGCTGACAACTTTGCAGAACACACGAACACTCGTCTCTGACGACTATTTCAACGGCTTCGACAGCGAGAAGCCTTCGTGGACCACAACTATCCCTCGCGGCTCCGGCGTGCGCGTTCGACAGCAACGGCGAAATCTCTACATCCGCAAAAGCGGCCAGGCAGCGGAGCATCTACAGATTTCGAGCCTGAGCAACGGCCCGGTCATTCGCCTCGAACATGAACTCCCTCGATCTGTCCCGATTGACGATCTGTCGCTGACACTTGAGTACAAGGCGAATCGACCGGGAGCGATCCTTGCCACCAGAATGGTCTTCCCTCGTCAAAAGAATCCGGCAACCGGGCAAGTGTTTACTGCGTGGCTACGGGGCGACCTTTACACGAAGACCTCGGAATGGCAAACGCTCAAGGCCACTGCGCAACAGGACGAGATACGACAGCGGCTTACTCGTCTGCGGGCTCAATTCAGCTCGGTCAGTCTTAACCTGCATGACGCTTACATCGACCGCGCGATCCTGCTGGTCGGACTACAGACCGGGACGACCGAACTTTTCATCGACGACCTTCACTGGACCGGTTACGCCGCGCCCGGGAAAGCCATCATCCCTGTCAACGCCGAACAGCCAGCCGGGCCACGACGATCTGACGTGCAAATGCGTCTGAACAGGTTGATCGTCAACGGCCGACCGGCCGTGCTGCGTTTTGCTCCGCATCACGAAGAAACGCCGGTAATGCTGCACGAGCTTGGGCTCAATGCCGCGTGGATCAAGGATTACACCGACTTGTCGGGCATCGCAAAGCTCGGTGAGTCTGGCATCTGGTCCCTGGCAACGCCTCCGCGCGGTCGCGTTGCGGACGCAACCCGAAACAACACCGCAATTCACAGTCTCGAAGACTTCGGCCCGAAGTATGATGGAATTCTTGGTTGGTATCTCGGGACACGAATCCCTCCCGAAGTGCGGGACGAGTTGACAACTCAAGTACGTCTCATCCGAGCAGCCGACCGACTGACGCAGCGACCAATCCTCGGTGATATCGGCGGTCTTGAACGATCGTATTCAAGGCTGCTCGACGGCATCGGCCTGACTAGGCATCCACTACAGACTGCGTTCTCCTTGCGCGATTACAGGCAGTTTCTAACTCAGAAGCATCGACTGCTTCGGCCTGGGACATTTGTTACAACGTGGGTACAGACAGAACCTGAACCCAACGGCAATACCCTGCCAGATCCGTTGCCGGTCATCGAGCCGGAGCTGATTCGACAGCTCGCGTGGACGGGCCTTTCCGCAGGTGCACGCGGAATAGGCTACTGGAAACGCACGTCATTTGATGACAAATTCGTCGGCGCCAAAGAACGCAAACTGACGATTGCCATCACAAATCAGGAAATCAGTTTGCTGGAGCCATGGCTCGCATCATGGACGGTACTCGAACATCAGCGAGTCGTCATTCCTGCTTCCGCTTCAAAAGCAAAACAAAAATCCGACGACTTTGCAGGCCTGAACGATACACGCAAGAAACGCGAATTAGCGAAGCAGCAGCGAGGCAAACCAAAGACCGATGCATCGCCACTTGCCGACGACAGCAATGTCATCGAAATGGCCATCATGACCAGCCCGAATGGTCAGTTACTTATCCCGTTGTGGTATCAGAAAGACGCTCAGTTTGTACCGGGCCAAATGGCAGCTCAATCAATCGACATCGTGATCCCCGGAGTGCCTGACACGGCCACGATCTGGAAAGTGTCAACAACCGGGGTCAATACAGTCAGACGGCAATCAGGCTCGACCGGAGCGAAAGTAACACTCGAAAACTTTGACCAGATGGCCGCTCTTGTTGTTTCGACAGATCCTAATTGGGGAAACATCCTGAGAAATCAGATCAACCAGATCAGCGACCTGAATGCTCGTCTGTGGTATGAACTCGCGCAGGAAAAACTTCGTCGCGTGCAACGAGTCGACGCGGAACTTCAGCAAATGGGCCACGGAATCCCCGATAGCCCGCAACTGATCGCACGAGCAAATTCACACCTCGCACTGGCATCTCAAAGAATGCGTGACGGCTCGAATTCCTCACAAGGTGTGACTCAAGCGTCACTCGCGACGTCGTACGCGGCAACGACGAGCACTCCAGAGTTTGTGCGGCTGCAATGCCAGGGAGCCATGCAGTCACTCCGTATTTTGCAAAGGGCACACTGGGACGCCGCAATCGCCGAACGATCGTCAGCCACCGCCAGTCCATACACAATCAGCTTTCAAACATTACCGGAACACTGGCGGTTTATACGACGAGTTGGCTCGGCCCATTTCGCCGGATACGAAAACCGACTTCCGTCTGGTAATTTTGAAAATACGACGACAGCACAGATGCTCAAAGATGGTTGGGATAACGAGCAGGATGACATAGACGGAGTCCGAGCCGCCGCCGAACTGGCATCAATCGAATCTCAGTCAGGATTCGCTCTCAGACTGCTCGCCGTGCCGAACACCAATGCCCTGATCCCAGGCGCTCTGGACGGGCAGCCAATCGCGCTGACCACGCCGCCGCTTTCCGTCAAAGCCGGCCAGATTGTCCACATCAGCGGACGCCTTCGCATTCAAACCCGCCCGGCGGCCTCGATCGAGGGAGTCACCATTGCGGAAAGTCTGACAGGCTCAAAAGCCCGCTGGAAAAAAACTCGCGGCTGGGAAACCTTCGAACTCATCCGAGAAGTCACAATCGACAGCACGCTTCGGCTGCGACTCACGCTGCATGGGCTCGGGGAAGTACTGTTCGACGACCTGAAGATCGTCACGTCGACACTTACGACGTCGACCACGACACAGTAATGGACCGCACCGCTTGCCCTCATCTGCCGCACTCATTGGTGGACGTTGATCAGTTATTGTCATATTTCTTCGAAACGACGTGATACTTGGATTCAAATTCTCGATCACTTAAGCTGCCAATCGGTTTTGACCGAAATCTCTCGCCACCAGCCGATGTTCTACGGCCGCAGGCTGAACGCTACACCCTTTTGGGAAGCTAAGCGCGTCGCGGCAGCCTTCGCAGACGTGACCCCCGAATCGCCGCACTTCTGTTCGCCTCTGTCAACTTAAGGATAAATTCAGGATGCCAATCGCAACTCCCGCTCAGTACGCAGCCATGCTCGACGCCGCTCAGCAAGGCGGGTACGCCTACCCCGCAATCAACGTCACCTCAATTGCCACCATTAACGCAGCACTAAAAGGTTTCGCTGACAAAGGTTCGGACGGAATCATTCAGTTCTCAACCGGTGCCGGCGAATTCGCTTCTGGTCTGAATGTCAAAGATGCTGTCTTCGGAACGCTCGTTCTGGCCGAAGCTGCTCATCGCCTCGCTGAAAAATACGACATCCTGATCGGACTGCACACGGACCATTGCCAGCCCAAAAAAGTTGACGGCTTCCTTCGACCACTGATCGCCGCCACGTCCGAACGACGTACTGCAGGCAACGGCAACCTCTTTAACTCGCACATGTTTGACGGTTCGGAACTCGACATCAAAGCGAACATGGAGATCAGCAAGGACCTGCTTAAGCTTTGCGTCGAAAACGAAATCATCCTGGAAGTTGAAGCCGGTGTCGTCGGTGGAGAAGAAGACGGCATCGATCACAGCGACGTGCCAGCAGACAAACTCTACACAACTCCGGAAGACATGGTTTATGTCCATGAACAACTGAGCTCGATCGGCCGTTACATGTTCGCTGCAACGTTCGGCAACGTTCACGGCCATTACAAGCCGGGTGCCGTCAAACTGCGACCAGAGATCCTGAAGAATGGCCAGGAAGCTGTGATCGGAAAATTCGGTCAGGACGC
>CALGTK010000426.1 GCA_937904325.1 uncultured Planctomyces sp.
CACGTCCTCCGTCCATTAGGTAGGGTTCTACTGCCTTTCGACAGCGGGAGATCACAAACGCCCCAGCGGGTCTGGCGATGGAGTCGAAAAACTCGATTTCATTTGGCGCCTCATAGTTCGTGCCGAAGTACCTCCATGACCATCCCATTCGTGGAATAGTGACTATGCCTTCGCAGATCTCGCCGTTGTCCGCAGTTAAGTACAGCGACGTGACCTGATCCCGCATTGATTTGTCGAACTCTACGTCAAAGATGTCTCCCTCACTCGGGTGCCATATCAGATTGAGCATACCTTCACCCACATCTCTACCCACATTCGCCCACTGCTCCTGACAGGCATCGATGAGCTGCTGGATTGAACGTGTGGGGATGTCAGAACTCATAATCGCGTCCTGGTTGCTATGTTTGCTATCTGTAACAAGGAAGAGCCGATGGTGACTGGATGGCCACGAGGCGTTAACCACCAGATGCTTGATAGGCCGATACGAAGAGGCCTTCGAGGAATTCATGTTGAGTCTTCAGTTCTCCCGGTGACAGCCTGAGGCGGTACCGGCCCCATCGTTTGTCGTAGTCCATCACGTCGATGTCGGCGGAATCAAGCAACTCCTGCGTCTCGTCTGATTTTGGGTTCTATGACACGGTAAACGCTCCGGCAACGGGCAAGTCGAATTGAGTCCTATCGAAGTAGATCTCGCTAAGCAGCTGGAAAATGTCATCGCGGTGACGACCGCGTTTTCCTCTTCGTCTTTTTGATGACCTGCCTCAAACCGTCGATCGACAACAATTCGCCCTTTCGATGGAGCATCCGATGGCAGTTTGCACAGACGATCCTCAGGTCATCAAGGCACGTTGAGCGTTCCTGGTCCGATGCTGAGAGAGGCACGTCGTGATGCGCTTCGGCGAAACTATCTCCGAGTTCACCATAGTGGCAGTTGCGTCCGGCCAATTCGGAACGGAATTCTACGAACGTCTGAGTCGTATCACTCCGATGAGTCGATCAGTTTGTTTTGACGAATTGCGTCCAGAACGGCGTACGCTGCATCTTCCAATGGTTGGACGTAACTTGTCACCTGATCAATTAACTCGACTGTAATCGGAACATTTCCATGCGAGAGGTCGTTTCGAAGTTTATGGCATAGATTGCGCTGCTTCTCATCGCTTAAGACAGGCGGACTTCCGGATGGGAACAGATCAGTCAGCAGCTGATCGATTTGAAATTTCGCTTTCCCCCTGTCAGATTCTGGAATCTTGGACTTGTCAGAGTAAGATGCAGCCAATCGTTCAATTACACGCCAGAAACAACAAAAGTCATCGAGAGCGTCTTTACCGAGCAGCCCTTTACGGTACCAACTGGCAGCCGCCAGGAATCGAGGATGTTTCCGTCTAAAAAAGACAAGGTTTCCAGTTACCCATTCCCACTCGGGGACGGTCAGGATTCGGTCAACTGTCGTGCTTCGCCGAGACTGCTGGATGCGTTCGTCCCGAGCATCGTCGTCGGGCATATAGAACCTGACCCCACAGCGTGTCGCGACGCTAAGCAGGTCACACAACTGGCTCAGATAAACTGCTCCAACACGCTCGGCAGAACACGGCGATTGGGCCGTGACTGAATACTCAACTTTCATCGTGCCTGATTGCGAATGATCCTGGAGAGTGATCTCGGTGAAGAAGTCCTTGCCTTGAGAGTGGCCTTTAAGCACTCGCTGCCGCTGACGATTAAGTTCCTGGCAGGGCTTGATTGGTCCGTAGAGCAGAGCGTTGATCGTAAACTGGTGTGTTGTCGCTTCAGGGGACGGCATTATTGGCCCTCGGGTTGAAAGATTTCAGATAATATGACGCTACAACGAGTTTCAACGTAGTGTATTCGCGATTCCACGGCGGTGAGGAGTTGGGTACGGGTGGATTCGCGGCGGGTCAGGGTCGATTTTAGGCATCTCAAAAACCGGTTCAAGAGCGGACTCTCAAAGTCCGGCAAGTGAAATTACAGAAAGGGCGTTGGCGAAATGCTGCAGCAGCAGACACGAAGTTAAGCAACACGGCTTGACAACTCTGCCTGATTCTCGCACGCACGCGCGAGGAACCGCTCCGCTTCAATTCTTCGAGAACCAAACAGCCACAGTCTAATCCTGTCCCAATGCTCCTCGACCAAAGCTGGTAGTAACTCCATGAGTTCAAGCAACCTGGCAAGCTCGTCAGCTACTGCTCTGCTGTATTGTGTTGAGGCTGATTCATACCTTGCAAACAACTCTTTGGCTTGTCTCACAAACTCAGTGGGAGACGAAATCATGAAGTTGATCAGCTTGAGCAACGCCGCTTCATTGATGATCCGTCCGCCGGCTGATTCCATGCTTTGTCGAACATCGACCGCCTGAAGCAGCGAACTGGAATTCGTCGCGACTTCGGGACAGCGAGTCGCCAGGCAGCCTGCAAGTTTCATCGTGACGCACCAGGCCGCAGCCAATGTTGCGATTTCATCTGTCAGGTCCACCTCTTGCGAAATCAGCGGTGGCCGAAGTGACCGCGAGGTAAAGGCAGTCCAGGTTGCAGTGTCCGGAGGCGGAAACGCAACCGCGATAGCGTCCCAGGCGTTCACTCCAGCTTGAGCCTTCGTCATGCCAGCAGAACGACACCGTGCCCGCTCACACTCTTTGAACTCTTCAGCAACGTCCCATGCCCCTTCCGATCGCAAACGGCGATACAGTTCAGAGCGTGTTTCACCGCCAGCAGTAGCAAGGTGGCGGGTGCTTGACTGTGCACGGC
>CALGTK010000427.1 GCA_937904325.1 uncultured Planctomyces sp.
CGTGATGAACTGATTCATGGGCATCAGGTGCTCCATGTATGGGTGAATGTATGGATCAGCGTAACGCCGTGGAAATCCAGCAATCCCCAACAGATGCATCGGGAAGAATGTCCCGTTGAACCCGATAAACGTCAGGAAGAAGTGCAGACGTCCGACTCGCTCGCTCATCATCCGGCCCCACATCTTGGGGTACCAGAACTGAATTGCACCGAAGCAGCCGAACAGCGTCGCTCCGAACAACACATAGTGGAAGTGAGCAACGATGAAATACGTGTCGTGAAAATAAATGTCGACCGGGACGGCTGCCATGAAGATCCCGCTAAGACCACCAACGATGAACATCGACACGAAAGCTACACAGTTAAGCGTAACCGTATTAAACGTCACCTTGCCGCCCCAGATCGTTCCGATCCAGTTGAAGACTTTCACAGCGGAAGGAAGTGCGATCATCATCGTCGAGATCATAAACGTCATGCCCAGAGCAGGATTCATCCCGCTTGTGAACATGTGATGGCCCCAGACGATAAACCCAAGGCCTGCAATTGCCGCCATCGAGTAAACCATCGGCTTGTAACCAAAGACCGGCTTACGAACGACGCACGCGAGCATATCTGAAACCATCCCCATCGCCGGCAACAGCATGATATACACAGCCGGGTGTGAGTAGAACCAGAAAAGATGCTGCCAAAGCAGAGGCTGCCCGCCACCCACGGTCGGATCACCGTTGTTAACGATCAATCCGCCTGGTACGAAAAAGTTGAAACCAAGCGTTCGTTCAGTCAGCAGCATGAAGCCTGCGGCCGTCAACACTGGCAACGCAAACGCCTGCAGAATCGCGGTAATAAACATCGACCAGATCGTCAGAGGCATTCGGAACAGTGTCATTCCGGGAGCACGCATATTGATGATGGTGGTCATGTAGTTGACCGACCCCATCATGGAAGAAACGCCGACAAACGTGAGGCCCAGTAGCCACCAAGTTTGCGCATCACCAGCCCCGGGCGCCGAATCTACAATCGCCGACAAGACTGGATAGGACGTCCACCCTTGAGCCGGTGCCGCGTTCAAACCGCCGACCGTAAAACTCAAGCCGAAACAGGCGATAGCCGGCCACATAAACCAGTAACTCAACATGTTGAGCACCGGAAAGGCCATGTCGTCTGCACCGATCATCAGCGGAATCAGGAAGTTCCCAAACGCTCCCGCAAGGATCGGAATGATCACCAGAAAGATCATCACGGATGCGTGCATGGTGAACAGCATCGTGTAGAACTCAGGTGAAATCTGCCCGCCTTCAGCGACGAAGGTTGGACCACCAAGGAGTTCTGCAGCCTGACTGACCACTGGCATCGCACGCCATGGCCATGCAAGCTGAAAGCGAACGCCGAGTGCGAGCGAACCACCGACCAGGAACATGAACAACGTCGTGAACAGGAACTGCTTCCCGATCATCTTATGATCAGTCGAGAAAACGTATTTGCTCACGAAGCCGATTTCATGATGACCGTGGTCATCATGAGCGTGTGCCGATGGATCAGCAGCTGGGTTAAGCGTACTCACTGTGAGTCCTCGATTCCGTATTCAGCGATCTGAGCCCCGGAATGCTCGGGCTGTGTGACGCCGTCAAAATTCTGTTCTGCCTGCAAGGTTTCCATGTAACGTTCAAAACCGGTCTCATTCTCGGCCAGGATTCGTCCTCGCATCTTGTAGTGCCCCCATCCGCAGAGCTCGGCACAAGCCAGGTCATACTCACCCGGTTTGCTTGCTTCGAACCAGACAGGAATCACAGTACCAGGCACCGCGTCCTGTTTGACTCTTAGCTCGGGGATGAAGAAGGCATGTTGAACGTCCATTGACCTCAGCCGAATTGAAACCGGGCGACCATACGGCACATGCAGATCATTGACGCTGTAGAGGTCATCCGCTTGCGGAGTCGTCATCAACTTTTTGCCGGGAGCCGGGTAGCGAATCCGCCATTCAAACTGTCGAGCAGTGACCTCGGCGACTGGAGTTGTGCCTTCAGGGAAATGTGACTTAACTCGGAACTCCATCCAGACATCCAGCTGGTAAAGCGAGATGAACATCAGAACTCCAGCAGGTGCAATCGACCACAGGATTTCAAGGTTGTGACTGCCGTGAGAGAACCACGCCTTCTGACCCTTATTGTCAACTCCCCGCCAAAGTGCATAACCCATGGCGACATGCGTGCCTACAAAGGTTACAGCAACGATCACCAGGATCAGATAAAACAGATTATCAATCTGCTGTCCCAAGGGGCTCATGGCAGGCCCTGGGAACCACCAGTTCATGCTCGGCGCGATCACGAAACTCACGATCGCAAGAATCGGCCAGAACATGAAAAATATGGGCCAGAACTTGTTCACCACTTACTCTCCACTGCGGAACTTGAACTTTGCAAAAAGAACACCGAGTCCGTTCGCTTAGTGCCCGCCCTGCTTTTCTTCAAAAGGAATACTGAGAACGTAATTGACCACGTCCCAAATCTGTTCTTCTTTCAGAGTCGTGCCGAACGCCTGCATTGGCGTTCCCTTTATCCCGGAATGAATTCGGCGATAGATATCGATCGGACGTCGACCACCACGAAACACACCAGTCGTCAGATTACGAGGTTTGACAATGTTGCCCCAGTTATCAAACAAACCAGGTTTATCTGACTTCGTGCCCGGAGGCTTACCTGGGAGATCGTTAAATGCCTCGGTCGACGGACCATTTCCGCGAGCCGTTTCGCCGTGACAGGATGCACACTTTGCTTCTTTACTCAGGAAAATTTTCCTGCCACGTACAATCGACTCCGAAGATGAAGGCGTCCGAGGTACGGTAGGATTAACGACACTCTCAGGCTTGTCCGCGTCCTGCCAATCCAGCTTCAGATCGTTACCAAATCTTTCAATGTTATCTCCGGCATCCTCCGACCATTCGGTATCAAAATCTGCTTGGAGTTCAGAAGCCGAATCAGCCTCATCAACCGCTTCCTGAGAATATGAAGTCACAAGCCACGCGTTGAGCTTTCGCTCCATCTCACCACGCATCGCTAACCACCTCACGTACTCGGTGATCAACTTCACTTCGTCATCCGGCAAGAGCATGAATGACGGCATGTACGTCCCAGGCACTCCGAGCTTAATGATTCGAAATATATCTTTGTTACTAGGCTTGAGAACTGACGCTTTGGTCGAGGTGAATTTGATAATTCCATGCCGATAATCACGTGGCTTGACTTTGAAGTACTGAGCAGTTGGACCGGCACCATCACCGCTGACACCATGACAATGCATGCAATGTCGAAGGTACAGGTTTCTGCCATGTTGGAGCGCTGACCCTAAAATCTGGACAGAGTCACCTGCAGATACGTCCATTTGCGCGGGATCACCATCGGCATCTACAACATGGAGTTCCTGCTTGGCAACATCGTATGATGCTACTCGATAGACTTGAGGAGTCTGCGTCACAGCAGCCGATTCTTCGCCATCATCTGATTCCGCTTCGGCGGCTGATTTCGGCTGAGCGCGAGAAATGACAACGGCGGCTCCCTGAAGCTCACTCAGTCGCCTTGCACTGGCGAGTCCAGATACTGCGGCTAACCCATCGTAGACTGGCTCTTTGTCGTCAGTGGCTGTTTCGTCGTCGTCGGATTGCTCTCCGATTCGCAACATCCCGGCTTTGGTACTCACCTTTTTGACATTGCCACTGTACTGACCGAAATCAACTTCCAGTTCAGACCAGACAACGAGATCAGCAGGACTGCCAAATCCAGCGTTCAGTTCGCCCTGTACTTTTTCACGGGCAAAGCTACTCAGTCCCTCGCTCTGCTCGCTGAGCTGAAAACTCGGCGCACGAGTAGAATCACAACCGACAAGCGGCAGTGCTGCGCAGAGTAGAATGATTGTGATTGACCGATTCACTGATTTATCTCTTCAACGTTTAACGGACAGAGTTCCGCTTTTAGATTCCAAAAGAACTAACGAGCCACGCCCCACATAAAATCATCTACAGCCCAAACTTCGATGCCGGATACTTCCATTCAACCTTCGTCGGCTCACCGGGTGCGACGACAACTTCAATACTTCTCTCCAACTGCCCCGCTCGTTCCTGAAAAACTCGAAACTTATGTTTGCCGGCAGGCAAATTGGGAATTTCGAAGTTTCCGTTCGCATCTGTCACTGCAACAAATGGATGATCAACGATCAAAGTCCAGAAACGCATCCATGGATGAATCGCACAGGTTGACTGAAACGGCAGTGCTTCCGGGTTCCGGAACGACTTAGTCACAGAAGCACCAGGCGGCATATTTTCATTAAAGCCACTGTTCATCGACGGTTTAGCATCAATATTGTGAGCGACCTTGTCTGAGTTCTTCAGTTCAAACTCGACGCCAGCCCAGAACACAAGGGTATGAGGTTTGAAGATACATGTCTCCTGATCAAGAAACGGCTGCGTCTCCGGAACCTCGAATTCAATCCCTTTTGGTTTCTTGGTCAGGTACACAAACACGTTTGCTAATCCGCCATTATCTCCAACGACAAGGCTCTCGTCAGGAATCGCCTCAGCAGCTGCACAAACCGAGGAATCGACCTTCGAAGCGGATTTACCAACCAACGGCGGAAGTTCAGGAGCTGTTCCATCAAGTGAGATAGTTCCAACGAGACTCCCAGGAGGACCTGTGACAACCGGTTCTCCGCCGTTTCCTTTATCGGGTGGTGGCGCAACATCAACACCACCACGTACTGAAACCGTAGTCTGCGAGACAGCTCCGCCACCCGGATCGATGGATGCCAGGTCGCAGCCGATCACGACCAGTAGTGCCGCGGGGACAATCACAAGTGCTGTTAGATTTCGCATGGCTTGTTCTCCGAAAATCCTACCGTTAGTTGAGGTTTGCCTGCTCGGCCGCTGCTTCAGCCTGGTCAATATATTTCGGTAGAGCTTCGGTGTTCATCTCCAGCAACCTGTAGTAGTTCATCAACGCGTCACGAACGCCAATTGTCTGCGATTCTGCATCCGCTCCGAACAGCGGTGCATAGCCTGCCTTTCCTTCTTTCGCAAACGGCACAGGCATTACCGTGTAAGGTGTCAACCATTTAGGGTTTCCCAACCATACCGATAACCAGTCTGGACGAAGCCTGGAATTGACCCGTTCCAGATTTGGCGCGTGTGTGACATCTTTAGCGCCAGGTGCAGCGATAAACTCTCGCCCACCAACAGCATGACATTTGATACACAACGTCGTAGTCAGCATCTGCCACGATTCCTGAAGGTAAGAATGCTCAGCGGCACGTTCAGCATGATTCTTTCGAAACAGCTCCTGCATCTCAGCCAGATAACCGTGATCTGACTGCGGAATCGCCTCGTAGGGATAAATTGCCCCGTCGACAGCAGCAAAGTAGTTCGCAAGAACGCGAGCTTCGTCACTGCTCATATTAAACTTCGGCATCCGCAGGCCGGTTTTCAAGAACCGAATCTGATCCGGCTCTCTAAGGAACCGGTAGAGCCATTCAGTCTGAACTTTCACACCTTCGCCAAACAGCGGCGGAGGACCATTCTGCCACGCGGCGTCAAACCTGGTAGGATCGAACACATCACCCATACTTCGCCGCACAAGCCACTCAGCAAAACCACCAGTTCGTGCACGCTTAAGATTTACGAGATGGGACTGCAACGTCATCACCAGCGATGAAGGCAGCTTAACTCCACCGCCTTCTTTTGAGCCTGGTTTCGTCAGCGAAGCTGGTTCCCAGGTTGTAAGAGTGTACTGCCAACTATCCGGGTCTTCCTCGTCGTAGAGTGCGTAATTCTCTGGCGTCACCATGAGCATGCCGCGGAACTTTGCGGTTGGCAGTATTTCATTATCTTCACCTTCGACCACGACTTCATGGCTGCGACCAGTCCATGCCTGCGACGGTGGTCTTATTTCAAGAAGCTTTTCGAGAGCAAAACCATGAAATTTTGAGAGTTCTTCTGCGTCGGCTGGCTCGCCTGCTTGGTCACCTTCAGCAACGGCAAATTCAATTTCGTGCATGTCCGTCATGTGACAGCTGATGCAGTTGTACTTGCGGAGCAGAATTTCTCCCTGGTCACGATCCTCAGATCGACGATCCGGCGTGTAGACGTACTGCGAGGCAGGTGGCTCAGCGACAAGCCCCAGCACGAATGTCGCGATCGACTCTATATTGGCATCGGTCAACGGGAACTTCGGCATCACCAGTCGTTCGACATACGTCTTTGACTGAGTCTTCTCG
>CALGTK010000428.1 GCA_937904325.1 uncultured Planctomyces sp.
TGTTATGAGTAATTCCGGACCAGGCCCGAGCCGTAATCGTGTGAATCGGTGACGGGCAAAAAAGAGAAAACGCGGGAGGTCAATCGACCGCCCGCGTTTCGTGCGTCTCAGAATATCAAAGAGAAAGGTGGAATCGACCGGTGAGCTTTCCGGGGACGCCGTGACAATTTGCTCGGCAGATTGCTTGAACCAGTTTCACCTTTCCACAAGGCTCCAGAGAAGTCGATGCCCGTCGTTTCGCTGATGTCGAACAGGCATCGACTCGTCGCCGGGTACTGGCTTACGTGTAGGCCTGCATGCCGTGCTCGCCAATGTCCAGTCCTTCGACTTCTTCCTGCTCGCTGACTCGAAGTCCCATCGTCGCTTTCAGGATGCTGCCAACGATCAGGCAGAAGAGCACAGTGAAGACACCGATCGCTCCGATTCCTTTGAGCTGATTGATCACCTGGTCGAATCCAGCCATTGCTCCAAAGAGTCCGACACATAGCGTGCCCCAGATGCCGCAAACCAGGTGGACGCTGATCGCTCCGACCGGATCGTCAACCTTCAGTTTGGTGTCGACAAAGATCACCGCGAAGTAAACGATCACTCCGGCAATCAGCCCGATGATAATGGCATCCAGGCCACTCATCTGATCCGCCCCCGCAGTAATACCGACAAGCCCTGCCAGAATTCCGTTCAAGGACATGCTCAGGTCCGGCTTGCCGGCACACACCCACGAAGTGATTGCGGCGGCAAAGCCACCGGCCGCTGCGGCCATCGTCGTGGTGACAAGAACGAGAGAAACCAGACCCGGGTCTGCACTCAGGACCGAACCGCCGTTGAACCCGAACCAGCCGAACCACAGCAGAAACACTCCGACCGCAGCCAGCGGCATGTTGCTCGCCGGAATTGGCATCGCCTGTCCGTTGACATACTTGCCATGGCGTGCTCCCAGAAGCGTGGCCATCACCAGAGCACCCCAACCGCCGACCGAGTGCACCAGCGTCGAACCGGCAAAGTCATAGAATCCGGCCTGGTCAAGCCAGCCGCCGCCCCACTTCCATGAACCTGTAAGTGGATAGCTGATAGACACAAAAAGCGTTGCGAAAATCAGAAACGACGAAAGCTTGATACGGCCTGCAACGGCTCCGGAAACGATCGTGCAGCACGTGGCAGCAAACATCGCCTGGAAGAAGAAGTCGGTGTAGATGGTCATGTCGAGTCCATAACCAGCGGCTGTCACATTGCCGGGGTCGTTTAGTGCCTCAGTCCCGTTCAGCAGAAAGCCGAAGCCAGCAAACCCACAGTATCCCCCGTCGCCATCACCAAACCCTGGGTACATCAGGTTAAAGCCCAAGATTCCGTAGGTCAGCAACCCGATACAGATAATCATTGTGTTCTTGAACAGGATGTTGACGGTGTTCTTCGATCGGGTCAGTCCACTTTCCAGCGTGGCGAAACCCAGATGCATGATGAACACCAGCATCCCGGCAATCATGATCCACAGATTGTCGACTCGAAGCAGGAGCGCCGTCGCATCGGGACCGGCGGATTCTTCTTCGGCCGGTGCGGCCTCTTCTGCCGGTGCGTCGCCCGTCGATGTTGAATCCGCAGCGTCTTCGCCTTCCACTTCCGTAGCGTCGGGGGCCTCGCCACCAGCCTCGTCCTGAGCCATCAGAGAGGACATGGGAAATGCCATGACCATAATTACCATCAGTGCCGGCAACAGCCAGCTTCGTCCGAGCGTCAACATACCGGGATACTCCAGATCAATTTGCAGAACTAAAGAAGAGAAACAATCACCGAACGATTTGAAATCCGTTGTTCTGAGCCATCTCGAATTCTCGCTCAACCATGTGCCGTGCTGTTGTTTGAGGCATCACTGCCTCTCGACAGGTCAGGCAACACGAGATTCATTCAGGATTTCGCCATGGTTTGGGGCGACGGATAGCCGTCCGATGAATTTGAACCTTGTCTCGGGACGAGCAACGCAAGTGGTGTGCCAGATGCTGAATTCGCGGGCACACGTCGGTCGAAACTGAGTTCTCGGCCGTCGCCCCGTGCTGCGTCCTGACAAGATCTGGAATCTGCACCGTCCGGGCCATGGGGTTCGCGAAACACCTGAAAGCGTGAGAATTACGGCGAGAATCCGTTGGCCCATCGCGGTCAGATTCGTGTCACCTGACTCCGAATCGCTGCTGACCGTGGCGATTTCGAGAGTGCCTCGAATGTCAGCATGCGGGGCTGAACGTGTCCAGCCCCGTGCGCAGACATTAAGCACGCGTGGCTGCACCGGCAGCACGCTGAAGACATCCTGCGCAGACTTCAGTCCTTCGGCAGGACAGTCAGATGGATCGGATTCGATGCGTAATTCGTCGTGATCGAGAACGTAATTGAAACCCGGGCGAGCACCGCGATGGGAAGTTTCTCGACGGCCAGAGCTTTGTCACTGGCTTCCAGAACAACTTTCCCTTCCAGCACTTTTCCGGCCAGTCGCAGTTGGCTGGCCTTGCCAACTGTCACGCCAGGTGGCAGCTGTTCGCCAAACTTCGACGTGAAATAGTCGAAGCTCATGGCCAGTGTTACGGAATCGGTGAATCCTTTCTGACGTTCGATCCGGACGGTGATTTCCTGCTTCTCACCGGGCTTCAATGAGACTTCCTGCGGTTCGGCTTCAACTTTCAGCAAGTCGAGCGGTTTCGTGATGCCGACGATTTGAGTGTTGATCGGCCAGCGAGCCTGGCCTCCGCCGCTGCTCTGCTGTTCGCACGTAATGCGGCCGTAGCGGATGGCTTCGACGTCGCTTCCCGCGGGGCCGGGCAGCATCGCGCGGCCGGAGACACGAACCAGAGACGCGTTGATCTTTGCGTCCGCAGCACATTTCAGAATGATCGCGCCATGAACCATGCCGGTCGGAATCGTGAACGGTTCGGCTGTGACTCCCGGCGGTAGATTCTCGACGACGATCTCGACGGGGCCGTCGAAGGCGTTGATCCGGGTGATTTTTGCGAACCAGATCATGTTGGTGTTGGGTGCCAGCTGAGAGTAGTAGTACTTGCCGTGAACTTCGAACTCCGGTCCGGAACG
>CALGTK010000429.1 GCA_937904325.1 uncultured Planctomyces sp.
TGCCACCTGACGCGAATATGAACAATTCCTGGAGGAAACTCTCGTGACTGAAGAAAAAGTAATCGACATCGTCAGCGAACAATTGGGCGTTGAAAAAGCCGAAGTTACTCGTGAATCATCGTTCGTCGACGACTTGAAAGCGGATTCGCTGGACGTCGTCGAGCTGGTTATGGAATTCGAAGACGAATTCGGCATCACCATCCCGGACGACGACTACGACAAGATCAAAACCGTCGGAGACGCTATTACGTACATCGACGAGAAGAGCTAGAATGGCGACACACGGGCCGGCTGAGCCTCTCAACCAGGCAACTTCAGCCGGCTCAACTTGCTGATTCCGCGTTGAAATCATGCACTGATTTGTCGAATACACACGCTCAGTTTCTGAAAGATTTTCTGGATGGCCAGGCGAGTTGTCATCACTGGAACGGGGATTGTTTCCTCGCTTGGATTCGAAGTTTCCGAACTGTGGGACAAGATCTGTGCTGGCAAAAGTGGCATCGGTCGAATCGAGCGTTTTGACTGCTCTGATTTCAAAGTCCGTTTTGGCGGTGAAGTTCGAAATTTCGACTGCACCGAGCACGGTGACATTACTTCTAAAGAAGTGAAGCGAGTTGATCGCTTTGTGCAGTTTGCATATGCCGCAGCCAGCAAAGCCATCGTTTCTTCGGGTATAGACTTCACGACTGGCGATCCGTACCGACACGGCGTTCTGGTCGGAAGCGGAATCGGCGGCCTGAGCGAAATTGAAATGCAGCACGACGCACTTTTCGACAAAGGTCCGTCACGAGTTTCGCCGTTCATGATTCCCAAGCTGATGGTCAATGCCGCCAGCGGGAACATCTCCGTCCATTGGGCGCTGAAGGGGCCTAACAGCGCCGTTGCGACAGCGTGTGCATCGGCCACGAACGCCATTGGTGACGCCTTCCGACTGATTCAGCTCGACATGGCTGATGTCATGGTGACGGGCGGTAGCGAAGCAGCAATTACCCCATTGGGGCTGTCGGGCTTTGCACGCATGAATGCACTGTCGACTCGGAACGACAGTCCGGAAACAGCCAGCCGCCCGTTCGACAAAGATCGAGATGGATTCGTGATGGCCGAAGGTGCCGGTGTCCTCGTGCTGGAAGAGTACGAACACGCCGTCGCTCGCGGAGCAATAATTCTGGCCGAAGTCTTCGGCTACGGAATGTCCGCCGACGGAACTCACATGACGGCACCTGATCCAGAAGGCAAAGGGGCCGCACGAGCCATGTCCGGAGCGATTCGCGATGCGAAGATGAATCCCGACGAAATCGACTACGTCAACGCGCACGGAACAAGCACCCCGCTCGGCGACAGAGCGGAAACCGTTGCTATCAAGACAGTCTTCGGCGACCACTCGAAGACGATGGCCGTTTCCAGCACGAAGAGCCAGATCGGCCACTTGCTGGGCGCATCCGGCGGCGTCGAGTCAGTCGTTTGCGTCCAGGCTCTGCAGGATCAGACAGCTCCGCCGACGATCAACCTCGACAACCCTGACGAAGGCTGCGTCCTCGACTACGTCGCCAACCAGGCCCGCCAGATGCCCATCCGTCGCATCCTGAAAAACAGCTTCGGCTTCGGTGGCCACAACGCCTGCCTGGTCTACGGCACGGCTGACTGAGTCATTCTCAATGTTGCTGGAGCAGATTTTGGAGTTCTCATGTTTGAGGCTGTCAGATGTCCGCTAATGTTGTCTCTGGTGATTTCAGCTGTCCTGACTATCTTTCCGCCATGGACCATTCAGATGGTATCGGATCAGTCAGAGAACTATCCAAAGTCGAGATCCTATGCTGGGCGTAGTTTCCTTTTCGGAGACGCAAGTTCAAAACCTGCATTTCACTCGTGGATCCATGACCGACGATGGGACTACATCAGTGGTTCTCAATCTATCGACGTCACGAGGCTGTGCTGCGAGATCATGTTCGTATGGTTTTCCGTATTTGGCATGACTCTAGCCAGCCGGAAAACGATTCAGAACTGGTTCAACAAAGATTCTGCAGTAACTGAACAACGTATCGCGGATGACTCAGAACCTTAGGTTAAACTGCACGACCTTTTTGAAGGTTGAACCTATGGGCTCACACAAGAAGCAGCCGATTTCTAGTATGGTTGCCGATTCGCTCAGTACGTTCTTTGGCTGTGTTGACTTCTTTGTTACGCAGAACAGGACTTTTCACGGGCGTAGAAATCAATTTCAGGTGTATCCGCAGGTGGAGCCGTTTACGGCTTCCTGCTTGGTTTTTATGGGAACCAACCATTCAAAAGTTGGACGAAGTATGTGACGATTGCGATGGTCACCGGAGTAATCATTGGGCTGTCTGGTCGCGTCATTTTTTCGGATTTCTGTGCGAGCACGCGATCGATTTTTCCCGGCTTGATTACGATGATCCGTTCTTCAGCAAGATGTCGGTTGGAATTCGAATTCATTACCGTACCTGCGGCTTGTGCTTGAGACCGTTGGTCGGAGGCGTTATCGGAGCATTAATCTGACTGCGGGTCCGCTCCGAATGTCGTACTTGCCGGTAGCTGGGCCAGCGATTCCTGGATGAGTATTCCCGGCCCTTGAAACGGGTTTGACACGGTCCACAATCCTCGCCAGCTATGCGATGGATTCCGCCTGCTTCGCTTTGCGGGCGATGATGCTTTTCCGTGGACCACCCCTCACTAGACTGCAGAAAAAGACTTTGCGATGACAGTTCAGATGTGAATGCGCCGTTACTTTCAATAAGGCGGCGAGGAAGAAGACATGACGTCAGACGTGCTGGCTGTGGCCTTGACAAACTCGATGTACAGCTCATTTTTCAAGTTTAGAGACTTAAGCGGTTCAGAAACCTTCGGCGGGATGTCGGTCGGCCTGCGAGCCCACACGTTCATAAACACGTCTCATGACGACAAGACGGTTGAGTTGCTCAACACGGCGATCAGTAACCTCAACGCCTGCAAGCCTTGCACTTCCGGTCACGTCACAAAGAGTCGCGATCTGGGGGTGTCAGACGATCAGCTTCTGGAAGCCATCCAATGCGCCTCAACCATGGCCGCCGGATGCAGTTTTCTGAAAGCCGCGGAAGCCTGACAAATGCTGTCGATCGTGACGGCCTGTCGGTTGCTTTCCCGCTTGAATGTTGGAAAGTGTTGCACAATGATGGCCGCTTCGGCTCGTGGATGAGCCGCCAATTTGCTGATCAAACTGCAATGCAGGGTGGGTTGAGAGGAGTGATACCCGCCGCCACGACAAGAATCGTGGCTGCCGCTCCGTTCGGTCCGCCCTGATTTCGTTTTTACACGTCGGAATGACGAACCACTCAATCGTTGATATCTGAGGAAACAACCATGAGCGATGAATACAACTTCGGAACAAACTGCCTGCATGCTGGACAGGAACCTGATCCGACGACCAACTCGCGAGCCGTCCCGCTTTATCAGACGACGTCGTACGTGTTTAACGATACGGACCACGCCGCCAACCTGTTCTCGCTGGCCGAGTTCGGCAACATCTATACCCGCCTGATGAATCCGACGACGGACGTCCTCGAAAAACGTCTCGCCGCACTCGAAGGCGGATCAGGAGCACTTGCCGCCGCGTCCGGTCAGGCGGCCGAAACTCTGGCGATCCTCAACATCGCCTCAACCGGAGACAATATTGTCTCGGGCACCAGCCTCTACGGCGGAACGTACAACTTGTTTCACTACACGTTGCCGAAGATGGGCATCAACGTGAAGTTCGTGAATCAGGACGATCCGGAAGCCTTCAAGGGGGCGATCGATGACAAGACCAAAGCGGTCTACCTCGAAACGATCGGCAATCCTCGTTGCGATGTCCCGGACTTTGAAGCAATTTCGGGAATCGCTCATGCAGAAGGCGTGCCCGTCATGGTCGACAACACCTTGGCCTCGCCGTTTCTTTGCCGACCATTCGAGCACGGCGCGGACATCGTTCTGCACTCGACGACGAAGTTTATCGGCGGTCACGGAACGAGCATCGGCGGCATGATCATCGAGAAGGGCGGATTTCCGTGGGACAACGGTCGCTTTCCGGAAATGACCGAGCCGGATCCAAGCTACCACGGCTTGAAGATTTTCGAAGCACTCAGCCCGTTGAATCTGGCTTACATCCTGAAGGCACGTATTCAAGGTCTGCGTGACCTCGGTTCAGCCATGAGCCCGTTCAATGCCTGGCTGTTCCTGCAGGGCCTGGAAACGCTGCACCTTCGCATGGAAAGGCACTGCCAGAACGCTCTGGCCGTGGCGCATTTCCTGGAAAGCCACGAGAAGGTTTCCTGGGTCAATTACACCGATCTTGAGTCTCACCCCAGCCATAGTCTGGCGAAGAAGTATCTGCCGAAGGGCAGCGGTGCTGTCTTCGGATTCGGCATCAAGGGCGACACCCTGGAAGAGCAGAAAGCAAACGGCGTCAAGTTGATCAACGCCGTGAAACTGTTCTCACACCTGGCGAACGTCGGCGACAGCAAGTCGCTTATCATTCACCCGTCGAGCACCACGCACCAGCAGCTCAACCTGGAAGAGCAGGCATCAACGGGTGTGACTCCAGACTTCATTCGACTGTCAGTTGGAACGGAAGATTCTGAGGACATCATCAACGACCTGAAGCAGGCTCTTGACCAGGTTTAAGCTTTGCTGAGTTCGTTCAACTCTGCATGCGACCATATCGAAGCCCGCTCAATCGAGCGGGCTTTTTTGTTATCAGCCGCTCTCGTTGGAGACTAGAATTTTCTGTTGATACGCTGCTCCAGTCAGCCACTACTCAGGATGAATGGATAATGGGTCTTCTCAGTCAATTCTTCGGACCTCCCAGTCAGGATCAATTTGCAAAGACCATCATGCGCGCATTTCGCGATGCCGGCGACAGCCGTAAGTTCGTTTACGAAGCCGATCAATTCCGACTGGTTGTGGCAGGGGACGAGGAATCCGACGACTCACCATCAGCCGAAGTGCTGAATCTGCACAACTTCTACGCCGAGCACTGCAACCTTTTACGAGGCCTGCGGAAGGAGCATCTCAAGCAGGTCGTTCGCGGAGTGTTGCAGGGCAAGATCGAGATGCCGGACGAGTTCGCTCATGCCGCTCCGGATTTGCGGCCTCGGATCTGGCCGCGGTCGATGTTCGCAAAACTTGAGCTTCAGCAACGAATCGAGGGTGACAACGAAGTTGACGTTCCGCGTTACCTGATCGGCAACAATCTTTCGCTGGGACTGGTTTACGATCTGCCGCATTCGATGAGGTCAATTTCGGGTGATGACCTGAAGGGCTGGGAGATTTCGTGGTACGAGGCGATGGAAGCGGCGAAGGAAGCACTTTCCGAACTGGAGTTCGTCGTCGCAAAGATCGGCGGCCATCTTTACGCATCGGCTTCGGGCGATAACTACGACGCGTCCCGCTTGATCCTGATCGATTTCATTCGTCAGATGGAAGTCGACGGCGACCATATCGCGATGATCCCCAACCGGGACACGCTTCTGGTGACCGGATCAAACGATGACGAAGGCATGGCAATGATGGCCGAGCTTGCCAAAAAGGCACTGGCAGATCCTCGCCCGCTGGGAGCGACGCCGGTTCGGCTGCACGACGACGAATGGGTTGACTGGATGCCTCCGCCGGGACATCCGTTGCGAGACAAGTTTCGCGAACTGGAGCGACAGTTTTTCTACCTGGAATATGCCGATCAGAAAGAATCGCTTGAGCAGCTCTACGAGAAAGAAGGTGTCGACGTTTTCGTGGCAACGTGCTCGGCCGTTCGGAACCAGGATACCGAAGAAATCTTCACATACTGCGTCTGGTCAGAAGGCGTCAATGCTCTGTTGCCCGTTTGCGACAAGGTCATCCTGGGAGCCAATGGTCAGTCCGGACAAATGGCCGACTGGGACAAAGTTCAAGCCATCACGGGCAAACTACTGAACGAGCACGAAACTCTCTACCCGCCGCGACTTCAAGTCAGCGACTTCCCAACGCCAGCCCAGCTCGAACTCATCGGCGGAGAACCGCTCGGTGCCGACCAGGGCTAGTTGGATTGTCGATTCGTTTTTCGTTTCGACTTTGCCTTCAATGGTGGCTCCGGGAAAGGTAGGCCTCCCTGAAAAAACGAATGGACACGACAATACTGGCCTGGATGTGGAACTTGAGCTGATTAAAATTGCAGGATACTGCTGTGGACGCCTGTGGGTTCTTGCAATTTGAGCCTCGTTTTTCATGCAGCCGCGTTCGAAACCGGAGGACTCTCGGCTTAATCTGTTTCAGGCTAAATTGAAGCAGATTCTAAACCTTGATCATCCGTTGTGTGTTTTGGCTGGGAAGATTGACTGGTCACGATTTGAGGGCGGGTTTGCGGAGTGTTACTGTCCGGATTTCAGGGCGCCCGCGAAAGACATTCGGCTGATGGTCGGGCTGCATAATCGCAAACATGCCTTTAATGAGTCGGATGAATCGCTCGTCCAGCGCTAGGTCAAAAATCCCTACTGGCAGTTCTTTTATGGCTTCGAAACCGTGCAGCATGAACCGCTGCATTCTGAAAAGCCTCGCCGGCGACGCGATCAACGCCATCCTTGTCGGAGCCGGCTCCAATATCCGAAAGCTTCTGCGGCTGTTGTCGCCAGCGCAAAATCGGTGGCTCTCACGCATCCTCAGAAACCTGCAAGCTCAACACCGGCACCGGCACCTGCTGAACACGGCGGCTACCGCTACGATTAAATTCGATCGGCTCTCATTAGCTTCAGAAATGATCGGCTGTTCGTGCAGCAGACGTTGGCTACCAGCGAGAAATCGCGTCCAGGTCAACGCGGCGGTGTTTTGGATCGGCTTGCAGGCAATTTTGAAGGAATGCACTGATTTCAAGAGACAGATTGTCCATGTCTGGCAGTTGCCAGTTCTTGTGCCGGTCTACGATATCGGTGAGTCCTATGTCCGCAATCAATTCTTTGCCAGTCAAAAGTTTCCACGCCATGCAGCCAAGGGCGAAAAGGTCAGCCTGCACGTCCGGTGGTGCTCCCTGAAGTTGCTCAGGTGCCATGAAACGTGGTGTTCCAGAGATGAGTCGCGAGCAGTTGCCCTCTCCGTTATCGACGGGCTTGGCGAGGCCAAAATCCATAAGCTTCACGTTGCCGTCTGACGTCAGAAGGACATTCGAAGGTTTGATGTCTCGATGGACGATGCCTTTTGAGTGGGCGTAGCTCAGCGCAGCTGCAAGCTGCGCCATGACTTTTCGAAATTGATTTTCGGCGAACGCGCCATTTTCCCGAACGTACTGATCCAGTGAGACGCCATCACAAAATTCCAGCACAATGAAGAATGACCTAAACGCTTTAAAACGCCCCAGCATGCGAACAATATGCGGATGATCAAACTCTTCGATCATTCTTGCTTCGCTTTGAAATAGTTTGAGAGCATTGGCATCGTAAATCAGTCTGTGACTCATCATTTTCAAAGCAACCGGCGTCATGGTCTGCTCGTCCAAAGCTTCATAGACGATAGCCATGCCACCCTGGCCAAGTCGTTCAGTAATGCGGTAACGGCCGAATCGTTTTCCACTGAGGGCGTCGTGGTCCTGCCCGCCGAGACGCTGAGCAAGCAACTGAGTCAGTACTTGCCCAATGACAGGGAAGTTGCTGGCCAGTTCCTGAAAGATTGGCAGCGGGAGAAACATTGCCGAGACTTTCGTAGTGGCAACGACGCTTGCTGTTCTTAGCTGATCAGTCAGCAGTGCCATTTCCCCAAGGGTGGAACCAGGACCGCATCTGGCGATTTCATGATCCTGACTGAGTTGATCGATGCTGAGAACTGTCACTCTGCCGTCTGTCAGAAAGTAAAGCCCATCTGCGGCATCTCCCTCTCGTATCAGATGCTCGTTCGGCTGAAAGTGGCGTTCATCGAGTCGTTCTTCAATCTTCTCGAGAATGACTGGCGGCAATTGCGAGAAAGGTTCCGTGCTACCCAGTAGCGACGATTGATCGTGACCAAAGGACTCCGAATGGCAGGCCAATGAACTTTGAGCTGAATCACCAAAGTCCAACTGGACAGTCGCTGGGTCAAACGGCTTTTCATCCAGCACCCGAGGTTGCGTCGGGCCTTCAGGAATCGTCGGTTCGTGGCCACTTCCGGAAGAGCAGACAGCGTCAATGATCAACGTCTCGGACAGACCGTCGGAACGCGACAGATCAACGAGTTGTCCCTGAAACGTCGGGAATCGAGTGCAGAACTTCTTAAACGCGACATTCGAACTGGATTCGGCGTCCTTCAGAACCAATAGAAATTCTTGAGCAACGATCTGCCATTCGAACCTTGCCGAACCGTCGCCGATTCGAGTTCGTAGAAATGTGCAATACGTTTCTGCAGGGACGGCTTCTTCCGTGCTGTGCCGTCGATGTTGATCAGCCAGCAATGCATCGACACATTGCTGCGACGTGAATTCATTCTTTTGATGCACGAAGTCGAAAACGTCGGTGGCCTGCTGACTCGACGAAGACAACGCAAGGAACTCAGCGGCGGCCGGACGCAGCAATAGTGATTCAAGGTCGAAGTCAACGTCACAGCGAGTTGTCAAACCGCTTTCGGCGAAGCTCGCCGTTTCTTTTTGCGGTACAGCATTCATGCAACGTTTCCACCGTGACAGGTTGACCGTGAGCTACTTCCAGTAGACCTTCAGGATGTAGAAGATCACGATCGGCGGCACGATCAACGTTGTCAATGAAGGCAAGTTTGCAAAGAGCCCCTGGGTCACTCCCAGAATGTATGGTTTCATCACAAACTGGTCGACCAGCACTGACCCGATCACTGACCACAGCATGAAAATCTTGCCCAGGTTCTTGCGTTCGGCTTGCTCGTCCTTCGATAGTTGAGTGAACGCTGTCTGTGTTCTCTGCTTCACCTTTGCTTTGGGTTTCGAAGTTTTTTCCTTTTTGCCGCCGCCTTTAGAGCCGTCTCCAGAAGGTGCAAGAGCAACGTCGCCAGCCGCTTCTTCCGCGGCGATCATTTCGTCCATTTCGGAGTAGTACCTGCTGATTCCGTCGATGATTCCCCGCGGAGTTGCAAGGGCCCGTCGAACTGGCAGGGTGTACCGAAGACGTAGTTCATCCTCGAGTTCGTGCGTAATCTCATCGGCACAGGCGACAAGCAGCACGTCTTCGTCGATAAACAGTGGCAGGATCGTGTTTCGCTTGGCGACAGGCTGCGGAAGTCGCTTGAGAATCCGAAATTCAGGCGCCATATCCTCCAGGTCGACGTACGGAACGCCAAGTTCCGCTGCGAATGCCTGAGTGGCCACCTGATCGTCAACGAGCTTCATCTGCACGACGGTGTCGCGCATCGTCAGCCCGTGAGATTCCGAATACTCCTGAGCTTCTTTCATCTGGTCGCGGTCGATGTGGCCCAGTTTGACCAGGACGCGTTCCATCGGCACAACGGCTGATTCGTCTTCTTCGAAGACTCGACCGAGGCTCTCGTCGTACTCGCGTTTTCGCTCCGGATCCGTCAGGCAAAGCATTGCCTTGGCGAGTTCGTTAAGCAAATTCTGCGAAATAACAGCGTACTGTCCGCTCGCATACTTGCGGACGTGAGTGTTGAGCTTCTTGTAGTTTTTGCGAACTTTGTCGATCGAATCTTCGAATCGGACTAGTCGCAGAAGTTCGTATTGATCGGGTGGCCGAGGTCCGTCGGGAATTCCCAACCATTCTTTATAGACGTCCAGTTCCACGCTGGTGACTCCTGAGAGCTGGCAATGCTGAGCAGGCAAACGTTGCTGCGAAACTCAGACAGCGGAAACATGACAGTCATGTTTCCGCTGTTAAGTGACAATTGCTGACAGCCTTACTCGACTTCGTACTGTTGAGCGAGCCCTGTCATTACATCGATATTTTCTTCTGTTCCGCCGAGGTTCTCGCGAACGATTTCAGTCGCAGCTTCGGTGTCGCCAACAAGCTCTCTGGCAGTAACGTGAATTCGACCAGCGGAGTCGTATCGGTAAGTCACTTCGACGGGCGATCCTTTTGGAAGTCCGGCTGGCAGATCGTAAATGCGGAAATCACCAATCTGCTCGCAGGCCATAGGGTCTGGCGAATCGCCTTCCAGAACGGAAACGTGAATCCGTTGCTGGTTGTCCGAGTTCGTGACAAACCGCTGCGTTCGTTCGAACGGAATCGATGTGTTCCTCGGAATCATGATGTGATTGATCTTGCGAGTTTTTTCGTTCGGATCAGTCACCTTCACACCCAAAGAGTGCGAGTTAACGTCGGAAGTCGTCACAGAACGCAGTCGATTGATAATCGATTTGCCCATGCGTGATTCACCACCTGTCGCACGAGCTTCGAGGATCGCGGCGTGTATAGCGGCGCCCTTAGCAACGGCTTCTTCCGGAGTGACTTCGCGACTCGGCTTGCGCTTACAAACTTCGACCAGCATCTGCTCGACAACCGGCATGTTTGTTGAACCGCCGACCAGAACGACTTCGTCCAGGTTTTCAGCTTCTACGCCCGACTGCTGCAGCACGAGTTCGGTTGTGTCACGAGTTCGTTGCATCAGGTCGCCAGTCATCCGTTCAAAGTCGCCGCGAGTCAGCGACAGTGTCAATGACTTGCCTTTGTAATAAACCGGGACGGCGGCCTGAGCTCGCGTACTAAGGTCGCGTTTTGCTTTCTCGCATTCCTGAGCAAGAATCTGCACCGTTTCCGGATCTTCTCGTGGGTCTTCGCCGTGCTTATTGGCGAACTGCTCTGAGACGTGATCAAGGATTCGGCGGCTCCAGTCGAGGCCGCCCAGCATCACGTCACCGTCTGTAGCAAGCACTTTGAAGTTGGTTGGCGTGTACCGAACGACCGTGACGTCGAACGTTCCGCCGCCGAGGTCGTAAACGAGGATCGTTTTCTCAGTCTGTGCAAGTGCGGTATTACCGAGCTCACCGCGTTCCCAGGCGTAAGCCAGCGTGGCAGCTGTAGGCTCGTTGATAATGTCGATAATATTTAGACCAGCGATGCGTCCCGCATCCTGCGTGGCCTTTCGGCGAACGTCGTTAAAGTAGTACGGGACGGTGACGACGGCGTTGGCGATTTCACCGATGTGCTTTTCCGCGTCCTGCTTCATCTTCTTGATGATCAACGCGGAGATGAATTCTGGAGTCAATTTCTTGTTCTGATAAACCACGTGAAAATCTGCGTTGCCCATTTCACGTTTAATGGCTTCGACGACGTTGGAGGGGTCTTCGACTGCAATCCGTTCGTTCGACGGGCCAACCACAACTCTCCCATCGTCTGACAACAGCACGACCGACGGCGTGATAACTCCCTCATCCGCGTTTGTGAGACAGTGAGCCAATCCGTCATCGCCTAATTGAGCGATAGTTGAGAATGTCGTTCCAAGGTCGATACCTACGGTTTGTCCGTCGAGCAGCTTCATGATGTACCTTCGCGAGAGTTCGCTGTTGAAGTGAACGGATTGTGATTGCAGACGCTCGTGTTAAATCCTTGCCGCCCTGCGATTGCGGCCGATTTGAGCCGATAGCCTGAGATGATTCGTGGTAATTGTCATCAGACCGATGTTCAACCGCCGTGTTGAGCACCCGGAAGTGCCAGCCCGGTCATCCTCAATAACGCTGACGTTTTCAGGATTGGCGACTGGAGTGCCCTCGTAATCGTGCGGGAGCCCGTAGATTCCGAGAGTTATGCATTCTGCCACTCACGTTTCAGGGATGCAAGCAGCCAGGCACACACACATGAGACAGTGTTGAGTTGACCACTACTTTGTCGGCTCAGTGAAACTCGCAGGCACGTGGGAATGCGCCGTGCCTTTTCAGCACTCTTCGCTGAAAACCTGGAGCGACACGCGTATCATTCATGGCGATATCAACTCCAATTGGCTGGGATTTCGCCTCATGACGCACATCCTGATTGTGGAAGAACCTTCTGATGACAGTTCGAGGCTGAGGGAATTTCTAAATTCTTCAGGCTTTGAAACGTCAACAGCCTCGGCGGTCGACGACACAATCGCCGCGGCAACAGCTGAGCCTACTCCCTGCATGATCGTGATTGACTCTCTTCTTACGGATGGTGCTGCGTGGGAACTTTGTCGTCGATTGCGCTCGCCAGAATTCACTCGTCACATTCCAGTGATCGTGCAGACAACCGCTGGTGTTGCTGAAGAGGTCCTTGAGGGGCTGGAGGCTGGAGCGGATGGTTACGTTGCTAGAGGACTGCCGAATGAAACAACAGCTTTGCGTATTCGACAGGTGCTGGAGCAGGTGTCGGCTAGCGAGCAGGCAGATTCGAACAACTATGACAAATCGGTCATCGAGGAAGATCTCAGTCATGCCGAGATACGAATCAACGGTCGCGACTACAAAATCGACACTTCACGACAGCAACTGCTGAATGTGCTGGTCTCGGCGTTTGAGGATCTCGACCGAGTCAAAGAGCACCAGAAAAAAGAACTCGCTCGTCGCCGTGAAGTGGAACAGCGGCTGAAGGATTCGGAAGCACTGTACGAGTCGTTAGTCGAAAGTCTTCCGTTATATTTGTTTCGGAAGGATCTCGACGGCAAGCTGACATTCGGTAACCAGCGATACTTTGAATTACTCAAATCGTCACCTGAAGAACTGATCGGTCTTACTGATTACGACCTGTTTCCGAAGGAGCTGGCCGATAAGTACACGGCAGACGATCGTCGAATTATCGACAGTCGTGAAATTTACGAAGACATCGAGTCTCATGCCGGAGCAGACGGCAGCACCTTGTATGTGCACGTTTTGAAAGCTCCTGTCTATGACGCGGCCGATAATGTAATCGGGATTCAAGGAATCTTCAGAGATGTCACGGCTCGGCATGAAGCGGAAGCGGCTTTGAAACGTGAGCAGTTTCTACTGACAAGTCTGATGCAGAACATTCCGGACAACATCTTCTTCAAGGATTGCGACGGCCATTACTTGCGAATCAACCGAGCAATGGCCGATCGATTTGGGCTGGAGTCTCCAGCCGTCGCCGTCGGTAAAAAAGCCCAGGACTTCTTTGACGGCGTCTACTCCGACCGTATCAAACGGGACGAGCAACAGATCGTGAAAACCGGCAAACCGGTTGTCGGTGAAGAAGAACTCGTCGACTGGCCCAACGGATCGCAGACGTGGGTCTCTGTCATCCAGATGCCGATCCGCGAAGACGACGGATCGATAGCCGGGCTGTTTGGTTTGTCGCACGACATTTCCGATCAGAAACTCGCCCAGCAGGCCATGCAGGAAGCTCGTGACGCGGCAGAAGCCGCCAGCGAGGCGAAGAGCAACTTCCTGGCAAACATGAGCCACGAAATCCGCACCCCCATGAACGCAATCATCGGGATGACCGAACTTGTTCTTGATACATCGCTGCAGTCGACGCAGCGTGAATACCTGTCAATGGTGCAGGAGTCTGGCGAGTCGTTGCTCAGCGTCATCAATGACATCCTCGACTTCTCAAAGATCGAGGCCGGGCGACTGGAACTTGATCCTCGACCATTCTCACTACGGGAGAATGTCGGCGACACTCTGAAGTCGCTGGCCGTGCGTGCTCATCGAGGGCAGATCGAAGTTGCCTGTCATATCGGGCCGGACATTCCCGAATTTCTAACCGGTGATGCAGGCCGACTTCGACAGGTCGTGATTAACCTTGTCGGCAACGCGATCAAGTTTACCGAGCACGGTGAAGTCGTCGTTGACGTTTCAAACTGCACAGCCGACTTCGGAACCAGTTCCAAAACGTCCGAAGCTGATTCAGCAGGTAAAAACGCCTCTGAAGCATCTGCCGATTCTTTGTGGCTGCACTTTCAGGTTAAAGATACCGGCGTCGGCATCGCCAAAGAAAAACTTCGCCGCATCTTCGAAGCGTTCGAGCAGGCTGACACGTCGATGACCCGGCGTTATGAAGGAACAGGTCTTGGCCTTGCCATTTCGTCACGGTTGGTCGAATTGATGGCCGGCCGGATTTGGGTCGAAAGCGAAATCGGCAAAGGCAGCACTTTCCACTTTACGGTGCAGTTTGAACCGGCTCCCGAAGCATTCCAGACGCGGGGCAGCGAACCAACGGCCAGTCTCGACGGGAAAAGAATTCTGGTCGTCGATGACAACGCAACGAATTGCCGAATTCTCGATGAAATTCTTCGAAACTGGCTCACTCGGCCGGTCGTTGTTGACGGAGCGGCAGCCGCGTTTCAGGCACTTGAAGAAGCGCAAGTGTCTGGACAACCGTTCAATCTGTTGTTGACCGATGCCAACATGCCGAATACCGATGGCTTCACTCTCGTTCAACGGCTTCGAGAGTCCAATGATCTGGACATTCCTGTGATCATGATGCTGACGTCGGGGGGGCGTCCAGGAGATATTGGTCGATGTGGTGAACTTCAAATTTCTCACCACCTGATGAAACCAATCAAACAATCCGAGTTGTTCGACACGATCGTTGAAGCGTTAAACGTGACCTCGGCGACAGACGAAGGTTCATCGCATGGCGCAGGTCCACGTCCGCACACGCGAAGGCTTAACACACTGCTGGCAGAGGACAGTACAGTCAATCAGCGGCTGGCCATCGCCCTGCTTGAAAAGTGGGGACATGACGTGACCGTCGCAAGCAACGGTAAGATCGCCGTCGAAACGTGGAAACAGGGCGGCTTCGATGTAATTCTGATGGACATTCAGATGCCCGAGATGGACGGTCATGACGCCACGCGAGCGATTCGCGATTTCGAAGCAGGTACTGGCAAACGCATTCCGATCATCGCTATGACGGCTCACGCTTTGAAGGGCGACGAAGAGAAATGCCTCGCCGTCGGCATGGACAGCTACATCTCGAAACCGATCCGCGCTCCGCTGCTGTACGACAAGCTGTCAGATATTTGTGACTCCACTTCGGTCGATGGATCAACTGCGTCAAAGGCGGATACTGCTTCGCCGGAAGAAACGTTCGAAACATCGGTGGCAAATGACGATGCGGTTGACTGGAACGCCGCGTCGGAAGTGGTTGGTGGCGATCATGAACTGCTTGGTGAAATTCTGGAAGCTCTGGTCGAAGAATGTCCACAGCAGTTTGCTGCTCTGGAAAAATCCATCGCATCGCGGGATTCGGCAAAGGCACGTCGAGCCGCTCATACAATTCTCGGCAATATGCGAGCGATCGCGGCGAACGATGCGATGGACAAGGCGGGAGTTGTGGAAAGTCTTGCCAAAGAGTCAGAATTCGACGTGATCGCCGAACCGGTTGAAGCTCTCAGGAAAGCAACGAATTCGGTCTACCAGGCGATCCGCAAGTTTCAGGCAGAGTAATCTCCGCGGTACTTTCTGAAGCCGTCTTCCGCACCTGCAAGGGTTGCGGCACTGCAACTAAGAAGTTCTACGACATGGTCACCTCATGACGACACTCGCCGCTTCAAAGTCAATCATCGTCGGCACCGCCGGCCACATCGACCACGGCAAGACCCGCCTCGTGGGTAATCTTTCGGGCATCAACACCGATCGTCTGCCCGAAGAGAAGGCTCGTGGAATTTCGATCGATCTTGGATTTGCGCACTTCCAGGCCGGCGAGTTTCAGATTGGCATCGTTGATGTACCAGGCCACGAACGTTTCGTCCGAAACATGGTCGCCGGCGCAACCGGCATCAACGTGGCGATGCTGGTTGTCTCGGCTGACGACGCCGTAATGCCGCAAACTCGTGAGCATCTCGACATTATGAATCTGTTGGGGATTCAGGTTGGGCTTGTAGCGCTGACAAAGATTGACCTTGTTGATGAAGACATGGTCGAACTGGCTCGATGCGACATCGAAGACAATCTTGCTGGAACATTTCTCGAAGGCTGCCCGATCGTGCCCGTTTCGTCGGAAACCGGAGAAGGCATTGACGTGCTTCGAGAAACGCTGCTCGAAATCTGCAGCAACATACAACTTCCCAAAACGCTACCAATGTTTCGAATGGCCATCGACAGGGTTTTCTCAATCCCCGGCCACGGCACGGTGGTGACCGGCTCAGTTCTCAGCGGCGATGTTCACGTTGGCGACTCGCTTGATCTCTGGCCGGAAGGCCGTGACGTCCGAGTTCGCAGTGTGCAACGCCATGGCGAACAGGCGGACGAAGCTGGTAGTCGACAACGCACGGCGATTAACCTGGCAAGTTTAAAGCACGATGAAGTTTCGCGAGGATTCGAACTCGCAACACCGAACTATCTGAAGCCAACGAAAAGGCTGCTTGTCGACGTCAAACTGCTCGACAATGCGCCCATCGGCCTGAAGAATCGAATCGAAGTTGGCCTGCACACCGGAACGCGGGAAATTCCCTGCCGAGTCATTCTAAAAGGAAGACGACTCGAAGCGGGTGAACGCGGCTATGCCGAGCTTCGCTTGACCGAACCGATGGTCGCAACGTGGGGCCAGCGATTTATTCTGCGAAGAATCTCGCCAGCCATCACACTGGGCGGTGGCACGATTCTCGATCCACACATTCCAGACATGCACCGTATCCGCGACATTGAATCAGTCGCACAACAGCTCGCCAGCCCGTCTCCTGCAGAACGTCTTTCGGCAAGACTTCGTCAGCGAGACGAGGTTTCCTCGTCAGACTTGACGCTGGCCAGTTCGATCGGAGTCATGCCCGACGAGCTTCAACAACTACTGGCCACACTCCGAGCCGAAGGCAAACTGCTGCAACCTGGCCGCGGCGACAAAGCATTTGAGATTCACACTGAACGACTGGAATCTTTGGCAGGCTCAGTGCTCCGCACAATCAGAAACGAAGTCATCCAGCATCAGCCAAGACGATCGTTGCCGAAACCGACACTGCTTACAGCCTGCCGGTCAATCACATCGTCAAACCTGCTGGAGTTTATCCTCGATCATCTGGTGAAAAAGAAAAAGCTGGTCGAACTTGGAGCTAACCTCGGCCCCACCGATCTGCAGGTTCAACTAACGAAGCAGCAGCGAAAGAATCGAGACGAGCTGCTCAGGCAGATTTCTGACGCAGGTCTAACACCGCCGACTTTGGGCGAACTGTCAAAGTCATTCGGATTAAAACTGCCAGACGTCGAGCAGTTGCTGAACCTGTGGGTCGAAGACGCCATGCTGATCCGCATCGGTGACGGCCTGTGCTTTACCCCGGAAGCTCTCGACGAAGCCCGCCAGCGGTGCGTCGATCAGATCAACGAAAACGGCCCATCCACAATGGCCGAACTCCGCGACGCCTGGGGAGTCACCCGGAAATTCGCCGTCCCTCTATGTGAATACTTCGATTCAATCGGCGTCACGATCCGCGACGGCGACGTGCGAACGGTCAGCCAGTAAATGGCGTTCCAGCACTCAGTCATGTTGGCCGAATTCGCTGACAACATCCTGCGTGGCACCAGCAGTTGTCACGCGAGAATTTCGCTGATGATACCGGTACTGTCTGCGTAGGTTTTCTGGTCGATACCGAGGCATTGCAGTTGTGTCAGCCATAGATTGGCCAGCGGCGTTTCACTTCTGCAATGAATGTGCTTGCCGAGCTTCAGGTTTCCGCCGCCCCCACCAGCGATGATCAGAGGCAGATCATTGTACTGATGAGTTGCTCCGTCGCCCATGCCGGCTCCAAGCGTAAAGATCGTATTGTCGAGCAGCGTTGTGCCGCCGGCTTCTTCGATCGTGTCCATCCGTCCGAGCAACCGTGCAAATACTGAAATGTGGAAGCGGTCGAGCTTCAACAGGTTATTGACGTGCTCTTGCTGGTTGTGAGTCATGGCGTGATGGCTGTGCGGCTTGTCGAGGATTCCTTCCCAGTTCGTCGGAGTCGTCCATCGCTCGGGACCGACCATCAGTGAGCCAACATTTGTTAGTCCACTTTGCAAAGCCGTCACGAGCAGGTCGCCCATCAGTTGGATGTATTCGTTCCGCGGAAGGTGTTCTGAAGGGCGTTTGACCTTTGCCGCTGCCAGTTCAGACTTCATCGCTTCGATGCGGTCCATTCGATTTTCAATCGTTCGAACAGCCTCGAAGTACTCGTCGAACTTTTGCTGGTCGGCATTGCTCAGTCGTTTCTTCAGTTGCCGGGCGCTGCCCAGCGCCAAGTCGGTAATGTTGCGGAACCGGGTATTGACTCGGGTGCCAAAAAGCCGGTCGTAGACCTTTCTGGGGTCTCGCATCGATGGTGCGACGTACCCGGTGTCGTACCACGACATATTGTCGAAGTAGATGGATTCAATGTTGTTCTTGTGATCGTTGCAGCTTAGCTCGAGCGTTGAGTAGGGCGTTGTCCGGCCGATCGTGTCGGCAGCGATGTGGTCGAGTGTTCGGGCGAGTGGATAGGCAGAGTTCTTCACTTCGAACGGTGCAACGCTGGACAGAAAGCACGAAGCCGCTTGAGCGTGCGAATCCGTCCCATGCTGGAAAGTGCGGTCCATACCGGTAATCAGCGAAATCCGTTCTCGCATTTTGTGTAGCGGAGCCAGAGTTGGCGTGAATGTCAGCGGATGCGTCCCCACTGGCGTCGGCTTGCCCTCGAAACGCCAGACGTTGTTCTGGTTCGCAAAATTCGGCAGAGGTCGATCACCTTCTCCCGGAAAAAATCCGCGGCGGACGATTCCGTTGGGCAGGTAGAAGAAAGCCAGTCGTTTAAACGGCGCAGCCTCTTTGTCGCCAGCAGCGTGACTGCGGCGAGCAAAACTTTCGAGCCAGGGCAGGCTCAACACGGCGCTGCCCGAACCTTCGATAAACCGACGGCGTGAAACGACTGATGCGACGGCTTTGTTTTTCATGGGAGCTGAGTCTTTCATTACTGAACTGACTTTGAACATTTTGGCGTAGATTCTACGGCCGGACTTCAGAGCGTTCAGTGGGAAACTTTCAAACCGTTCCTGATGCAGATCCGATCATTGTTTGTCTTCAGTGGATTCTTTCATGTTCTTGTGCAGAAACGGTTCACTCATGGCGACGCTCTTCAGAACAGCACGCATCCCGTCTTTTCCGGCCAGCGTCATTGCCGTGATTTCGTCCAGGGCTGGTGAGTCGGCAGGACCGACAGCACGGCAGAGGGCATACGAAAGCAAATGCGATGCGAATCCACGAACAAACCGATGTTTCTCTTTCAGAAGACCTTGCTTGAAACCTGCCACAGTTTCGAATTTGTGCTTGCTGAACAACACTCCAGCGGTATCGACGTTACGACCATTTTCGTATTCGTCGCGCCATACGCCGGTCGGACCAAAGTTCTCCAGTGCAAAGCCCAGCGGATCAATCTCGTTGTGACACCCGGCACAATCCGCGCGTTTACGATGTTCAGCCAGACGTTCGCGAATTGTCAGTGTAGCCAGCCTTTCTTTATCGCCTTCCGGTAAAGGCGGAACATCTGCTGGCGGCGGTTCGGGTGGATTGTTGAAGATCACGGTGTTGACCCACGCCCCGCGAGTGATTGGCTGCGTGCGTATTGGAGTCGAGGTCATCGTCATTACGGCTGCGTTGGTAATGACGCCGCCTCGTCGAGGATCACTCAGCGGAACACGCTTGAATGTGAGAACTCTATCTTCGTGCCTGGCGTTTACATGACCTTCGTAACTCGCGCCGAGCATATCGCTTTGCCAGGCGAAATTTGCATCAAGTAGTTCGACGATCGACCGATTTTCGACGTAAATCGTTTCGAAGAGCAGGAGCGGTTCAGGCATCATGTGCATACTGACTCGGTACCCGTTGTAGTAGAAGTAGGGAAACTTCTTTGGATCCGGAATCGAAGTGATCAATCGATCGAGCTGCAGCCACTGAGCGGGAAAGTTGTCGCAAAATCGACTCGACCTTTTGTCATTCATCATGCGGTCAATTTGGGCGCTAAGCGTTTCCGGTTGACTTAGCTCGCCGACTTCGGCAAGGTCGAGCAATGTGTCATCAGGGATGCTGCTCCAAAAAAACTGAGCCAGCCGAGAAGCGAGTTCAAAATCGTTAATACGCTGACGGCCCGCGATATTCGCTATAAGAGCGGTCTCGTCGATCGTTTCGTAAGAGTAGATAAAATCCGGCATTCCGAGGACAGCTCCCACGACAGTTCGCATCGTGCTTTCGACCGAACTTCCGACTGACAGCTGATTCTTAGTAAACGTAGCGAATCGATCGAGCGTTGCTGAATCGACCGGACGACGAAATGCACGACGCAGGAGCTTCGACAGTCTGAGCCGGATGACCTCGTTGTCAGAGAGGCCAGCCGCCTCAGATTTTGCGGCAGGGGCGCGGCCAGTAACTTCGATGTAATCCATCCCGAACAGGAAACTTCTGGACTGCTGCCTCTTACCAACGCACTTGAACTTCAACGTGTGCGACCCCTTCGGAATCTGCAGGTTGCTGAGTTCATGATCTACCGCGCGGATCACTTTTGAATCGAAGAGGTCGACCGAGTCTTCCAATTTTTTGCCGTCAAGGTAAATTTCAAAAATGCCATAGTCGGGAGCTTTAGTGAATCCGAATCGCAAGCCGCGTCCGGCTTCCGTCGCATCGAAAGAGAGCGTCAATTCAAGGCTCTGCTCACGACACATCCAGATGAGCTGAGTATTGCCGCTCCAGTACGGCCCCCAGCCTTGCATATTCTGAGACCAGACTCGGCCCTTTGGCGTTCCAGCAAGCCTGATCGGGCCTCCTTCTTCCGCTTCATACCGGCCCTCGATTGCTACACGCGTTGGCTGCCCAGGTGGCGCAAACAGGTCATCCCAACTCCTGCATTCCTGAGCGTTCAGGTCGGGGCTGTCAACAATTGTCTGACTCAACTGAAGGAACGATTCCATCAACAGCGGCGACAAGGTCAAATGATCAGCACGGTTGTCGAAGCCGTGTTCGGCACGCTTGTCCTGAGGGAATGATGCCACACCTCGAAAGCCCTCCGGTCGTTGGCCGTCAACATCTTTGCTGAGAGGGCGGGTCGAAACTCTCACGACAGATGGCATTTTTCCTGAGTCGGGCCTGAAGTAATCATCGCGTCTTCGCAACAGGCGTTCGTTCAAGCGAAAGATGTCGCGGTCCAGTTCCAGAAGATCGACAACGGCATTGTTGTACTGAAACCGGTTCAACCGGCGGATCGGAGTCGAATTGAACGGCAGCGTCATCAGCGACTGTTGGAGCATCTTCTTTAATCGTTCGACCATGCGCGCTCGAAGTTGGTCCGGCAGGACAGGTCCATCTTCCGGTGGCATTTGTCGATCAGCCAAAACGGAAATCAGTTTTTCAAGCAGTTCTGCCTCGACCTGAAGATGCTGCTGAGAAACCAGCCGACTGAGGTCAACTCTATCTGCCGATAACTCGCTGTTGTTATGACACTTCACGCAATACTGCTGGAACGCCGACTTGAGAATCGACGTAGTCTCTTCGGCAGAAGTACACCGCACCTGCCCAACTATCATGAGCATTGCTGCAAAGATTAAGCATCGTGGATTTTGAACAAGCTGCATCAGGTTGCTCCGCCACTCAATTTAACACCAGGGGTGACGCCGACTTCGCAGGCGACTACATGGCTACTTTAAGTGTCGTTCCCGGCCGATCGCCAGCCACCTGGTTTCTCTCAAGAGCTTTCACCAGAGCAAAACAGCTTCGTTTGAGTTAATTCTGCCGGTGCTACAGGGACGAGCAAACCGCGACCCGTTGATCGCGATGCAGGTACATATTGTTGCGAGAGTGACGTATTCTACAGGTTCACAGGAACGCGGGCGGACTGCCCGTTGGCTGTCTTGAATGTAATTCGTCGACTGTTAGCAGAACTGAATCGCCATGAATTTGCACCACTCGATTCGAATTATTGCCGTTGTGCTGCCTCTGCTCTCAGCTGAATTTTCGGCACCAGCGGCGGAACCCACATTTGATATTGTGATACGAGGCGGGCAGATTGTTGACGGAACGGGGGCGCCCTCTTACGTCGCAGATCTCGGCATCGATCATGGGAAAATCGTTCGGATTGGGCGGCTCAGTAATGCTGACGGCAACGTTGTGATCGACGCCGCAGGATTGATCGTCGCTCCTGGCTTCATCGACATGATGGGACAGACGGCTTCGCCGATGGTCGAAGATCCGACGACGGCAATGAATCTACTGACTCAGGGCATCACGACGATCAATGCTGGCGAAGGTGCCTCAGCGGCGCCTCTAAGTAAGGCCGATGGGCGTCGCAAAGGTTGGACAACAATGGCCGAATACTTCGCTCTGGTCGAGTCGAAGGGGCTGCCCGTCAATGTGGTTCAGACGGTTGGACACACTCAGGTTAGACGAATCGTACTCGGTGATGTTGAGCGCCGACCGACCGACGACGAGCTCAAACAAATGCAGGCTCTCGTGCGGGAAGGAATGGAAGCCGGCGCGATCGGCGTTTCGACAGCATTGATTTATCCACCGGCGATTTACGCCGAGACTGAAGAAATAGCTGCGCTGGTCGCCGTCGCAGGTGAATACGGGGGACGATATTACACCCACATGCGGAATGAAGGCGACCGACTGCTCGAAGCAATTGATGAAGCCTTGGAGATCGGGCGAGCGGGCAACAGTCCGGTCCACATCTTTCATCTGAAAGCGGCAGGTCGCCAGAACTGGGGCAAGATGCAGCTTGCCATCGCGAAGATTCGAGCCGCCCGGGCTGACGGCGAACAGGTCACCGCCGACATTTATCCATACGTTAATAATGGACTCGGCATCGCCGCGTTGATTCATCCTCGGCACTTCACCGATGGTTACGAACGACTGAGATCACGACTCGATGATCCGGAATTACGGGCTGAAATCCGCAAAGAAATGGAGTCGACCGACGGTTGGGAAAACTGGTTCCGACATTCGAGCCACGATTGGAATCGCATCGTCGTCGGACAAAGCAACAATCCGAAGTACGAAGGGCTCGACGGGCAGTCAGTCGCCGCAATCGCGACCGCGAAGGGCGAGGATCAATGGGAGACATTTTTCGATCTGGTTCGATCCGGCGCGTTCGCATTGCCGGAGACGATGACCGATGCCAACAAAATACTGGCGATGCAGCAGAACTTCGTATCGTTCTGTACGGATGTCGGACCGGCTGGGGGCGGTCGAATTGCGTCTCATCCCCGAGCGTTCGGTTCTTTCCCACGGCTGCTGTCTCGTTACGTGCGAGACCTCGGTGCAATTTCTCTGGAGCACGCTGTTGCTCAGACAAGCGCCGCAGCCGCTAACGAAGTGCTGGCTTACGATCGAGGTCGTATTTCGGAAGGTCTCGCGGCAGACGTTATCGTCTTTGACTACGAAGAACTTACCGATCGCGCGGACTTTGCAAACCCTCATGCATTATCAGAGGGCATGAAGTATGTCATCGTGAATGGCCAGCTTGTGCTCAAGAACGGAAAGCTTACGGACGCATTACCCGGTCGCATACTTCGTGGTCCGGGCTATCGTGAAGAAACTGCTTCATACAACGTTGCATCAGGCGGGGACGACGTACAATTTGCCAGTTTCGACAGACTGATGCACGAATTCATGAAGGAGCACCGCGTACCCGGCGCGTCGATCGCCGTGACGCATCAGGGGCGAACTGTCTTTGCACGCGGCTATGGCTACTCGGACATTGCCGCGAAGGAAATCGTTCAGCCAACGAGTCTGTTCCGCATCGCCAGTATTTCAAAGCCGATCACTGCCGTGGCGATTCTGCAGTTGGCCGAGCTGAAAAAACTGAATCTGGATGACAAAGTCTTCGAAATCCTTAACTCCGAAAACGAGATCAAGGCGGCTGGCGACAAATTCGATCCGCGGCTGCGTGAAATCACGATTCGCCATCTGCTGGAACATCGAGGCGGCTGGGATCGTAATCAATCCTTCGATGCAATGTTTCAGTCGATCCGCTTTGCAAAGCAGGTTGGCGTCGACGCTCCGGCCGATCAAACAGCCGTTATCAAGGCAATGTTTTCGCAGAAGCTCGATTTCAATCCAGGAGAGCGGTATGCCTACTCAAATTTTGGATACTGCCTTCTTGGCCGCGTCATCGAGAAGACCAGCGGGCAGAACTACGTCGACTACGTTCAGAACAAAGTGCTCGCGCCGATCGGTATCACGACAATGCGAATCGGTGCGACGCGGCTGGATGGTCGAGCGACAAAAGAAGTTCGGTATTACCAGGCGGGGACTGGCAAGTCGGTATTCGAAGCTGATCTCGATCAGGAAACTCCGCATCCGTACGGAGCATGGAATCTGGAGTCGATGGACTCGCACGGTGCCTGGATTGCTTCCGCTGGCGATCTCGCGAAGTTTGCGGCGGCGTTCGACGACCCGAACAACTGTCCGATCCTCAGCTACGAAAGTATCGAGCTGATGTATCGCCGCCCCCCAGGACTCGCCGGTCACGCGGAAGATGGTTCAAAGAAGGATGTCTTTTATTCCCTCGGCTGGTCAAATCGAGTTTTGAAAGGCGGGAGAATTAACCATTGGCATACGGGTTCTTTGCCGGGCACCGCCGCCATCCTGATCCGTCGCCACGACGGACGAAACTTCGTTGCATTGCTTAACTGTCGCGTCAGTCCTGCGGCCAACCATCTTGGCCGAGCTATCGACAGTCTACTCCATAAAGCCGCCAACCAGGTCACTGACTGGCCGACCGAGTAACGAGTGCCAGAAATCAGGCTTGCACGCTCGCCGGAGCAGCCAGAATTGTTTCGCGGAGCAACGCGAAGTATTCGATTGGCTTTGCAAAGAACTGCTCGGGAAGCACGTCGTACTTTCGTAAGTCCTGCTCGACGTTATTCCACCCAGTTTCCGCGGCGACGTTGAATGCGACTAGGCCTTTCGCGATCCGCTCTTCTTTGTTCGCAAAATTTCGGAACAGGAACGGGCGACGGAAATACGCGAAACGAATGACCGGTCTCAGTGCCAGACTTCGAAGCAGCGACCAGTCGAATTCGGCGATGGCTTTTTCGATGGTCGGTCCAACGATGTGCTGCTGCTCCGATAAGAAGTGCGTGGTGAAGACTTCTCGCCGTTCGTCATCGGTCAGTTCGACGCCAGCTTCGTTGGAAGAGTGGATTCGGTTCAGAGCCTGCAGCAGATCAACCGGAACGACTTTCGAAGCTTCCGGATGCTTGCCATAATATTTTGTGAAATGGAAATTCGCATAAACGTCGACGCAGACTCGGCGATTGATGTCTCGAAAGACGTTGGCAAACTCTTCAAGTTTCACCAGCTTGTTTCGCCGTGTTTCTGAGTTGAACGCGTACTGCCAGGACAGAAGCTTGCCGAGTTTCATTCCAAAGCTGAACCAGCTTCGAGCCCACAACGCTCCGTGAGCGGCGATCAACGGAAAAACGTGATTTCCGCCGGACTCTTTGTAAACGTGATGGTAAACGGTGGCTCGTTGAGAGAGGTCGTTCAGACCACCTGCCAGTCGAAGTCCATCCGCCTGTAAATCTTCGAAAGCGTTCCGAAGTTGGTCGAGTGTGATCGTCGCTGCTGCCATCTGCCTGGTCCTTCGCAAGAGCTGAAAAGTTGTTGCGATAGACACCTGACCGGAAGCGGCAAGTGCTATTAACTGAAAATCTCAGAATTGATCAAGGTGGAAGCGGTCGTACCCAGAAGCGGAAAATCCCCGAGAAGTTACACGCTTGGACCCAAACGAAGAGAACAGCGACGCCGTCAGCGGTTCGCACGAATTTTTTTCCGAACAGGAAAACCAGTGTCCTTTGATTCGCTTTACGGATTCGGCTTCTACCGCGAGAGTTCTTTTCGACAAGTCATGCTCAAACCGCGCATGACGAACCGAACCAGGACCGCTTTCGGAAGTTGAACATGCCACTCGATCCTCAGGCGAAGGTGTTTCTTGAACAGTCGCCGCCCGCTCCGCCCTTTCCCCACGACGTTGCTTCGATCAATGAAATCCGAAAACTGACCGCGCGGCTTGAAGGTGCCCCTGAGTCCGTCGCGAAAGTTGAAGATCGAGCTGTTCCTTGTTCGGAAGCCGGTATAGAGATCCCCGTTCGAATCTACTGGCCGGCCAGCGCTGCCGGTTCGGAGTCTCCAAAGGCTGGGTTCGTCTTTTTCCACGGCGGTGGGTGGGTGCTGGGAAATCTCGACGCCTACGACCATCTTTGTCACGCACTGGCCAACAGCGGTGACTGTGTCGTGGTTTCGGTCGATTATCGACTTGCACCGGAACATCGGTTTCCCGCCGCGGCAGAAGACTGTTACAACGCAACTGTCTGGGTGGCTCAGCATGCTGCTGAGCTGGGCATCGATCCAAAACTGATCGCCGTAGGAGGCGATAGCGCGGGCGGCAACCTCGCCGCGGTCGTCAGTCTGATGGATCGAGACCAGATGACATCGCACGTTGCTTACCAAGTGCTGATTTACCCGATCACGGACGCTAATCTTGAAACGCCATCGTACATCGAGAACGGCGCGGGCTACTTCCTCACCACCGAGCGGATGGCGTGGTTCTGGGAGCTCTACCTGAACGACGAGTCTGAGGCGTCGAACCCGTACGCAGCACCGCTTCAGGCCGAATCTCTGGCGGGTGTTCCGCCGGCCTACTTGATGACCGCCGAGTTCGACCCGCTCCTTTCCGAGGGCAATGCGTACGCTGATCGGCTGGAAGTGGCGGGAATTGCAGTCGAACGAGAACTCTACGACGGCCAGATACACGGTTTTGTGCGTCGTATCGATCTTTATGACCGAGCAACCATTGCCATCAATCGGATCGGCGGGCGGATTCGTAGTCTTGGTAATCAGGGCAACGATTGATCATAGCCGCCCACGCGGCGTGCCGAGACTCATATTGCCCCAACCCGGTAGCTGGTTTAAAGTTGGGACTTGTTTCAGGCGACGCAACGATGCTGGCAAGGAAGCCTAATCCGTTCACACGTTGCCAGTTGTGGGTGCATCTGCCGTGGCCCTTACCGAAATCGATAGAAGTCTGTTGAAGTGTTGCCTGGCCGAAGAGCCGGGTGCGTGGAAAGACTTTGTAGACCGATTCATCGGATTGTTCATCCACGTCATCAATCACACCGCCCAGGCCCGCAGCGCTCAGCTCGTCCCGGACGACATCGACGACCTCTGCGCCGAGGTCTTTGTCACCCTGCTCGCCGACGACATGGCCATTCTTAAACGCTTCCGTGGGAAGTCGTCGCTGGCAACTTACCTGACAGTCATTTCGCGAAGGATCGTGGTCCGACAGATCGCTCAGCGACGCCTGGCCAAAGAATTCGGGCATGTCACGGCACATCAGTCATCAATCGACCATGCAAAAGCCAACGCCAACTGGGATGTGAAACGGATCGACGACAACGATCAGGTCGAGCGCATGCTGCAGGACCTGCCCGAAAACGACGCCTCGATCGTTCGGCAGTTCCACCTCGAAGGCCGCACTTACCGTGAGATCAGCTCACGTCTAGGCGTGCCGGAAAACTCAATCGGCCCCACACTGAGCCGAGCCCGCGACCGTCTGCGGAACGAAACGTCACCAAGCTGAGCAGCGTCACCCCGTGGTTGACCGTGTCTAAAGAATCTCAAAGCGTCAACTACTGCTGCACGAAGGCGACATAGTAAAACCACAGACCCGTCACCGATGTCAGAGTCAGGTCAATGACCGACGCCCAGCCAAGTTTCTTGTGCAGCGGACTGTGGTCACTTGGCGCCAGCGGTTTCGGCATTCGGCGTAAGGCGAGCACTATGGTCACTGCCCACAGAATCGGGCTGCTCACGGCAAAGACCAGATGGATCCACAAGACGTACTTAACCGACTGAAGTTGCTCTACGCTGAGTAAAATTTCGCGTTTAGCGACGACGTTCTGCCAACCGCCCTGGATCATCTGCATGTCTACTTCAAATGCGCCGACGGCAATCAGCAGGACCACCGCCAGTCCAAGCTGCAGGTTTCGATGGGCGACGTACTTCCCTTTGAACTTGACGAGGTAAATGCTGTACACCAAAGCTGGCACAACCGCCGCCAGCGCACAGACAACAAAGTCCAGCATGAAGGATGTTCGAAAACCCAGAAACCCGTCAGCCATCCGAATTCACTCCAGTAGCAAAAGCAGTCTGCACAGCGAGATTTCCCAAGCACTCGCGGGTTGTAGAACGGAGCGGGTATCATTGCCAGACTGAAGTCACACGGTCGTGAAAACTGTGTCACGCAAGAAAGAGGTCGCCGGATGCAGAGTTTGAAGACTCAGTTAAGACCGTGGGTCTGTTCGGGACTAAGCGGTGCCACGATCGGAATTTTGCTGCTCGGTTTCGCAACTGGCTTTCAATGCACGAGCGACAACTGGCGGGGTTTCGGATTGCTGGCAACTGTTCTGGTGTTGCCATGCGTCGCCAATTCTTTGCTAGGAGTTTGTGTTGAGAGAAAACTGGCTCGGCGTGAGACGTTGCTGTTGCTTGCGTCGTTTTGGCTAATTCTATCCTTCTTTGCTCCGTTCTACGTGAGTCTCGACTTTTTCTTACTGCCAGCGATGGCGGTCTGGACCAGCGGACATGTCGGCATTTCGGTCACAACTAAGTGTGATAGCGAATCGCCGAAACTATCAGAGAATTGCCCGCCTGTCGCTTCTGAGTAGTTACCGAAAAACATGGAAAACAAATCGCCTGGTGTAACGCCAGAACTACACACTTCGACGACAGTCACTTCCGCGGAGTGGTTGATTGTCGCATTGGGAGCGGCGTTGCTGTTTGCGGCGACGCTGAATGCTCGGCAGTTGCAGAGTGCTAACGATCGATCTCGCTGGTGCACGGTTTGGTCATTGGTTGAACGCGGCACTTACCAGATCGACGAGATCGACAAGAAGTCGGGCTGGACGACGATCGACAAAGTCCTGCACGACGGGCATCTCTACTCATCAAAGCCTCCGTTGCAGTCAACGGCGGTCGCAGGTGTTTACTGGGTTCTGAAAAAAGCGTTCGGGCTGGACCTTTTGAAGCAGACTGCTGACACGACTCGGCTGATTCTGCTCATCGTCAACTGGTTGCCGATGGTGATCTCGTTTGTCGTGCTGGCGAGGCTGCTCGCTCGGTCATCGGAGAACCTGACGGCACGTCTGATTGCATTGGCGGCGTTCTGCTGCGGGTCGCTCGTCATTGGCTACGCGACGACGTTGAATAATCACTCCGTCGCGGCGATGTGCCTGGTGTTTACGCTCGCCCCGTTGTTGCGGATTCTGAGCGACGGCAGCCAACGAGGTCTCGACTATGCCCAAGTGGGATTCTGGGCCGCGATGGTTTGCTGCCACGAGTTGCCTGCCGCGCTGTTCGGTGTGGCGACGTTCGTCCTGCTGGTTCGGAGGTCGGTTCCGCAGACAGCGAAGTGGTTTGTACCTGCAGCATTGATTCCGCTGATCACTTATTTTGTCACGAACTACCTGGCAACGGACAGCTGGAAACCGTTCTACCTTTATTACGGAACCGAGAAGTATCTCTACGAACTCAACGGCGTGAAGAGTTACTGGCACACGCCGCACGGCATGGATCAAAGCCTGGACTCGCCGCTCACTTACTTCTTCCATTGTGTGGTCGGGCATCACGGAATCTTCAGCCTTTCGCCAATCTTTCTGCTGGCGATCGTGCCTGCTTTCCGGAAGAGACTGCTGACAGGGCACCGACTTCGACCAGCGATCGTTCTCGGTGGAGTCCTCAGCGTCGCGGTGCTCAGCTTCTACCTCACGCGGACTTCCAACTACAATTACGGCGGTAACACGTTCGGGCTGAGGTGGATGATCTGGCTGACGCCATTCTGGGTGCTGGCAATGGTGCCAACGCTTGAACGGTTTACCGCTCATCGAACGGGCCTTGTCATTTCGCTGGTGCTGCTCGGTGTGTCGGTTTACTCGGCAGAGTCAGCAACAAGGAATCCCTGGAGTTCTTCGTGGCTCTTCCAGCAAATGGAACAGGCCGACTGGATTGACTACTCCGACCCGCCCCCAACATTCCCCTTCAAACGAAATCTGCATACATGGTTCGCGACACTGCCATACGAGAATGCCGACACCGCCTGGATCGAATTCACGGCCGCAGGCAGCAGCGTCCGAGTTGGCGGCACGCGATCTGACACCTTGCGACTCTACAGTTTGAAGCGAAAGATGATCGAGGACGACCTTGTTCAGACGATCAAGGTCGTGTGGAACGAAGGCCGCTCCGATGAACGGTCTTCGACGTTTGATCTGGACGTTCTGGCCTTCGAAGAGGGAAAAGAGATCGCCGCTCAGATTCCCGCGGCAAGAGTCGTCGAGTCCGACTTTTCGCGGTTTGAATTACTCACCCTCCTGCGAGGAATTCCGGCCGACCGAGCATTCCGGCCAGCCACCATTCGCCATGTCAGAACCTCTGTCCGCAATGACGCGTTCCGTTGTCAGCGAGCGGCAACTCAGGAATACCTCAACCAGAAATCGACGGGGCAACGGTTCCGATACCGATGCGAATCCTGGCTGACGGACGAACTTCCGTTTGGTTGTGCGCAATTCGTCGTTTCAGAATACGAAGCTGCATCAGGCGAGATGTTCAAGCATCGCCGCTTCACGGTCTCAGCGTTCGGTAGATGATCGACGAACGTCCCGCTACGCTGGCAGTTTTCGCCTGAGCCGTTTTAACGACATTCGACGGCCAACGTACAAAAATTCACACCGCCTCGGAGATAACCCATGAGCAATTTCGCAATCCATGTTTCACGACGGCAGTTTCTAGCGACATCAGCCGCCGGAGCAGCCACGCTGGCTGGCATCTCGACCGCATCTGCGGCCGACGCTTACGGCGGATTCAAGATGGGCGTGCAAAGCTACTCGCTGCGAGGCTTCGACGCTGTCACCGCTCTGAAGCATACGAAGACACTCGGCCTTAAATACTGGGAGGCCTATCCCAAACACGTACCAATGGGCACTCTTCCAGAACACGTTGCAAAGCAGCGAAAAATGCTCGCTGATGCTGGTGTAAAGCTGATCGCCTACGGTGTCCTCGGATTCGATGGCAATGAAACCAAAGCTCGCCAGGCATTTGACTTCGCTAAAGCAATGGGAATCGTTTCGCTCAGCGCCAACCCGAACAAAGACAACAAGACGTTCGACTTGCTCGACAAACTTTGTGAGGAATACAAAGTCGCGATCGCCATCCACAATCATGGCCCGAACGCAAAGTATGATAAGATCAGCGACACCGTCGACATGGTCAAAGATCGCCACCCGCTGATCGGTGGGTGCGTCGACACTGGTCATTATCTTCGCAGTGATGAAGAACCGGTCGAAGCCATCGAAAGACTTGGTAAGCGAACGTTTGGCGTCCACCTTAAAGATGTCAAAACAGTGACCGAAGGTGGCAAGAGCAAAAAACACTTCAAAATCCTTGGCGAAGGCGACCTGGACGTACTCGGATGCCTGAAAGTTTTGAAGAAACTTAACTATCAGAACTGTCTGTCGCTTGAGTACGAAGAAAACCCAGGCAACCCGCTTTCTGACATCGAAGTCTGCCTGAAGACCGTTCGTGACGCAGTCGCAAAACTATAGTTTGATTGTTTCATCTTGAATCAGCACTTCGCGTGAACCGGGTTCGTTGAGCCCGGTTTTTTTCGCATGAGTTCTGCACTGGCGTGTCTGCTGGTGCAGGGTGGGCACTGCCCACCAGATGAACTTTCCAGATTGGTGGGCGGTGTCCACCCTGCTTTTGGATCACTGTCATGTTGAAAATAAAAGAGAAACTGGCCAGCAACGAAGTCGTTCGCATGATCGGCGTGGGCCGGTTGATGCATCACAACTTCCTGCAGATTATCGGTGTGCAGGGTGGCTTTGATGGAGTCTGGTTTGACCATGAACACTGCGGCTTTTCGATCGAGCAGCTCGAGATTTCGTCACTGACAACCACCAGTGCCGGCCTCGAAAACTTCGTTCGAGTTGCACCAACGGACTACGCACTGGTTACTCGGTGCATGGAAGCCGGAGGGGGTGGAGTGATGGCTGCACAGATTTTTTCGGCAGAACAGGCTGAGCAGTTTGTCAAATGGGCGAAGTTCGCTCCACGAGGTAATCGCGGGCTGAACGTTGGAGGTCGAGACGGCGGCTTTGCTTCAACGCCCGCCGCAGAATTCTGCGAACGAGCTAACCGTGATTCGTTCGTGGCAATACAGATTGAAACTCGGCAGTCGGTCGAAGAAGTGGACGCCATTGCCGCGATTGATGGTGTCGATCTGTTGTTTGTCGGCCCGGCAGATCTTAGCCAGAGCCTTGGCGTGACTGGCGAGTTCTTCCATCCCAACTGCATCGCCGCAGTCGATCGAGTTTCAGCCGCCTGCAAAAAACATGGTAAATCCTGGGGAGCCGTAACAGTCAGCCCGGACCATACCGAGATGTACTACGAAAAGGGGTGCCGGCTGATCTCACCGACCAGCGATGCAAAGATTGTCAATACCGGCATTGCTTCGTTGAAGCAGCAGTACGAGCAGTTGTTCTCGATGTAGTCCGGAATTCATTTTCTACTACTGGTTCGCAGGCGTCAAATTTCGTGAGTCTGCAGAAAACTGACCACTCTCATCTTATTCTCGTTTTCAAATTGTATTCTCCGTCGCGAGCGCCACATCAAGTGTCGTTCTACCGACCCCGATTGGATGCTGAAATCCGATCGTCATGGCGGGCCGACCATCAATGACGGATAACTCTGATAAACCGCATTTCATGGCGTACAGCACGAAACATTGATGCCGGATATCCTGTAATTGATTGATACTGAAATACGCTGATAGGATTACGATTAGCAGTCGTCACGTCTTCCTTCAGCTGGATGAATCGAGCCATGAATCGAACAATTCCTGGGTGTATTTTCCTGGTGTCGGTGTGTCATTGGTTTGCTGGCAGTGTGTCTGCTCAGGGCGAAGTCACTGATTTCAGGGCTGCAACGCCGGGGTTTGTCGACCTGTACAACAAGAAAGATCTCACGGGCTGGTCGACCACAGGAAACTGGATTCCGCAGAAGGATGGATCACTGGTTCTCCAGCCTCGCGAAGGTGAATTCGGATGGCAGCGATATGACGCCTACCTGTGGACCGAGCGGAAATTCAATGACTTTGAATTGAAGGTCGAATTCGCCTACCCGAAAAATGGAAATAGCGGCGTCTATTTTCGAGTGGCCGATCGGAACAACCCGGTCTACACAGGTATCGAAGCACAGGTGTTGGACTCATCAAAACATCAGGGTCCATTAAACGATCATACCGTTGGCGGAATCATCCCAGCTGGCATCGCTCCGTCAAAAAACATGGCCAAACTACCCGGCCAATGGAATCAGATGTTCGTTCGCTGCGTCGGTAGTCATCTCCAGATCCGACTCAATGACGAAAAGGTTATTGACGTTCAGCTGGACAGGACCACATTGAAGGATCGACCTGGTGAAGGCTATATCGGATTCCAGGATCATGGTGTTCCTCACACCGTCCGCTTTCGCAATATCCAAATCAAAGAAATCGCTCCCGCCACGCCGGACGCAGCACAAGTATTCTTCGACCGTAAAGTAAGGCCGATTTTTCAGGCCAAGTGCATCCACTGCCATGGTGAAGACGAGCAGGAGGCGCAGCTTCGACTCGATTCACTGGCGCAAGTCATGCGCGGCGGTGACTCCGGCGAGCCCGTACTGGTCGTCGGCGACGAAAGGGAGAGCAACCTGATCCACCTGGTAACGACCAGCGATGAAGAGCATCGAATGCCGTTGGGCGACGAGCCCCTCAGCAAGGCAGAAATACAACTGCTTCGTGACTGGATCGGTATTGAACGGGGGTGGGACGAGGCAATCGCTGAGGCGTCGGCCATCGAATCCGATCATTGGTCGTTTCAACCAATCGTGCGGCCACCAGTACCTGAAACCGGTCACGCCAATCCAATTGATAGCTTCGTAGCAGAGGGGCTAAACGAGAATAAGTTGCACATGTCTCCCGAAGCATCGCAACGGCGGCTGGTTCGGCGGCTCTTGCTCGTCATGCACGGCGTTCCGCCAACGACGAAACAAATGGACGGCTTCCTGGCGTCACGAGATACCGGTAAATGGGCGAATCTCGTCGAGGGCATTTTGCTCAATCCTCGCTACGGTGAGCGATTCGCTGTGAACTGGCTTGACCTGATTCGCTTTAGCGAAACGGATGGATTCGAGATGAATACGGAGCGTGGCTCGGCGTGGCGTTTTCGCGACTGGGTCATTAAGGCCTTCAACGATGACATGCCCTACGACAAATTCGTTACGAGCCAGCTCGCTGGAGATGTCGTCGGCGAACAACTCGGTACAGGCTTCCTGGTCGCGGGGGCGCACAACAAGGTGGTCGACGCAAATACAAAGGAGCAGGCTGAAAACGTGCAGAATGAAGTTTCCGATATGTTGAACGCAACAGGGACAACCTTTCTTGGCCTCACTCTCGGTTGCGCGCGATGCCATAACCACAAGTTTGACCCGATCACGCAAAAGGACTTCTACTCATTGCAAGCGGTTTTCTCTGGGGTTAACCACGGTGTCGGTTCAGTTCCTCTGACCGAAGGTCGCCAGCGGGAACTTGAAAAGGTTGAACTCAGCATTACAGCTGCGAGGCGCTTTCTGTCGAAGTGCGCAGCCAGCCCGGATGAACTTGGCGAACCGCTCCGCTTCACGACCAACGTCGAGTCGTTTTCAGCACAGAATGCACGATTCGTGAGAATGACAATCAACGGTACCAACAGTGGCGCTCAAGCCTGTATCGATGAACTGGAAGTTTTCGCCGGGAGAAACAACGTCGGGCTGACGAGTGCCGGAGCAAAGACGACGTCGGGCGGCGACTTTGTACATCCACTTCACAAGTTGGCTCATATTAACGATGGCAAGTACGGAAATCCTTTCAGTTGGATTTCACGCGACGTCAAAGGCTGGGTACAAATCGAACTGGCCGAAGTCACATCCATCGATCGAATCGTCTGGGGCCGTGATCGCACGGAGAAAATCGCCGATCGGCTGGCGACTGACTATCAGATGCAGATTTCCATCGACGGAGAGTCCTGGACGACAGTCGGCGATTCCAGGAAACGTCGAGCCGTAGGCACGGAAATCGTTTATCTGTTTGACCGTCTACCAGAACAGGAACGCGTCGTCGCGAAGCAGCAGCACACGAAACTACTTTCGTTGCTATCGCGGAAGAAAGAGCTTGAAAAGCTGCCTACGGCGTATATTGGTACGTTTTCGAGGCCCGTTACGACGCACCGGCTTTATCGCGGTGACCCGATGGCAAACAGAGAGGAAATGAAGCCCAACACTGTTGCAATCATCGGAGATCTCAAGCTGACAAATGCGGCCTCTGGACCAGAGCGACGATTGGCATTTGCAAAATGGGTTACCAGTCCAGACAACCCACTGACTGCTCGCGTGATGGTGAACCGCATTTGGCAGTTTCATTTTGGTGAAGGCCTCGTAGGCACACCGAGTGATTTTGGCGCCAATGGAGCTCCGGCCAGCCATCCGCAATTATTGGACTGGTTGGCTGCAGAATTGATCGAGAGCAGTTGGTCGATCAAACATATACATCGATTGATTCTAGCCTCGAAAACGTGGCGACAGGATAGCCGACCGCGGCGCGACGCGATGGCGCAGGATTCGTCGAATCGATTCCTCTGGCGATTTCCTCCCCACCGTCTGGAAGCGGAGGCGATTCGGGACTCGATTCTGGCGACGTCGGGCAAACTACGCCACGCCGTAGGCGGTCCCGGCTTCAGTGGTTTTGCAATCCAATACGAAAACGTCAGGCACTATTTCCCCAAGAAGAAATACACCGAGCAAGACTGGCGTCGTATGGTCTATATGACTCGAGTGCGAAAAGAAGTCGAATCGGTCTTCGGCATCTTTGACTGCCCGGACGGGAATCAGGTGACCCCGAAGAGAACTCGCTCGACGACACCGCTCCAGGCGCTCAATCTGTTGAACAGCACGTTTGTGCTGCAACAAGCTGAGTTCCTCGCAGAACGATTGGAATCCGAGTCTGGTGATTTGCCCGATCAGTTGATCGAGCGGTCATACAATCTCTGTTTCGGACGCCTGCCCACAGCGCGGGAACGGCAACTGGCATCACAGATGCTGGAACAACTCGGACTCACTCAATACTGCCGAGTGCTCTTGAACTCGAATGAATTTGTTTTCGTTTTGTAGCATTCCTGAATCGATTACGAACTGGCAAAGGCTACGATCATGAGTCACTGTTGGCAAAATCGCAGAGACTTTCTGGGATCGACGTGTGCGGGATTAGGCGGAATTGCGCTGGCAAGTCTGTTGCAGCAAGACGGCTTGCTTGCCGCGGAGGATGCTCCGAAACGCCCTGTGATTTCACCCGATCGGCCATTCGCGGCCCGCCCCGCACACTTTCCGCCTCGCGCGAAACAAGTCCTGGTGATCTATTGCTCCGGCGCTGTCAGTCAGGTGGATACGTTTGACCATAAGCCGGAATTGCAGAAACGGGACGGCCAGGCAATGCCGGGGGCGAAGAGCCTGATCACTTCACAAGGCGCCCAAGGGAATTTGCTTAAGAGCGCTTGGGAATTCAAGCCTCGCGGCGAATGCGGAAAAATGACTTCCGACCTGTTTCCTCAACTGGGCAAACTGGCGGACGATATTTGTTTTTTACATTCACTGTCGGGAAAGACCGCGGCTCATGGCCCCGGTGAGACATTCATGTCGACGGGACACTCCTTAAGTGGATTTCCCAGCATGGGGTCGTGGATGAGTTGGGCGCTCGGTACAAAAAATGAGGAATTGCCAGCCTATGTGGCAATTCCTGATCCGCGAGGAAAACCTCAGGCCAGCGTAGATAACTGGAGTGCAGGATTTCTGCCGGCAGCGTTTCAAGGCACCGATTTCAATGCCACCAATCCACTACGCAACCTTGAACGACCAGAAGGCATCGACAAAGCTACGGATGCTCGTGCTCGCGAGTTTCTGCAGCGAATGAACCGGATGCAACTGGAGCAGTTTCCCGGAGACAGCGAGTTGTCCGCAAGAATCGCCAGTTACGAACTGGCAGCCAAAATGCAACTCACCGTTCCCGACATCATGGATTTCTCAACTGAACGTCAAACCACCTTGCAAATGTATGGCGCTGACGACAGTTCGAACAAAGCGAAGTCCGCGTACGCGCGAAACTGCATCCTGGCGAGGCGATTGCTGGAAAAAGGAGTCCGCTTCGTCCAGCTGTTCAATGGGGCCTATCAGACGGGCGGAGAGGGAGTCAGCAATTGGGACGCGCACTCTCAGATCGTCAATAAATACGGCACTCACGGTGAAATTTTTGACCAACCCACTGCGGCGCTGCTGACCGATATGAAGCAAAGAGGCATGCTGCAGGATACCCTGGTTGTCTGGTGTACCGAGTTCGGCAGGATGCCCACGGTGCAGGCTTCCAAAGCAGCCGGGCGAGACCACAACATCCAGGGGTTCACGGCATGGCTTGCTGGTGCAGGAGTCAAAGCCCCGTTTACGTTCGGTGAGACGGATGAGTTTGGATACAAAGCCATCGCGAACAAAGTCACGGTCCATGACTTCCACGCAACTATCCTTCACCTGCTTGGTATCAACCACAAACGACTGACCTACCGCCAAAACGGTCTCGATCGTCGACTGACGGACGTCCATGGGCGAATCATTGACGATATCATCGCTTAAGCAATGTCTGTGGTGAGGTGCGATTCATGTTGGGCGAGCATGTTGGCAGATAGCGGACTTCGGTGCCCACTGATTCGATCGCTTCCCGAACACCTTTCACTTTGTGACTCGACAGGTGATCCATCACGACGATGTCTCCGTGAGCCAGCGTGAGAACGAGATGCTGCCGCACCCATGCCAGAAAGATGCAACCGTTGAACGGGCCATCAACAGTCAGCCCATCTACAGTCAGCCCATCTACAGTCAG
>CALGTK010000430.1 GCA_937904325.1 uncultured Planctomyces sp.
GACTGACAGAACCGATTAAATCGTTGAGGTCAGTTGACCTCACATTGAGCTGCTCCGCGTTCAGATGCGCTCCGTCGATTTGAGTTCCAAGGTAGAAGTCGGGAATTTCCTGAGACATGAAGTGCGAGCCAGACTGGCGATGCGTCCAAGTCGGAACACATTAACCGAAATAGATTTATGAGGATTGAACTGCTCCGGCGGTGGCCTCGGCAGAGTTTAATTGTCGGAAGGTGAACGACTTTTTGTGGTCGTGAGGGGTCATGCGGAACGACTTTAGCAGTCTCAATCAGGCTGTCAATTTGCCTGATTCGGTTCTGCCAGCGCAGCCGATACTGAAAATCTAGTGAATCAGCACCGTTGGAAACGGACTTCCACCTGCGTGGCCACATTAAGTTTCGTGCCAGATTGAGAATCCGATGTCTGACTTTGCACAAACTACGACAACTTCTGACGCGGCTCAGTCATCGCCCCGGAATGAAAACTCACATTCCGGATCGGCTGCCAGTGTCGTATCTGCTCCACGCATCGACCCAGGGACGAGTCAGCCGGCTCAGATTTTCGGCCGCATGTCGCCAACAGAGTGCAAGAGGCGGCTCCTTCATATTCTTCCGGGACTCCTCCCCACTATTCTGTGGTTTATCCCCCATAAGGACCCGCTGTCCTGGGATTGCCGAGCGTGGCTGGCGCTGATCATTGGCGGAATCGGGATCGCCACGACGGTTAAGTATCGCCGTATCGCCCGTGGAAACGAGACCAGCAATCCCGCCTGCATTCTTGGTTACACCGTGCCGGTATTTCTGTTGCTAATGGCGATCCCCGCGCATGCTCAGCTTGGTCTGGCGACTCTGGCAATCATTTCTTTCGGAGACGGATTCGCGACCGTGGGAGGCCTGCTGCTGCCTGGGCCTCGGCTTCCATGGAACAAACAAAAGAGTTGGGCCGGATTTCTCTGCTTTCTGACATTCGCCGTGCCTTGGTCCGCGATGGTCTACTGGGGCGAGTCGCGCCCGGCTGTTTCGTTCTCGATGGCTCTGTTTGTCGGCGGAACAGCGACGCTGTTCGCCGCGATCTGCGAGTCGATAAAGTCAGGCATCGACGATAACATCCGAGTCGGTGCCGCAGCCGCAGCCGGCATCGTGACCGCACACTTCGCAGCCGCTGCCTGGCTTTGACGATTTGGGGATGCTCCCCGGCTCAGGTGTGAGCCGCCGGCTATGACTATGACCGTTGCCTTCGTGCAGTTCTACGCTTCCCACTATGGGTCGCAAACGGCGGGGTTGACTTGAGCCGCCGGGAGTCGTTTTGCGAAAACTCTGTCATCCCAGTGGCTAATTTCTCTTCAGTGGTTAATTTCTTCAGGGGCCTGCACTTTCGCCTAGGTTTCGAATGGCAGCCCCGGGAGCAGTGGCGACATTAGCGCATAAAAAGATCGCCGTCGCTGTTCCGAGGGGGCAAAACGACGACGGCGATCACGGAAACATGACTGGTGTGGACGGTCGAACTCAGGGAGTAAATCGTGTTGCGAATCAGAGTCACTTTTTGGGCGTGTCCATGCGACCTGGCCGGATGTCAGAGCTGGGCAGTTATCCGGTCTACTCTTGATCGCTAAAATTCACCTGCCATGCGGGCTTCTTATGGTATCGACGTGTATTGAGAGAAAATCAATGACATCCACTCGATCATCTGTTGGAGCGGTTGTATCCGCATGCGCGTCTGGCATCGCCAGTCTGGCTGTGAGGATTTTTGTGATGGCATTTTGCGGACTGGAACAGTTCGATGCCTGATGAAGCGACTGAACCCTCACAGTCAGAACTGAATCACGAAGAGCCGCACGGTCGTTTTTTTCTGTTGGCCATCTCCGCGATAGCGTTCGCTGGATGCCTAGCAGTGGCGTTTGCCGGGCAGTTTGTCACCGCTACACCGGCAACGGGGGCTCTGACCGAGTCGGACCTGGTAGAACCATCGACATGGCTGGGGGCTGCTTGCGTGACGGTGCCCATGTTCGTCCTACTATATCTGGAACGCGGTTCCCGCTTCTTCTGGCTGCGCGAACTCTGGGAATTGTCAGGCGAAGTTCTTGGTCCAGTGGTCGCCAGAGTCACATTTGCAGAGCTGGTCGTCGTTTCTCTATTCGCAGGAATTGGGGAGGAGCTTCTGTTTCGAGGGTTTCTGCAAAGTTGGCTGGGCACATACGAATTACTAGTGGCTCTGGTTGTTCCGAATCTGTTGTTCGGACTTCTACACTGGATTTCCCGTGGTTATGCCGTCTGTACCTTTTGCATCGGACTCTACTTCAGTTGCCTGCTCCACTTTGCTGACTCAGTGAACCTTGCAACGCTCATGATCGCACACTCGCTCTATGATCTAGTGGCACTGATGTGTCTTGCACGCGAGGTCCAAAGGCGGACTGAACAAGTTTCTTGTTGACTGTTCAATCGGGCGCTAAGTAACATCATTCAAACGGGTTTACGAAATATTTGCACATTTAAAGACTGCCTTATCACTCATTCTCTTCCTGATCTGCACTAAGTCGGGTCTGGCTGGGATCGAATTAACCCAAACCGTCTTCGGGAGTTTCTGCCATGAGTCGTCGAGCTATTCGCAGCGGGTTCACATTGATCGAATTACTCGTCGTGATCTCGATCATCGCGATCCTGATTGCCATCCTTCTTCCAGCCGTTCAGCAGGCTCGTGAAGCTGCACGCCGCAGCCAGTGCCAGAACCATCTCAAGCAGATCGGCCTGGCTCTGCACAACTACCAGACCGCTCACGGAGTCTTTCCACCAGGCATCGTCGTGTCGCGGTTCTCGATTTCGACCGGAAAGCGGACGAACGACCCACAGGAATCGATTGATCCGAACGGGTTGAACCTTTCTGGGCTTCATGGTGTTAGTTGGATGTTGCACGTCCTTCCATTCATGGATTACGGAGACGTCTACAAGGCATACTCTGAATGCGATGGGAATGTCTGGTTCCACGGAACTGTTGCGCCTCTGATTTGTCCCTCGACGGCTCCGCAGCTGGGAAGTTCCCCCGCGATTCTTAATGACATCCCCGCGTTCTATTGTCCTTCCCGACGATCCAATATGGATACCATTAAGTTTAATAACACCTACAGAGTCGACGTCAATTATACCAAGGGTGGCAATGACTACGGTGGTTGTGCTGGCTCTGGAATCCTGTTCGACGACCTTTCGGAAACGCCCGCAGGTAACGGTTCTGTTTTACGAGCGGCCTTTACAATGACTGCCGCGCAGTCGGCAGTCCCAAACAATTTTCTCTTCGGTCAAACAGGTCAGAATATGGGAGTACTCTTCTCCAATAGTTCAACGCGAGTGACTGATATTTCTGACGGCACAAGTAATGTGATTATGGCTGGAGAAATGGCAAGATTCCGAACACCAGCGGTTGCTGGTCAGGATGTACGACGAATAAGCAGTGATGGCTGGGCGTGGGGAGGTGCAGCGACTCTCTTCACGACATCGATTACACCGTCACTGACCGCACCAACACCGCTGAATCGAGCTCGTGGGGGAATCAATAAAGGCGATCACTACAGTGCTCCTGCCAGCGATCATACGGGGCTTGCCCAGTTCTGCCTGGCAGACGGATCAGTGCGTTCGTTGAATGAAAATATAAACGAGTTGATCCTTGCAAACCTCGGCAATATTTCATCAGGTGTTGCCGTTGGGCAGTTCGGCGCCAACTAACTCTAGCTTGACGAGTATTTCGGTTTGGATTCGCAAAGTTCTGGCAGCACGGCCCAGTCGTGCTGCCAGTTTTTTTAAGAGGCAGTCTCACTGTCGCAGTAAGAGTCGAGGCGTGGCATGACGATTCGTTGCGAATGTGATCACTGCGGAGCGTCGCTTAAAGTAAAGGACAAGCTCGCCGGGACTGAAGGGAAGTGTCCGAAGTGCAAGGAGAAGATCTTAATCCCGGACGCGTCTGACGGTGATTCTGAAGACGTGCTTCTCAGTGATGACGACGAGAAGAGCTCCACTCCTGCTGCTTCGCCCCCCAAATCTACGGCCGAAGTAGAAGAAGACGCAATCTTTGGCGACGACTTTTTCAGCATGAGGGAACCGGAACCGAGCCCTCGTTACACCCCTCAGGTGATGACTGACGACAACGAAGACGATAAGCCGCCGCCTCGAAAAAAGAACAAGTCAAAATCAAGTGAATCCGAAACTGGTGTAGAGATTGCGTCAGGGTCAGGAGACAACGCAGCTTCCATAGCCAGTAGCCTTCTGTCTAAAACGGGCAAACGCAACCGCCCGGAAGATTTCAAAGATCCTGCCACGCCGGAAAAAGTCAGCTATGATTATTCCGAAGTCAAGTATCTGTTGCTTCAACGGATTCTTCCTGCGGTGGGCGCCGCGGTCGTCGTATTTTCTTTTGCGTATTGGATGTTTGCCGGCATGCTGAGCAGCGACTCGGAACTGCCTGAACTCGCTGAGTTAACCGGGCGAGTAACGAACAGCGGAGATGGAATCGCAGCTAGTCTGCGATTCTCGCCTGAACCCGGAAATGGAGGAGACGGTGGATTTTCAGGCAGTTCGTCGTTTGCGTTCAGCGAGGCTGACGGAAGCTATGAGGCCTTCTACAATGACGATATTGAGGGATTGGTGATTGGTAAGCACCAGGTCCATATCCAGGTTGGGACCACCCGCATCACTCGCGAAATCACAATTGAGGCCGGAAGCCAGGTCATTGATTTTGAGCTTGCCGAATAGGTCGGAGACAGCGACGAATGCCGCATTTCACTTCGATCAGAATCCCGTTTGATTGCGTGTTCATAGCTGCGGGTTTGCTTGCGCCGCTCATCTTGACAGGGTGTGGCCAGGACAAGAACGGGCCTCTCGTGTTGACCAGCGATCAAATTGAACTGAAGGAACGCGAGTCGATCGAAAGCCTCAAGGAACTTGGATGCACGGTCTCTGAAGTTGACGATCCGATCATCGGGACGCCAGGTATCCTCGTCACGATCTTCAACGAACATCTCACAACGACGGGTAAAATCCGTACCGATGTAATGTCAAAGTTTCGGTATCTCAGGAATTTATTTCTGGTAACCGATGCAACACGAATTTCAGCCGACGGTTTCGATCAACTCCGCAGTTTGGACAACCTGCTGCTTGTCAGTGCTCAGTGGACATCAACGACGGACAAAGCGTTGGCGAAGATTGAGGGCATCGTAAGCTTGAAGCTGTTGCGGTTAAACTGGTCTCTCGTGACGAACGACGGTTTATTACACATCGAACGACTTCCAGAATTGGCGATGCTTTATCTGACCGGCACGGCGGTTTCAGATAAAGTCGCCTCACACATTAAAGCTTTAAGCAGCCTGAAGGCGTTGCAGCTTTCTCACACGGGAATCACTGACGCCGGACTGGCTTCGCTTGAAGGGTTCGCCGACCTGACTCATCTCGGGCTCGACGGAACTGTTGTTACCGACAAATCGATACCGGTTGTCACCAGTTTCAAGTCGTTGAAGTATCTCAATATCAGCGACTCCAACATGACCATGGCAGGCATCAACCGGCTTCGCGAAGCGCTTCCAGACTGCCGCGTCGAGTCAGAACCTAAACCCAGGCCATCGTTGCCGACACATAAGTATCCTGGCGTGAATAGGTCGGCCACAAAATCGCCTGTTGCAGTAAAACGTGTTATGGCAAAGCCTGCCGGAGCTGCATCAAAATCGACAACGCAGGTTAAAACAATCACTGCCGAATAGTCGCCGGCTATCGCACATGTCTTAAAGGTCATGCCGGGGTCTCGACCTGCCAAACCGTTAGCTCGTGCATCCACGGGCGGGCTAACGCTAAGAACGGGCAGGTGTGCTCATGGAAAGCCGAATCGTGCTTCTGTAGCATCGAGGTTTGCTTTTCCTGACGTTGGACCTTCATGCACTACTGTCCTGAATCCTGCCGGGAGTTTCTCGACGAGACTCCGATTGGTGGCTCTGCAGCCGATGCCGGACGCGGATTTCACTACCGCTCCGCGCCGATCTACGTGCTGACGCTGGTCGTTGGAAGCCTGTTTGCAACGGACATCGCCATTGGCTTGCTTGAAGAGACAGGAGTCACATCATGGTCCCGGTGTCAGACACTTTTCGGATTTCGGCTGGTGCTGCTGGCTGGCGTGCTTGGCGGCGCCAGAATCCTCTACCAGACGCTCGGAAATCTTTTTGACGGCAAGGTTGGAGCTGACCTTGCGTTGACCATCGCCTGCCTGGCGGCCATCGTTCTTGGCGAACATTCCACGGCCGCTCTCGTTGTCTTTATCGCTCTCTGCGGAGAGAGCATTGAAGGCTTTACAGTCGATCGTGCTCAGCGAGCTATTCGTGGAGTCTTCAACCTCTTTCCACCAACTGCCCGAATCGTTGCTGACGGAAAAGAGGAAGAGGCCGCAGTCGCCGATGTGTCTGTCGGCCAGGTAGTTCTCGTGCGGCCGGGTGAACGAATTCCCGTTGATGGCGTCATCCGTTCTGGAAGTTCTGCAGTCGACCAAAGCGCGCTTACAGGAGAAAGTCTGCCGATTGAGAAAACGATATCCAACGAGGTCTTCGCTGGATCGCTCAATCAATTCGGAGCATTGGAGGTGGAAGCTACCCGCATCGCCACAGAGTCGACGCTTTCGAAGGTCGTGCAACTTGTCGCGGAAGCTACCGAGCGCAAAGCGCCGCTCGAACGCACGGCTGATCGATACGCCCGAATGTTTCTCCCTGTCGTGTTGGGGGTGGCAGTCTGCACATTGATCGGCTGGAGAATCAGCACGGGTGAGTGGCGTCCCGGATTTCTTCCCGCGCTAAGTGTGCTGGTTGTCGCCTGTCCCTGTCCGCTGATTCTGGCGACGCCCAGTGCGGTAATGGCGGCAATGGCATGGCTGGCTCGATCCGGCGTGGTCGTCAAAGGGTCGATTGCCCTGGAGCGACTCGCCCAGGTCGATACAATCGCGTTTGACAAAACAGGAACGTTGACTAAGGGCGAACTGGAAACGGGAACTGTTGTATCTTTTCTTGACGATGTCGACGAATCCGAATTGCTGAGAACGGCGGCGATCGCAGAGCGACGCAGTGAGCACCCGATCGCCCGTCTGATCTGCCGCGAAGCTGAGGCTCGCGGGTGTGTCGTGCCGGGAGTCTATGATTTCACAAATTCTCCCGGAACAGGAGTGACGGCTCGAACAACTCCCGCTGACCTTGGTCCCTGGGCTGCACGGTTCGCCACTGATTCTGACGGCAGACAGCCAATCGTGGTCGGTAATCGGCGGCTCATGGAAGACTCAGGAATCGAGTTGTCGGATAGTACCACTGCGGCTCTTTTCGACATGGATGCTCGGGGAGAATCGTCTCTGATTATTGCTGTCGCTGGGCGAATAATCGGAGTCGTTGGCGTGCGTGACTCCGTTCGGGATTCAGCATGCGAAGTCATCGATCAGTTGCGTGATTCAGGAATCACCGCTTTTGCGGTCCTGACCGGTGACCGAGAGGCGGCCGCAACAGAACTCCAAAAATCACTGCCGTTGTTTGACTCAATGGAAGCAGGACTGTTACCGATAGAAAAAGCTGAGTGGATTGAGAATGCTGAGCAGTCAGGTCGGCGGGTCGCGATGGTTGGCGACGGAGTCAACGACGCGCCCGCTCTGGCAACATCCACAGTGGGTATTGCTCTTGGCGGAGTCGGTAGCGAAATCGCAGCGGACGCTGGTGACCTTATCATGATGGGCGATCCGCTCAAGCCGTTGCCAGGCTTGCTCAGACTGTCGCGACGACTTGTTCTGACAATTCGGCAAAGCATTTATCTGTTCGCTTTCGGAATGAACGGCTGCGGAATGGTACTCGGCGCAACGGGCATTCTTTCTCCGGGAGCGGCTGCAATCTTTCATGAAGCTGCCTCGCTGGCTGTCATGATCAACGCGTTGCGGCTGCTCTGGTTCGAACGCTGGGAGCAAACGAGCCTCGGACGACTGTCAAGTTCGCTGGAAAGAACTGTCGAGTGGCTGGTTGATCTTCTCTCACCAAGCCAAATCATTTTTCGATTGGTCGAGCATGCTCGCGTCATTTCCCGGCTGGCTGGCGTTGGATGTGCTTTGGTCTGGCTTGTGTCCGGGGTTTATCTGATCGAAGAAGATCAACAGGCGGTTGTCACTCGATTTGGGAGATACGAATCGACTTTAAATTCCGGGTTGCACTGGCGATGGCCGGCCCTCTTTGAAGCAGTCAGGGTAGAGCGTGTCGGGCATTGTCGCATTATCGAAATCGGATTTAGAACTTCAGACATCAGCAGGCAGGATGAAGCCCCGACAAACATCGACACACGGCCGATTGAATGGACCAGCGATCACGACGAGCAGGAACACGAGGGCCTGGCGTCCGAATCAATGACACTGACTGGCGACGAGGTTCCAGTTGAACTTACAGCAGAAGTCTCGTACCGCATCAGCAATTTGCAGAAGTTCGTCTTCTCAAGCAGTGATCCGCAGACCTTGATTCGGTCAGTCGCTGAGAGTTCGATTCGAAAGACGATCGCTACCGTGTCACTGGAAGCGGTCATGACTGAATCGCGAATCGACGTCGAACACCACGTTCGGCAGGATATCTCGGATGCACTTTTGCGATACGGTCTGGGACTTGAAGTAACAGGAGTCAGCCTTCTCGACGTCCATCCGCCGCGTCCAGTCGTCGCGTCTTATCGGCAAGTAGCGGATGCTATCGAGCTTCATGAACAGCTTATTAACGAAGCAGAAGCGTACTATTCCCAAACCGTCCTCAGCGCCGCTGGCGAGGATACAATTCGTCGTCTCAGCAAATCAGTAGATCTAAAAAACAAGTCCACCGAATCAACAACTGGCGAGATGGCAGACTGGAGATTGACTGACGAACTCTGGCTGGAACTCACTCGGGAATCGTCTGAGCAGCCGATGGAGCTTTCTGGAGAGGCGGCCGCAATCATTCACCGGGCTCATGAACAGAGTGCGAAGCGTGTGGCATCAGCGGCGGCATCGGTAGCTCGATTCAGCAGTCTTGTCGTTCAGCATGCGAAACACCCGCTTCTGACCGACATGACACTTTATTCTTACGCGATAGTGGACACCTTAGCTGGGCAAGCGGTGACGATCATTGATCCGGCCGTCGCCGGCAACCAACGTTTGCTGTTGTTTGATCCCGATCAATTTTCAACTCCAACAGTAATCTCGCCATTGATGGCTCCCGAAGATCCTCACGAGGAGCCCCCGCCTGAGTAGCAGCGGACATTGATCAACCTGCTGTTTCCTGTCTTGACGCTGACGCACAAAAAAAGCGGACGCTTAATTTACGTGGTTATCCCATGAGTAATACCGAAGTGACTAATCCTGACACCGCTGCTCGGCCAGTCCCGCTTGCGATTCTGCGAGCGATGATTGCGGCGTTCGGCGTCGGACTTATGGCATGGCTTTCGACGGCGATCGTTTTCGTCGACGAAACCGAAATCGTACTGCTGGAACGTTTAGGAACAGTCGCGGCCGTGCTCGATCGTCCGGATGATCGAGGATTGAACGTCAAATTGCCCTGGCCGTTAGGGACGGCACGACGTTTTGATCGGCGTACTCAATTGTTCGATCCACTGGGCCGCGAGGTATTCACACGGGATCGCAAAAACGTCACAGTCGACGCTTACGTTTGCTGGAAGATCGCAAAATCCAGGCCAGATGCCGAACTGCTTGATCGCCCGGCCATGCGATTTTTTCGATCACTCGGTACGAACGAAACGGCTCAGGCGCGATTGGAAACTCGAGTGCGGTCTTCATTGGCTTCGCGAATCGCCAAGGTCGAACTCAGTGATCTACTCAGCGTGCCGAATCCAGAAAGCCCACCGGTCACCGGGACAGAGATGTCACTCGACGCACTCTCCAGGCAATTGCTCGATGATGTGCGGCAGAGGCCAGACGAAGACCAGTCTGTCCTCGACCGTTTGGGAATAGAAATCGTCGATGTCCGTATTAAGAGAATTAATTTTCCACGAGGTAATCAGCAGGCCGTTTTTGAACGAATGAAGAGCGAGCGACAGAAAATTGCGGGGCGATATCGAAGCGCCGGACTTGCTCAGAACGCAGTCATACGCAGCCAGGCAGATCGGCAATACAACGAAATCATTTCTCGCGCCGAGGCTGAAGCTGAACGAATCCGTGGCAAGGCAGAAGCCGAAGCTCTGGCAGTTTTGAACGAAGCACACGCTCGAGATCCGGAGTTCTATCGAACCCTCCGTACTTTGGATTCGTACAAGAAGATCATCAACAATAAGACAACTCTGGTGCTCTCTGCATCCAGCAGTCTGCTCAAACTTCTGGTCGACGGAATTCCAGAACCAAGCAATGTTTCGTCGTCGCCCGATACTGCCGACGGAGCAGTCACCAATCCGGAAACCAAAGACGCACGGTCAACACAAGAGGCTTTCCCGGAAAACAAAGAGTCAGCAGGTACAGACCCTGTATCGGAGGCTAAGGATGAGTAACCCTTCGAATTTCAAAGACAGCTTGCCTGACGAGGACTCATCCGCTCTCGAAACGTCCGTTGCCCCATCACCGTTCGATCCGGTGAACACCTGCACTTCGCGATGGTTTCTGTCGTGCAGTCTCGGCACCGTGTTTGCTTTCGCCTGGGCTTGCTCTGGCATCTTCGTTGTCGGTGCCGACGAGGCCGCAGTTGTTCGCGTATTCGGCAAAGTTGAGCGAACTGACTCCGGCAGTGTCGTTTTGCGAAACAGCGGACTGTATTTTCATCTTCCCTGGCCAGCAACTCAGATTGACCGCGTCAGAATCAACGAAGTTCGAACCGTTTCCGTTGGAAATCAGGAGCTTGGTGATCTCAGTCCGGACGAGCCGTTTCTGCAGGCGATCGACTCTTCTCAGGATGCCCAATTGCTGAGCGGCGACAAGAACGTGCTGAACGTTCAGCTTAACGTCAGCTATCGAGTTGCCAGCGACCGTGTTGGCGAGTGGTTGTTTGGTTCGACCTCCGTTAAGCAGCGGCTGGAGTTGCTGGCAAGTTCCGTGCTGGCCGACGTGGTACTGCGGAGTGGCGTCGATTTTGTACACACACTCGGTCATAACGAAATCCGACGGGCAGTGCTCAGCCGATTGACGAAATTAGCTGATCAGAACTCGCTCGGCGTCGAACTGGAAGATGTCACTATTGCCAGCGTCGCCCCGCCAATTCGAGTGAAGGCTGATTTCGTCGACGTTATGAATGCTCGGGCGGATCGAGAGACATACGTCAACCGGGCTCGTGATTACGAATCGCAGCGTGAGTCTGCAGGCAGTGCCGAAGCCGCGACATTGAAAAATGAAGCACGTACGTACGCTCAAAGAAAAGTGGACCTTGCTGCCGCGGAAGCGGAGAGCTTTAGTCGGCTGATCGACCAATTTGTAGTGGCATCAGAGAATGGATCATCAAAGTATCCCGAAGTCCGACAGATGGCCCTGCGGCGAGAGTTCATTGATACTTTGGAAGAAGTCCTGCAGAAAGTTGACGCGAAGGTGCTGCTGGATTCGGGACAGCAGGTGGATATCACGCTACATCGGAACCCGAACCGGCAGTGACGCGAACTTCAACTGCAGTTCCCGGACAGCAACGCGTGTTGACAGTTTTGGCCGTTTCACAGTAACGATCATTCAGATTTCTTCACGAAATTCATGGCGATTTCAGATACAGACTGGCTGATGCATGGATGCTCAGAATTTGCCGGATCCCGGCACGAATCAAACGACAGCTAGAACTCAGCTTCTGGCGGGCGTTGGCGTTTGTTTTTTCCTGTCAGGCTTTGCCGGGCTGCTATACGAGACCGCCTGGCTGCGGCAGTTCGCTGCAATCTTCGGAACTTCTGAGGCGGCTCTCGGGGCGATTCTAGCCTCTTACATGGGCGGTCTGGCGTTTGGAGCATGGTTAGCGGCTCGGTGTGAACATCGTATCAAGCGGCCAGTTCTGGCTTATGGACTGCTTGAGCTGGGCGTTGCAGGCGGAGCATTGCTCGTACCTTTCGGTCTGCAAGTAGCGGATGCGATTCGAATTGCTATCTGTGGCGGGCAGCCAGAACTTCCCGCGGCCAGCGGTTTGCTTGAAGTGTGTCTGGATTCAACGCTGGCCTTTCTGCTGATTCTTCTCCCGACCGCTTGTATGGGAGCAACTCTGCCGTTGCTTGCCAGACATGCTGAAGACTCCGGCAACAGCCAGCATTCTGGTGCAGGCACTGTCGGTTTGCTTTACGGAATCAACACGCTCGGAGCTGTCCTGGGTACGCTGTCGACGGCGTTTTTAATTCTGCCCGCAGTCGGATTGCAGGCAACAATTTTTGTCGGAGCCTCAGTCAATCTGCTCGTCTTCGGGATCGCGTTCTGGCTGGAGCGAAAAGCGGAAGTACACTGCCTGGCATCATCCAACTGTGAAGCTTCAAACGGCAAACGCCTCGTTCCCGAACAGTCCAACGTCACGACAAGTGATCTCTCACTAACTGAGGTTTCAGCCCAAACAGCAGGTTTTTCAAACGGTCGACGGTTCGGCTTGCAATGGTTGCCGGCTGTCGTCGCTCTGGCGAGTGCCGCATCGTTTACGTACGAAGTATTGTGGACACGGCTGCTTGGCCAGGTCCTCGGTGGAAGTCTGTATTCATTTGCGACGATGCTCGCTGCATTTCTGACCGGCATCGCGATCGGCAGTTGCTGGGCAAGTCGGTTGATCACTCGTGGGCGATCAGCCCTGCGATGCTTCGTGGTCGCTCAATTAACAACGATTCTTACCACCGTGATTGCTTTTGCGGGAGTCGACCTGGTTTCGCTGGCCAGTACATGGATTGGCGCAGGATTATCGGGAGGGTTCCTGGCGAACATTGGCCTGTGCCTGGCTGTGCTCCTTCCGTCGACCATCGCGATCGGGATGTCGCTTCCGCTGGCCATTCAAATCTCAACGCAGCAGCTTTCGAACGGCCGAGGCTCAACTGAAACGGGCCAAAAACTTGCGAGCACAACTGGCAGGTTGTACGCAGCCAGCACGCTGGGGGCGATCATCGGCTCGCTCTTCGCAGGTCGGCTTCTGCTGCCTGAGCTAGGTTTCCACGGCACGATCGCTGTCGGCGTTTTCGCCAATCTTGCCGTCGTAATCTGGAGTCTCCTGCTGGAACAACCCGTCCAACAAAGTGTGTCGTCGCGATTTCTCGCTGGCACGATTGCTGTTCCTGTCGTGGCAGTCGTCCTGCTCTGCACATGCGGCCCGGATCTGATTCTCAGGCATCTCCCACTTAACAACATCGCGATGACGTCGAAGATTGAGTACTCGTCGATCGGAGCATCATCTACGGTCATGGTTACTCGAACCGCGAATGGATACCAATTACTGACAAACGGTCTGCCCGAGTCTGAAATCGCTCCGCGCGGTGCGGTCATTGGAGCTGAAGCCGGGGCTCGGTGGCTAACCACGTTGCCAGTGCTGGCACGCCCCGATGCAAAGTCGATGTTGATCATCGGCTTCGGCGGAGGGAGTGCCGTGAACGGCGTCCCTGAAACGATCCAGAGCATCGACGCAATCGAACTCGAACCGAAAGTTGTCGATGCAGTTCGAACGCTCTCTGGATTTCGCGAGTCCGATCCACTGAGCGATCCTCGGCTCAACATTGTCTTCAACGACGCACGAGGAGCGATGTCGCTGACGATAAAGAACTACGATGCGATTGTTTCACAGCCGTCACATCCCTGGTCCGCCGGTGCTTCACATCTCTACACACGTGAGTTCATGCAGCTTGTGAGAAGTCGACTCAGCGAAAACGGTGTCTTTCTGCAGTGGATGAATTCTCACTACGTTGACAAGAAACTGCTGAGATCGCTCGGCGCGACAATGCTCGACTCGTTTGAGAATGTAAGGGTCTATCAACCGCACAACGGACTGCTCTTGTTCCTGGCGTCGCAGAGTCCGCTCGATGTTGAGAAACAGATAGTCGAAACTGGCCTGCCACTTCGCCGACGTTTACGGTCAATGCAATGGCTCGGCCTGAATACAGTGTGCGATGTCGCAGCGACACTCGCGGCTGAACATGAAGATTTGGAAGCCTTCTGCGCAGGTGCATTGCCGCTGACTGACAACCGCAATCCGCTCGCGACAGGGGCCGGAAAACTGGCCACTGAAGCATTGCTTGAGGATGCGGAAACAGTTTTCAGAGACGTCGATCCGTTAGTTGCCCGAACTGGCAAGCCGTCACTCATGGAGCGATTGAAATTTTCGCCCGCGAAAGTCGTCCGGGCGTTGGCGTTAATGCAGATGAAAAAACGTGCTCGCAAGGTGGCAGACTCAATCCCGGAATCGGTTGATCGGCTTCTGGCGGACGGATTTCTAGCGGCATACGGCGGACGGGCTGAAGACTCGCAAAAGTTTTTCCGGGCGGTGCTCAAGATTGATCCGGAAAATCGCGAGGCGAGGTACAAATTGATCGAGCAGGAACTACCCGAGTTAGCTCAGGGCCGCGGCACCGTTGGACTCATTCATCCGGTTTCAACGGGCCTGTCGATCGAGTTGGCTCTTGTTCAAGCGACGTCGGCATACTATCGCAAAAACTGGCAGACGCTTCAGATGCTGGATGGAACGCTCGGCACCGTTGAGAACGGTTCAAGCAGTCAGCCGCTTGCACTGGCATTCCGAGCGCTCTGGCGAACCAAAGTCACGACACCCGGCCGAAGCCTGGGGTACGGTCGCGAAGCACTCGAACTGGCAGACCGGTCTCTGGCGGGAGAGACAACCGTCTTCGCGGCGCTGGTTCGGCTTTGGGCGGCAAAGCAGGCGGGCGATTCAAATGCGTGGCTGGAGTCAGCTTATCACCTGACCGATGTTATGAATGCTCAACCCTACGCCGTCACACGTGAGTTCGCATTGTCGGTTTCGAGAGAAGTGCTCAGCGGTATTGCCGAGTTGCAGGCGACAAATTCCTGGCAGGAACTGCGGATCGAGGACGTGCGTAAACGGTACGAACAGGTTCGTGACCAGGCTCAATCGAGCGGTTGATCCTGGGCGATCGGGCTGTGCCAGGGTATAATTTGTCTGCAGCTGTTGGGTGAACGACGAGCGTCCAGGAAAGGCGATTACATGCTGACAATTAACGGATCCGGTCTGAGATTATGTGACGGTGTTTCACGTCGATCGTTTCTTCAGGTCGGCGGACTGGCAATGGGCGGGTTGAGCCTTCCGCAGCTTCTCCAGGCTGAAGCTAAGAACAGCACCGGAAGCTCGCATAAGTCAGTAATCATGGTCTTTCTGGCCGGCGGACCTCCGCACCAGGATATGGTTGACCTGAAACCGGAAGCCGCTGTCGAGTATCGAGGTGAGTTTTCACCAATCCGCTCCAATGTGTCGGGAATCGACGTTTGCGAGCACATGCCACTATTGTCTCAACGGATGGATCGTCTGGCGGTTATCCGAACACTCGTCGGTTCAGAAGGTCGTCATTCGGCTTACCAGTGCCTGCACGGGCACCCCACCAGAAATCAACCACCTGGCGGCTGGCCGTGTTTCAGTTCAGCAATTTCGAAGCTGCAGGGACCGGTTAATAACGAGACTCCAGCCGCTGTTGCTCTTCAACCAAGGATCGGCGGAGCGTTCTGGTCCGATCCGGGACAGCCAGGATTTGCCGGACTGGCTCATGCACCATTCGCGCCGAATGCTTCAGGCAGCAAGGACCTTATTCTCAACGGCATGAACCTGAAGAAGCTGCGAGACCGGCGAACCCTCCTGCAGCAGATCGATGTACTGAAAGAGCGACTGGAAGCTGCCAACGCTATCGAGGGAATGGACACTTACTACCAGCAGGCATTCGACATTCTGACGTCGGGCAAACTGGCGGAAGCCCTCGATGTTGAAAGAGAAGATCCAGCACTGCGCGAGCGATACGGATTCGGCACGACCGAGCCCGCCGGTTACGGAGACGCTGGATGGTTAAGAAACGAAGACATGCTGGTGGCGCGGCGACTGGTCGAAGCCGGCGCTCGGGTGGTAACGCTGTCGTTCGGTCGCTGGGACTGGCATGGTCAGCCGCACGGCACAAACTTCGACAACGCCCGAGACCACATACCGGCACTGGATCAGGCTCTCTCTGCGTTGCTCGACGATTTGAAAGAGCGAGGCATGGACAAAGACACGTCAGTGCTTGTGTGGGGCGAATTCGGGCGCACTCCTAAGATCAATAAGAAAGGTGGCCGTGATCACTGGCCGGCTGTCGGATGTGCGATGCTGGCCGGAGGCGGAATGCGAACCGGGCAGATTATTGGCGAAACCAACTCACGAGCGGAACGCCCCAGGAAACGTCCTGTCCACTTTCAGGAAATCTTCGCGACGATGTACCACAACCTGGGCCTCGACATTGATCACACAACAATTAACGACATGACCGGCAGACCGCAGTACCTGGTCGACCATTCAAAATATCAGCCGCTTCCCGAGCTGGTTTGAGCTTTAGAATTGCTGGTTCGGTATCGGAGAATTGACGGTCGAGCCCAGCAAACTCACTTGATGTGTATGTTGACGTCGCATTGCGAAAGACGGTAACTCGCGGTGATTATAGAACCAAATTTGACGCTACGTCACAACAACGCGGTTTACTCAATCGCTTTCTCGACGGACGGCAGACTGCTGGCGTCAGGAAGCCTTGATAAGGCAATCAAAATTTGGGATCTGCCTTCCGGAAGGCAGAAGTTCCGCCTGGAAGGACACCGCGAAGCCATCTGCACCGTGTCGTTTCAAGATCGAGATACGACGCTGCTTTCGGCAAGCCTCGACAAAACGTTGCGTACGTGGGATCTGACTGAAGGCAAACTTAAGTCGACCATGCCCGGTCATCAGACATACCTGACATGTATGGCTCCAACACCTGATGGAGCGGCAGCCGTTTCGGGTTCGCACGACAAGGACCTGATCCTGTGGGACGTCGCCAATGGCAGAGCATTGGCAACACTGAAAGGGCACACCGACTTCGTAAGCTGCGTTGCATTCTCGCCGGACGGCAAACACATCGCCTCAGGCGGACATGATATGATGATCCGGGTCTGGGATATGGAATCAAAGAAGCAGATTCGAGAAATCGGTCCCCACCCGGAACCGATTCAAAGTCTGGCCTTTTCGCCGGACGGAACGATCCTCGCAGCCAGCGAAAAAACTCCAATCGTAAGGTTGTGGAATTTTTCTTCAGGTAAGTTGAAACAGACTTTTGAAAATCACAGAGGAATGGTGAAGACGCTGGCGTTTTCGCCGGACGGCATTCACCTGGCATCAGGCGGCAGCGATTCTCTGATCCAGATTCAAGACGCATCGACCGGTCAGAACCTGCACACTCTCAAAGGTCACCGCAACACCATCTACGACCTTGCATGGTCATCCGCTGGCGACCAACTGGCATCCGCCGCATTCGACCGCACCGCCCGCACCTGGAACCTGTGAACCGCTGAAAATCAAAGCGTTTTGCAAAGTCTGGCCTGGCGTCCCTTACGCTACCAGTTGTGACTTCACATGCAGGGAAACTCTCCGACGGCGAACGTTATTTCCGCAGTGGATAGTCAGCACTGATTTCGCAATCCGGGAGTGCGACTTGAAGCCGTTTCAATCCGTCGGCGGAAAGTCGGGAGCCAACCAGTGTCAGTCGCTTGAGGTTTCGCAACCGCATCAGATCATCAACACCTGCATCGTCGATCTTCGCGCCGACGAGATTCAGCGTCCTCAATTGAGTCATCTCTGAGAGTGGCTTCAAACCAATATTGGTAATTTTCGGCCCTGCGAATCCCTCCGAATACAACAGCGTCAGGCTGGACAATTTTTTAAGAGCGGTCAAATACCGCAGTCCGGCGTCGCTGACTGAAGTCAAGCTGAGGTCAAGCTCTCGCAAGTTCACAAGCGGTGCCAGTTCCTTGAGGGCTTCGTCATTAATTGACTCCGCGTAAAGGTTCAACAACTCGAGCTTCTGAAGACCGGCCAGCTGCTTCAATCCCGCCGCTGAAATCCGGTTCTTCTCAAAGGCCGTCTTTTTGAGATTCAGAGCCCGAATATTTGTCATCCGAGCCAGCACGTCACAGGCCGAATCTGACACGTTGTCGCAAACTTCGAGATCCAGTGCCACAAGATCAGGCAAATCGAAGATGTCTTCAAGACCGGCGGGGCCAATGCTCGTTCCAGTCACAATCAAAACACGCAATCCTTCCGCAGCTTCCAGGGGTTCGAGAGACTCATCATCGACCTGCTCACATACCGCGAGGTTCAACCCGACAAGCGACTTAAAGCTAGCTGCCTGGCGAATACCATCTGTACCGACACGAGAACCGGCAACGTCCAGGATAAACGCCGACCTCATCAGCCGCAGCTCGTTCACGACAGCCTCAGTTAATGCTCCATCAACATCTACATGTCGATCCGATAAGGCAATGACCGGAATTCGCACTTTTTCGTCATTAATCGCAAAACTAAGCATCCGCAGCAGCCGACTCTTGCTCTGTTCGCGTGAGAGCATCCTGACCGACGCCCCCAGCCGAACCAGTTCCGCAAACTCAGTACCAGGTGTCGGCGGAGATGGAAGTGGAATTGACGGAGTTTCACGGCGAAGGTTGTAGACAGACAACTCGTCCTGCTCTCGGAGAAAAAGTTTTCCATCAGCAATAACCGGATGCGACCAACTGTCGCCGCCAGCGTTCGGCAACTTTAATGTTCCTTTCAGGCGGTAATCCTCGGACGTTGCTTCGATCAGCGCGACAATTCCGTCCTGGTAATGAAAGTAGAGATGTCCGTCGGCGGCGACGACCGAAGCCGATCCGGTTCCAGCACCTCGCTGCTTCCATGCGATCTTTCCTGTCCTGAACTCGAAGCAAGTCGGCAGACCATTATTGCTGCCATGCCCTCCGAATATGTAATCGTCAATCAGCACGAAACCGCCATGGTGGTTCTGAAAACGATTACCCTTCAAGCGGTAAACCTCGAGAGCCCTGAATCCAGTTTCCGATTTATCGCGTTCAATCTTCAGGAGCACTCCGCCGGCGTGATATCCATTGGCCGAAAACACAAAGTCCCCGCGTACAAGTGGCGTCGGAATGTTTGCCGTTTGATTCGCGATGTCGTTATAGCCCCACAGAAACTTCCCTGTCTCGGCATCGACACCGACCAGTCCGCGTCCCACCAACTGCACGTATTGACAAACGTCAGTCGCCTGCGAGATGACGATGGAAGAAAAGGCAGCTCCGTCGCGTCCCTTCGCACCAATGTCCGGGATGGTCGATTTCCAGATGACATCGCCAGTACGTCGGTCGAGTGCGACGAGCATGGCGTCTTCCCCACCGGGAGTGCAGATCAGCCTGTCGCCGTCGACCAACGGTGATTCACCGTAGCCTCTCCCGGACATAAGACGGCCACCGAATTCATCAGCGTAGCTGTGCTGCCAGACCAGTTCACCGTTGGATATTCGCAGGCAAACCAGATCGCCGTCGGGATCAACTGCGTACACAAACTCGCCATGCACGGTTGGCGTCGCCATCACGTTTCGCGCTGTCGTTCCAATTTTCGTCTCCCATTTCTGATCACCGGTTTGAAGCTCAATTGCGACACAGTAGACGTCACTGTCAATCCGTCCCGTCGTGAAGACAAGTCCGTTTGACACCACGACGCTTGAGTAACCTTTTCCAATCCCGGACACTCGCCATTCAATCGGCGGTCCGTCGACAGGCCACGAATCAATCAGGCCTGTCTCTTTAGAGACTGCATTTCGGTTGTTGCCCCTCCACGCCGGCCAGTCATCCGCAATCGCAGGCGTGCTTGCGGCAGTGACGACCAGCAGGATCATCGTCCGGCTAAATCCGCAGAAGTGGACTCTCCCGTCGAGCATGACAGTCTTTCTGTGAACTATAAAAGAAGACCGGACACCACTTCGCCTCGCGAGATCGGAAGCGGCTGCCCCTGGCGGTTGTTGATGTGAGTTTTGGGATCAATGCCTTTGAGGTGAAACATTGTCGCGGCTATATCCCAAGGCGCGACGTCGTTAGCGACCGGGTAGGCGGCGCTGCGATTCGATGCTCCAAACACTTGCCCGCGAGCAATGCCGCCGCCGGCAAGCAGCATCGAATAGCAATCAGGCCAATGATCTCGCCCGGCATCTTTGTTGATCTTTGGCGTGCGGCCAAACTCTCCCAGGCAGAGAACGAGTGTTGAATCCAACAACCCGCGAGTATCCAGGTCCTCAATAAACGTCGCCAATGCCTGATCGAACGGAGGCAGCATTGTGCGAAGCCGTGGATAGTTCTTCGCATGAGTGTCCCACTGATCGGCGTTTAGCTTCGACCAGTTAACAGTGATCAGCGGTATGTGCGCCTCGACGAGTCGTCGCGCCATCAGCAGCGTCTGCCCAAACCGAGTTCGAGTGTACGAGTCGCGCAGACGTTGCGATTCGCCGCCGAGCTCGAACGCTCGTCGAGTTTCGGACGACCCAAGCAGGCCGAAGGCCCGTTCGTAAAGGTCGCTGAATCCCGAAAGCTGACGATGTTTTGCAGCCTGCTCCGCCGAGTCGATCTTCGAAAGCAAATCCCGACGTTCCGAGAGTCGACCTTGCCCAACGCCTTCCGGCAACGTGACGCCGTCAACTCGAAACGATTGCTCCCCGGGGTCGCCTGGAACTCGCAGAGCATCAAAACCCGGTCCGAGAAATCCTGCATTCTGACCAGCGAGCGGCGGCCTTGCCCCCTGATGCATCACCGGCCCTAGTACTACGAAATCCGGAACCGGCCGACTGTTCGGAGCAAACCGACTCACCACCGAACCATACGTTGGAAAGTCATCTGGCTTAGCTGTCGTATTCGTACCGGGCAGAGGATGAGGATAGCCGGTCAACGCTGTGTAGGCCGCCGAGCCGTGCTCGAAATCGCGATGCGTAACCGAACGAACGATCGAATAGCGATGAGCGTGTTGCGCGAGCTTCGGAAGTTGCTCGCTGACCTGAGTTCCGGCGATGCTTGTCGAAATCGGCTCAAACTCTCCCCGCAGGACGGACGGTGCATCGGGCTTTGGATCCCATAAATCCTGCTGCCCTGGACCTCCCCACAGAAAGATCACAACAACCGACTTCGCCTGAGCAAACAGACGCGTACCGGACGTGTCTGCTTGAGCCTCAACCGCCGCCAGCAGATCCGGCAGCGTCACTCCGAACGCAGCCGACGAGCCAACTTCCAGCAGACGCCGCCTTGTCGTACGGCTCTGCGGTCTCTGGTTGGGATGCTGCCTTCGTTGTTCGGCCATCGGGTTACAACTAAAAGAATTGAAGCGATGTCTACGCTCTTAATGTATTCGCAACGAAGCTCCGATAAAATCCATCGACACCAATTAACGTCTGCACATCGACACAGTCAGACGCATGATCCACTGAAACCACCCTCGACATCATGATTGACCGTAAATGGAAGTCAGCCATGAAACCAACGATCATCCAGATTGCTACTCCTTTCCTCGACTTTTGCAATGATTGGCTCACTGCTTCAGACTCAGGACAACGTGCTGGTTCAGGCAAGCGACCAGACGCCGACATTCAGCAACATGAAGTGCGAAGGCGACTGCAGGTACATATTTCAAGGTGTCTGCACCAACGAGCGTTACACGGCCTGCTGGTCGTTCACGACTGACCTCGTCGAAACAGATCAACTCAGTCGAGTGCAAAGGAAAGTTGCCATCGCCAATCAATATGGCGACCTCTGCTTTTCCGACGGAAAACTGTGCGTCGCTGTCAACCTTGACAGATTCAACGATCCAAATGGCAACGCCGATTCCTGCGTCTACGTTTACTAAGCAGAAACACTTAAACTGCTCGCGAAATACGAAACACACGAAGTGTTTCACAGAACCGGCGGAATCGGAGCTAGAGGACGGCCGCTTCTTTGTCGTCGGCGGCCTCGGGTATCGACCGTGCGAGCGAGCTGCGGGTGGTGCTTCACCAGATTTGAATGATCGTCTCAGGTACTACTCTCTCACTCGCGATGCGAGCACTGAATTAATGGCCGTCTGAACGAAGTTTCAAACTTCTCCCCTTATCAGCCTCGTAATCCGGTACTTGCTCAACGCGTCCAACGGAACCTTATTGTTAGCATGTGCTTCCGACGCTGATGATCCGCAGGCGTCACGTCACTGGACGCCTGGTGGAAAACTTCCGTCTCGACTCGAAGTGCCGCTGCAATGAGAGCCAAAATTGTGTCTTAAGCGACAGTACCATAGCCGCCGCAAAAAATGACCGGCCGAGCTGCAGCATCCGCAATCGGCTACTCACTTACGATGGCATTGTTCTATCTATTCCTCAGCGGCGGCGAGATGTTCACACAACCAGAAACTGCGAGCTTAGCCTGGACCGCCACCGCTGCTGAAAAGACTTTCACTTGAAACGCCATGTTCGCAGCTGCAATCGCTGGAACGAAATCGCGAAATCAATTCGACAATATCTACACAGCTAACACCTATTTTCCCGATGCGGCTTTTGCTTTCTCTTCCTCTTTTGCAGATAGTTTGGGATTGGGTGTGGCGTCAGCTTCTTCGAGGCCCATGACCCAGCGAACTCCTCCGGTAACCGATTTCACAAAGCGCTCGTCGGTCCACGTTCCATTATTATGTCCGAGGTTCGTGTAGAACATTCTCCCCTTGCCGTATTCCTTCACCCAGGCGACTGGAACGTGGTAAGGCTCAGACGGTTTGCACTTTGACATGTCGAGGCTCATCAACACTCGAACATTTTTCGGCTGCCAGTTCTTGTAGCGATAGATTTCGTCCTTGATCTCGAATGAGCTGCCGCCGAATGCTTTCATCGCCGGATGATTCGGCTCGTGCACGGCAATCGTCACCGTATTTCCAGATCCCCAGGGATGTCCGTTGAAGCTGCCGCCGATCATGTCCCAATACGGTTTGTAGTCCTTGAAGGTATCGGTCGCTGAGTGGAAACCGACGACACCGTGCCCCTTCTGAATCAGCCATTCTTCGAAGAAGTAATCAAGGTCCGCTTCAGCGATAGGCAATTTCCCCGTCGTGTAGAACATGACCATGTCGTAATTCTGCAGGTTTTCCTTCGTAAAGTCGGCAGCACAATCCTGTGTGCAGTGAACTTCGAATAGTCCGGTCTGCTGCCCAAGTTGCGTCATCGCAATCTCGGCCGGTGCCAGCTCTTTTTTCCCGCGATTAACTGAACCGTGGCGGTAGCCTGCACTCTGACTGACAAAAAGAACCTTTGCTTTTTTGTCCGCGGCTGAAACGCCGGAAGCAGACATGACAACAACGGCCAGAATCAAACTTGAAACAAACACTCGGTGCGGCATCATCGTCAGAATTCCTTTGTAAGCAGTTAATCAATGTGACCGTCGCTGCTTCAACATGGCAGCACTCGACAGTCGGCAAACCTTATTCTACTGGCTGCAACCTCAAGGCTGCAAAGGCGGCGGGACTTACGGGCTCGCACAATCAACGGTCAAATAAGCAATGTCCAGTACGGACAGCCCGCATTCTTCCTTGCCAACCGAATAGACAATGTAGAGCTTGCCGTCGTGCTCGTACCCGTAAGGGTATGACCATTGCTTCGCTTTGGCTGTTCCTGGAAATCGCGGAGGTATTGATCGCCCATGCTGTACTCGCCACATTTTCTGTAGCGTCATCTCGATCCGATTGCCGACCGAGATGACCAGTGTGTCTCGATTAACCAGATTCGAAATCAGATAATACTGTCCTGTACTCAAGCGGCCAAAGTAAGCCTTGGCACGAGGCATCGGAAAATTACTCGGCCCGGCCGTCGACCAGGTTCTTCCGAAGTCCTTGCTGACCGATATCCAGGCGACATTGCATCCGCCGCGAATGACGGCAAGCACGGTGTTGCAATTCGTATGCACAGTCGTTTCCGCAAAACTCGGAGCCAGTCTGCGTTCATACGGAATAAGCACGGAATCCCATTTTGTGACGTCGTCACCATGACTGATCGCGACAACCGGCAAGCCATCTTTGTCCTGGCCGCCAGTAATAAGATTTCCATTTGGCATCCGAACTGGTTCGTCGTACGGCCAGCAGTTTCGCATCACAATTCCGCGCGACTCCCAATGGTCCGTTTCCATGTTAAGCACAAAGGCTTCGCCGCGCAGGCCATCGAATCTCTGCCCCGACTCTCCAACACCAAATCGCGAACAAATCGTCCAGACTTTGCCTTGATGCTCAAACAGCATTCCGTGGCTGTGCCGATCCGCCCCGTCAAATCCTGGGCCCACCACCTCAAGCGGAGACCAGGTGACGCCCCCGTCGACGGACCGCTTCCCCTGTAGCGTCTCATGTGGACCATTTTCATTCGTCGGGCTGTTCGCCCAGTTTGCATAGAAGACTCCACCATGATGAACAATCGCCGCGCCGTGCAGGAATCGGTAACCGTCAGCTTTCGGGCTATGGATAGTCCTGTGAACAACCCCCGGCACGAAAGGAATCTCAGAAACGTCTTTCGGTATCGGCGGACCCGTCCACAACCTGAAGGGCTCTGGTAGCGGGGCCACTTTCTCAGGAACAGGCAGATCGAGGCCACCTTTGACCACAAGGTCGTCAATCAGGTACCACGCATTACTGGCAATTCTCTGGCCGGAAACGAGCCCAACCTCGCCAATCAAACTGGTCATCCGGTAGCCGTACCGTGTTGCTGTCGGAGCGTCGGGTAGCGCAAGACTGCCAGGCTTCGAAAGGCGAAAAGTAATTCCACCGTGGCCCGTATCGACGATGGCCTGCAGCCGGTGCCAGATTGGCGACACTGGGTTGCCAGACGCTTTAACCTCTCGGGAAACGACACCCCAACTTCGAGTTCGCCCGTCAAACTGCATCAAAGCGCCGTTCTGAACACACAGATTCAGACGGCCAGCGTCTGTCGCATTCGGTTCGGATGACCAGATGTGAAAGACTCGACCTGCATTTTTTGAAAACGCAAATGTGAATTCGATCACAACTCGTCGTTGCGGTTCTGCAAGCGGCTTTCTGAGAGCGACCAGTTTGCCTGACAATGATCTCTCGCCGCGAAGACACTTTCTCGACTTCCCTGGACCACCGGCGACGACCGAAAATTGAGGTAATGTCCCCTGTGTAAAAACACTCCAGCCGACGAGGGGCTTTCCTTGCTCCGCATGCTCGAAGTCCCCATCCGACATCACCAAATCAGACGCTTTGGCGACTTGTGAGACGACCGAGGCGCCAAGCAGGCTCGAGACGAAAACAACCCAACGAAATCTGAATTCCAGCATCAACACTGATGGTTCCTTTTCGAATGGCACAGGTTGCCTACTCACGACAGGGCATCAGTCTTTGTTCGACCGGTGTTGACGCGAGACTGCTCTGTTCAGATCAACGAACAACTCTGTCTTCGCCGTCAGGGCCATTCCGCCCTTTGCTGGTCGAAAGATGAAGATCTGTCTGGTTGCCGTGCGTCGCCGCTACGGTCTTGTATAACAGGTAACTCTGTGAGTGTGACTGGTTGTGGAAGAGCTTCTCAGATTCGTCAAACCGGGCTGGCTTACTTCGCTCGTCAAAATCAGCTACTGCCCCGCTTGTTCTGAAGATTCACAAGTTCAAAGTACCACAACTACGGATGTCGTTACGTCAGCAGCTGCATCGGGATGTGCTTCGTTAACGGTGGACCGTTGGCATTGATCGGCTTGCGGCATCTGCTGTTTCCAGAATCAGCCTGGTCGGGCTACCGGGGCTGGGCAAATTTCGGGACGAGCGTCTGCAGGAGATAGCGCCAGATTATCAGTCGGGCAACGCGCTGCGGATGATCGGAATTGCTATGCCCCTGAGTGGCATTTTGATCCGCGTCATCCCAAGGCTACTCGGCGACTGACAAACATGCATTTACGAACAATACAATGCTGAACAGCCGTCTGCCTGCAACGACATGAACAACACTGGCCTGGCGACTCCTGTACTCCTTGATCACCTGTCAGTCTTACATCCCAGAGAAAACGCTGATCGTTCCCACACGGTTATCTGCGACAATCAGTTGCCTGTTTCGCCACAACGCATTCCCTGATGACGGACTCTCCGGATTATCGACCACGCGGTCTGCACGTGCGCCGTTGAACGTGATCGCATTTTTTACATGGTTCATTAGAAACAGTCACTCGCCGTCGACAGACATTTCCATGTATGTGACGGGATCATCGCGTCCCACTGGTTCAAATTCGACGTCCGGATGACCTGCAACCTCATCGGCGACACTCAAATTGACGCAGCACAGCAACAATTGACGCAGCACAGCAACGACAGAATCACAAGTGCAGCAGGCCCTATACCCTTGAAGCCAGCTGTGCCGAACTGGATCGTAATCAGACTTCCCAGCCTTTTCGGAATTCAGTTCGGATCATCGCGTCGGCTTTATCATTTCCACCCGTCGATAGTGTTTTTGCATCCCAGTCGAATCCGCCACCTGCTCGGTATGCGGTATTGGCCAACAGCACAGTTTCCGAAAGCGGGCCAGAATAATCAAAGTCGCAAGTCGCAGGTTCACCGCCGCGAATCGCGTTCAGCCATTCGTTGTGAAAACCTGGCGAATCAGGAATCGATCGTTCGGGATTCTGATAACTCGCAAACTTCTCTTCGGGAAGCAGTTTATATTTCCCAAATCCTGTGAGCAACATCCCGTCTGATCCGATGAAGAGTGTGTTCATTCCTTTGCCCGACAGGCTCTTCTCTTTCAGAATCGGCGGGCCGCTCTTCGCATGGTACCAGTGAAGTGTCACGCCCTTGTCTGGAAATTCGAGCCGAGTCGTCATCGATTTCGAAGCTCGCTGCGGATCAACTTCCGGCCCGGAACCGTCGACTCTTGTTGGATACTTCAGTCCCAGTGCCCAGAATGGTATATCCAGAATGTGACAACCGAAATTGCCGGTTTCGCCCGTTCCAAAGTCCCACCAGAATCGCCAGTTGTACGGACAGTACGATGACGAGTATGGGCGATCGGCAGCCGGTCCCAGCCAAAGGTCCCAGTTGAGGTGCGCGGGCACTTTTTCACCAGTCTTCGCGGGAGCGGGCATCCCGCGATCACCACCGATCCAACTGTGAACCTCACTGACCTTTCCGATGGCTCCAGCTTGAATCAGTTCAACGCTGCGGTGCATCACTGACAAAGTGTGCCGCTGTACTCCAAGCTGCGTGGCAACTTTCATCTTCTTTGCCATGTTTGTCATCTCTCGGATTTCCCAGACCGAGTGCGCCATCGGTTTTTCGCAATACAGATGCTTGCCCATCTGCATGGCCATCATAGATGAATGAAAATGTGTGTGGTCCGGGGTACTGACGACGACGGCGTCAATCTGGCCTTCCATTTCGTCAAGCATTTTGCGGAAGTCCTCAAACCGTCTGGCCTTCGAATGCTTTTCAAACATCTTGCCGGCACGACTCTCATCGAGGTCACACATCGCAACGATATTCTGTTTTGAAACTCCGCCGACATTGGCAGAGCCGCGTCCACCAATCCCGATACACGCGACGTTGATTTTCTCGTTAGGTGAGTCTTCTGCTCGAGAAACAGAGCTGCCGCCCAGCCAGAATCCAGCTCCAATTGCAGCGCCCGTCTTTAGTGCATCTCGTCGATTGATCGGCCGATTCATCAGAGTCTCCCTGAGAAATTTCAAAATTGATTCAAGTCATGCTTGAAGAAATAATCCGGAACAGCAGGTTCTACGCGTGCGTCTGAGCAGACCATCGTGACTATTCACGGCAGCGATGTGAACCATCCTGCTCTGCCAATAGTCGCCTCACTACTTCTTCAGGTGCTGATCGAAAAAGCTGATCACCCTTTTCCGAAGGTCCCGTTGTTCAGGTTGAAGATGAAAGCTGTGCGGCGCTCCCTCAAGGACAATCAAACTTACTGGCACATAGCTAGTCTTCAACCTGGCGTGAAGAAGCGTCGACTGCTTAACCGAAACGAGTGAATCCGCAGTCCCGTGCAGTATCAATGCTGGTGGATCATCCGAAGTTATGTAAGTAACCGGTGATGCCTGCCGACAAAGTTCAGCATCGAATTCAGACAGCTCGCTGCCCCGGGCGAGTGCCCGCCGAACAACGTCATGCACACCGTACATCGGAACGACAGCCTGAACTCGACTTGACAACGCTTTGTACGGCCCCGCAGGTTCAAGTCCGTCAGAATTGTCAGTAAATGCCAGCATTGCGACGAGATGCCCGCCGGCCGAACCACCAATTGCACCGATATGGCTGGAGTCGATTCTGTACTCTTCGGCATGCGTTCGTAGAAACTGAACTGCTCTCTTGCAGTCGTGAAGATTGTGTGGCCAGACGTCTCGGAGTCGAGTCGCCAGGTCGTCACTCTTTACTGACAACCGATAATTGATGCTCGCGCAAACGTAACCAGCACCAGCGAGTGTGTTGCCGATATTCTGCTCGCGAGCAGCCGCTTTGTCGCCACCATGCCAGCCGCCGCCGTGAACGATCAGCACCGCTGGGCGTCGAGACTTTTCGTCATCTTCCGGTAAATAGAGGTCAAGCTTCTCGGACCTGTCTGTTCCCAGATAGCTGACGTCTTTGACCACTCGGACAGACCTGGTTTCCCGGCTAATATTTTTTTTAGCGGGCTGATCAGCAACATTCGGTTCATAGACGAAAGCGAATTCGTCGAGTGGTCGAATCCAGATATTCCGAAATCGTACGGGGTTGTCATGATCCTGCAGAAACAATGGACCAACGGACGTCTCAAGTTGCCTTTGCGAGATCTTTTCGAGATAAGGAGTGGTCCCATATCGAAATGGATGGTATTTCGATCGAGGTTCACCAAGCCGTGTCTCAGCCTGAACTTTCTGACCGTTAAGCCACGCAGTAATTGAACCCTGGGTTAAAATTTCGCCATCCTTGTCGCGTCGAGGCGCATGATACCGAATATCGTAGACCTGCCATTCTCCGGGACTTCGCGAAGCATTTACCAACGGCTGAGCGAATCCGTAAACAGCCCCCATCTCCTGCTGGCTGAGTTTTCTCGCATCAACTGAATTGAAAATCTGAATCTCATAGTTTCCGTGAATGTAGATCCCACTGTTGCCAGTTCCCGAATCCGGAAGCATGAATTCAACATGAATATCAGCATCTCGAAACTGCTGCTTTGAGACGATGTGATTGGTTCGGCCTTTGCCTTTTGTTGAAGTCAATGCCCCGTCTTCAAGTGGCCAGTTCGCCCGTTCTCCTGACATGCTCAAAAATTGGTGACTGCCGTCGTTGTCTAAAAGGACGATCGCGTCTTGTGGAGCTTCGACCGGCAGGCCGGTCTGCTGCGGAACAAACTTTGCATCTCCATCAAGTCGAAAATTGAGTTCCGCACGAAGCGCTTCAACGATTTTCGGGTAATCGGCAGCGACGTTGAGAGTTTCACCTTCAGGCGTGCGGTGATCGTAAAGTTCGTTGTACCCGTCCCTGTGAGCAACCAATCGGTGAGTCGCAGTGCGAATTGTTCTAGCCTTGGCATACGCAATAGCCGAATGCCCCTCCGCCGTCGGTTGATCAATCAGCGGCTGCAACGAAGTGCCATCAACAAAGCTCGGTTTCGGCAAACCGGCAATCTCACAGACCGACGGAAAGACATCGATCGTTTCGACCAGCGAATCAGACTTCACGCCTGGTTTCGGCATGTCTGGATATGAAATGATTAGTGGTGAATGCAGCGACTCCTCAAACAACGCATGCTTTCCCCAAATGGCATGCTCACCGAGATGCCAACCGTGGTCTCCCCACAGAACAACGATCGTATTGTCAGCATGGCCGGTAGCTTCCAGCCGTTTAATAACTCGCCCAACCTGAGCGTCCGCATACGAAACACAAGCCGCATAATGCCTTCGAACTTCAGTAGAAAAATCGGCATCGTCGTTCGGATTTCGTTTCCACCGGTTGTACTTCATGAACTCGCCAGAGCGATGCCAGGTTGTTTTCCCTGCTGGCCTGGTCGGATGCGAAATCGGTGGCAGTTGGACTCCATCGTACAGGTCCAGGTATTTCTTCGGAGCACCGAATGGCAAATGCGGTCGGATAATGCCGACAGCGAGAAAGAATGGTTTATCTTCCTTCGCATCAGTGAGTCGATCCAGTTGACTCAACGCTTCGTCAACAATCAATCCGTCCGGGTAGATCGAATCCGGGCCTGCGACCGCCTGAAAAAGATCCATGTTTGAGGCATCGCCGCGGATCTCACCGTTGGCCAATCCGTGCATAGCTCCGCGAGGATGCTGCCAGGAACCAGCCGGCAACAAATGGCGATCCCACGAAAGCGGCATTTCGGGTATCGAATCCTGATCCCAGTCCTTGCCGCCGCGTCCTCCGGGATGGTGAGAAACCTTTCCAACAGAAACCGTCGTGTACCCATGCTGCCGAAACCATGCAGGAAAACTCGGCGGAAAGGCTTTAGCATCCTTACTGAGCTTGGCCCCTCGCGAGAACAAAGCTCCGTTCCCGGAAGGCCCATAAGTTCCGGTCAAGAGTGCGTATCGGGACGCTCCGCACGTTGGTGCCTGGACGTAGTGCCGATGGAACGCGCGGCCGCGAGTTGCCAGTGCATCGATATTAGGCGACTTGATATACTTCTTGCCGAAGCATGCGAGCTCCGGTCGTAAATCATCGATGCAAAGCAGCAGGACGTTTGGCTGCCTGGCAACGTCTGCTTTGAGCTTTGGGAGCAACAGCAACGTAAAAACAAACAACAGGCAGAGGGACGAATTCCGCTTCATGGTCATCCTCGCAGGTGAATCTTCGATTGATCACGAAACCGTAGCAGCGTAACGCCGCAGAAGAAAGTTGTGACCCGCAAACACCGCACCTGATCAGTCCTCAGACAGTGTTGCATGTCCAGCCGCCCAACGGACGCCGTTCACGATTATCGATTCCAGGCCGGGGGTCGCTTCAGGGTGTGGGCTGACCGATAGAACTCGCCCTTTGCCGAAGTCCGCAACTACGATCGCCGGCGTGTTAATCATCGTGCCCTTTTGAGGCTCGTACTTCGAAACTTCCGACCGGAACCAGGCGAGCGGCGTGTACATCGGCAGGTCCGTCGCCTTTCCCGCCGAAATGACTGGTCCGTTTTGGTATCTGACCATTACGTCTCCAGATTTCCCGAGGATCGACAACGCCGCCCCTTCAAGCTCCATCTGTACATTCTGCGCGGTCCCGCGATACCACATCGACTTTCGACCGACGCCGGGAATATCGATAGTTTTGTTGAAAACGGCGGTGTTAATCACTCGCAACGACCAGTCGTAATGCGATGAGCAAAGAAAAGCTCCCGCACAAATCCCCACAACGCCGTTCCCGCGTTTGACGAAGTCGCGGACGACCTCTCGCCCTTCTTCACCGATGGCTCGACCCTGTTTGCTGCCACTTCCACCAGGAAAGAGTACCACCTCAAATGGCTTCAAAACCTTAACATTAATATCCGACGGTCCAATACGCACGACTGAGATTCCATCGGATCGTCCAAGCAGGCGCGAAAGATTGGCAATTCCCTTTGACGACGCCCCCGCCGAATCATAAATCGCCACGTCAACTCCGGCCGACTCACCCTGGGCGGTGACTACATCGGCGCAATCGTGATCGATCAAGCCAAGTTCCAGAAGAAGCGTGGATACCATTAAACGATGCTGACGTGCCCTCAGTGAAACTGATTGATCTTTATACGTTGTCTCCAGGATGAACGAATCGATCTTCAGTCGGTCGGTACAAGCCCGCACCAGGCTGCCTTTCGCAGCACCGGACCGTGACAGCATTTCGAATCGACGCTCCTCGTCATCTACGGTTGCATTGACCGCAGTCAGCATCTTTTCAGCCAGCGAAGCTCGTCTGACCGAATTAGTAAAGATGACGCTTGAGCCAACCGATTTCGGATTGCTGATGTGAAAGTCAAACCCTTCGTGCAGGTCGATGACAAAATCAGGATTCTGGCGTTCGACCAGTTCCCACAACGCTACTGCAACGGGGCTTTGCGGCAATTCGCGATCGATCGTTGGAAAATTGCGATTCAGGTCGCGTTGGTTTTTGTCCTCTTCCAAAGGGGGGAACCATCGCGTCACCGCAGTCAGGCCGAGCGTGTTGACTCTCGGAACAACAATCAACCTGCCCGCCTTAATCGGCCAATGACGAATTTGCTCTGCAGCGTAGCTTCCTGCCGGTTCGTTGCCGTGCACGCCGCCAGTCAGAAAAACGACCGGCCCAGGTTCTTCTCCCTCAACAGAGTACCACGGCATCGCCCAGGCAGTTTTCTCTCCAAGGATCCCGGCCGCTTCACGCGCGAGGACATCTGATGAATCCACACCAAACGGGGCTGTAAGCAGAACGACCAGCACCAGGTAAAAAGTGTCGAATCGCTCACCAAATCTTCGATCTGCACGCATCTGATTATGCTCCGTCTGGAAGACAGCAAACAGACCGCATTATGAAGTCAGTGGCGACTGCGACCGTCAGTAATCACTTTTTGAAGCTGGACGATCAACCGCTTTGCAACTTCCGGATGCGTGTCGATGACGTTCTTCTTCTCACCGGGGTCTTTACTCAGATCATACAGGCGATATCGAGTGACGTTGGTATTCGTCAAATGGACTTCAACCTTCACATTCCGAGCTTTCTTCGAATCGTGCCGCTGCAGCTTCCAGTTGCCGACTCGCAAACCGTAGTTGCCACCTCTCCCATTATCCTGCTGGACAAGATGGTCGCGGCCTGTAGCTCCTTTTTCACCGAGTATCGCTCCCAGGACATTAAAGCTGTCGATGCAGGCTTCTTTCTTCAATTCAGCACCCGCCAGTTTTGCAAAACTGGCTGCCATGTCGATTGTGCAGACGAGTTTGTCTGATTCACCTGCCGGCACACGGCCTTTCCAGCGAGTAATGAACGGCGTTCGCGTTCCGCCTTCCAGCACGCTGTATTTCCCGCCACTGTACGGGCCTGCCGCGCGGTGATCACCGTTATTCTCAAGTGCTCCATCCTTGTACCCATCGTCCATCACCGGGCCGTTGTCCGAGCAGAAGACGATCAGCGTTTTCTCGGCGAGCCTCAGTCGATCAAGAGTTTTCATCAGCTCACCCACGCACCAGTCGAGTTGCACGATTGAATCGCCGCGGAATCCAAGTGGCGACTTACCCTGAAAACGTTCGTGCGGAATTCGTGGAACGTGCAGATCGTGCGAAGAGAAAAACAGAAAGAACGGCTTGTCCTTGTTGCCTTCGATCCAGTTGTTGGATTGATTGACCCATTCGTCGGCCAGGTCTTCGTCGCGGAATCGAGCTGCGTGACCACCGGTGTAAAATCCGATTCGACTGATCCCGTTGTGGATTGTCGAATTGTGACCGTGCGTCCAGTCCATCTTCAGAGTGTCGCGATGAGTGATTCCGGTCGGGTGATCAGCGCTCGGTTTCTTCTTGCCGACCCAAAGCGGATCTTCGGGATCCAGATTCAGCACGCGATGATTCCGAACGTAGACCTGCGGCACGCGGTCATTCGTCGTGGGCAGCAGAAAGTTAAACCGAAAACCGATGTCTAATGGCCCCGGTTTGAGATCGCCATTCCAGTTGGGACCTTCTGGACCACCCAGCCCCAGATGCCACTTTCCGATGACGGCGGTCGAATAACCAACGTTCTGAAGCAGCGAAGCAATCGTCTCTGTGCCTGGCTGAATGATCGCTGGACTGTTCGGCGGTGCAATGCCCGTCCCCTTTCGGCGGAAGGCATAATTGCCTGTCAGGAACGAATACCGAGTCGGAGTGCAGGTCGACGCCGAACAATAGCCACTCGTAAAACGCTGACCTTCTGCAGCAAGTCGATCGATGTTTGGAGTCTTTACACGCGTCGCCCCGTAGCACGACAGATCCCCATAGCCCATATCATCGGCCATGATGACGATGATATTCGGCTTCTCTGCAGCCAGGCTCTGCGAAGACAACAAACCAGCGAACAACAGCAAACAAAGATGGCGAAGAATCATTCAGTGGTCATCCTGAAGTCAGTCAATCGGTTGAGCCCGCGGGATGCGTCAAGACGCCCCCGTGAATAACTCGGTGTCAAAAATTCATCATAATGGCGATGCTAGAATTCTAACTGGCGGACGCCTGGCAAATTGTCCACAAGTTTCCAGCCCGTGCGAGTCATCTCGGCGACGGCTTCGGCTCTCAGCTTTGTCAGAGTCTTCTGATGGTTAGCTTCGAGAGCCAGATTCGTAAGTTCATCCGGATCGGCATCGATATCGTACAGTTCCTCAATCTCGTTCTCGACAAGCGTTCTGATATACTTGTAATGGCCGCTGCGGATCATCACGTACCAGGGAATCCCGTTCAGCTCTGAGATTTCTTTGTCCGTCGGAATCGTGTGCGTGTCTGAGCCGTACGCTCGGCCAGTAAAAGTTGTCATTGACGGGTGTTCCCAGTCGCTTTTCGGATCCTTCAGCAACGGAGTGAGGTCGTGGCCGTGCATCTTCCACGGCATTTCCATTTCGGCGAACGAGAAGAATGTTGGGATCAGATCAACGCCGGAAACCGGATGCTCGCAAACTTTTCCCTCAGGGAGCTTGCTCGGCATCGACACGATCATTGGTGAGCGGATATTCGCGTCGTACGGCGCAAGCTTCGTTTTGAAGCCGTGCTGCCCCCAGGCAAATCCCTGATCTGATGTGAAGACGATGAGCGTGTTGTCGTACTCGCCGGTTTCTTCGAGAACGGAAACCAGCCGGCCGACAGAGTCGTCCAGCGCGAGCACCCCCTGGTGATACTGTCTCACCCAGCCGTTCAACGAGTTACCGTGAATGCTGGTTGCGTTAGCGACAGTTCGGCCGCCAAATTTCCCACCCTTCATCTGCGGCTGCCCATCAGAGCCCAGCTCCCAGAAGTTGATTTTCTGCATGTACGCTGGTTTCCCGGGACGAGGTGGGAAGATGTCCTTTGGCGTTGGCACCTGCGCATCCGGATACGCGTCGCGGTAACGGTGTGGCGGAGTGAATGGCCCGTGAACGGCTCCGTAACAAACCCAGAGGTACCAGGGTTTGTCGGGATCGCGATTCTCACCGCGAATGAAGTCCTCCGCCCAGTTTGTGTAGTTGTCGGTTGAGTAGCCTTTGACGAGTTCCGGCTCGCCACCGTTGGTCTCGATCAATTGATCATAGAAGTAGTGTCCAGAGTTCTCGGGATATCGTGGTCGGTTCCAGACCTTCTGGAAGTCCCAGTCACGATTGGCTCCGGTGTCGGTCCCGGTGTGCCACTTGCCGAGCTGACAGGTCGTGTAGCCATTCTCGCGAAACGTCTTCGGCCAGAAGCGGGCCTTCTCCGGATCGTACGTGCTGCCCGGATACTGACCTTCCATCCGCATTGACTCAACGCCGAACTGATGATGCCCGGTCAGCAAGGTCGCGCGACTCGGCATGCACCAGGTCCCGACGAATGCGTGGGCAAATCGGACTCCGCGAGCGGCCAGTCGGTCAATATTCGGAGTATTGACCCACTTCCAGGCTTCTGGATAGCAACTCACTGAGCGATGCGAATGATCGTCCGTGTAAATCACGAGAATATTGGGACGATCATCTGCGGCGAACGACGGCCGCGTGAATACTGCCAGCATCACTATTGCCAGCAGAAACATAGACGCAGAGCGAATCCGGATCACGTTGCAACTCCTGAGTTCAATCGACGACAAAGCGTGGTCACATCTGATCTTGTGACGAAAATCGCGTCAGCACTATAACGCCTCAGCCTTGCGCTGCCAGGATGCTGGGTTTGCCGGGTTATCAGGTGCAACACCTACCGGCTTCTCCCATGCAAGAATTAAATCCTCAACCACCATCCGAAACGAGGACCGCTCGCCGGCTGCCCCCTCTTTCGCTTAAGGTGAATTTTGCCTGGTCGTTCCTCAGTAACGCCCTCGTCGCTGTTTGCCAGCTTGGTTTGATGGCGCTGCTACTGAAAGCGGGTGATGCAACGTCAGGGCAGTACATCCTTGCCTTGTCGATCTCTGCGCCGGTCTTCATGTTTGCCGGACTCGATCTACGAACGCTGCAGGCAACCGACAGCACTGCAGAAGTTCGATTCATCGAGTACCTGAGCCTGCGGCTGATTTGCGGACTTATCGCACTGGCACTTGTTCCGACTATTGCCCTGATCTGCGGATATCGAGCTGACACACTGGCCGTGATCGCTGGCGTGAGCCTGGGACGATTCTTCCTCTTAATCGGAGACACGTTCAACGGGCTGATGCAGCAGTCCGAGCGGATGGACAGAGTCGCGCATTCGATCATCCTCAAGGGAATTCTGTCTTCGATTGTGCTGGGAGCCACCTTTCTGGCAACTGGCAATCTGGTCGCCGCAGTCATCGCCGAAGCTGCGACAAGATTCCTCGTGCTGGCATTCTATGATTTGCCACTTGGCCGACGACTCGCTGCCCAACACGACTCGGAACAATTAACCCTCGCAAGTTTTCGTACGGTGAAAGCTGACCGCCTGACACATCTAACATTCCGAAGCCTGCCACTTGCCTTCAAGGTTATGCTCGTTTCGCTGGATACTCATGTGTCGCGATACTTCGTGAGCTTTCCCGGCCTGGGTAGCCTGAGCGCCGTCGGAATATTTGGACCAATTGCATCCGGAGCCGCTGCCGGATCGATGGTCGGCAAGGCTCTCAACCAATCCGTGTCAGCGAAACTCGGTCGCCTTGCGTCAGCGAATGCCCCCCACCAATTCCAAAGCTTCGTCCGACGATTGCAACTGTTTTACCTTGTTCTGGGGGTAGCAGGAGTTTGGTTCACCATAGTGGCAGGCGGACCGTTACTCGCTCTGATTCGCTCTGACCTGCTTGCCTATCAGGTAGTCCTGACACTGGCAGCCGTATCAGTCGCCCTGGATCTTCAAAACGGCATCGTTGATATGTCGCTCGTCGCGGCCCGACGAATCTCTCCTTTGGCTCCGGCCTGCGGACTTTCAGTCACGACCTCTGCAATTTGTTGCTGGTTCCTGATCCCGACGTTCGGCTTGTCCGGAGCAGCAATGGCTATGATTGCAGGGCGAATCATGCGAATGATCGCACTCATGGAATCAACTTGGCGACTTCTACCGTGAAGGTAAACTTGTCGAC
>CALGTK010000431.1 GCA_937904325.1 uncultured Planctomyces sp.
CTGTGCCCGCTAATAGCAACCACTTTCGCCGCTTCTCCTAGCTCGCGTCTGAGATCAATCTCCAGGGCGATCCTGGAGAGCCCTTCGCAAAGAGCCTTTGAGTCACCCGCCTTTACGATGAGCCCAGTCTCTCCGTCCTTCACAATTTCTGGAATACCACCTTCATCGCTCACAACTGCGGGGAGGCCGGTCGCCATCGCCTCGATCAGTGCTATCCCCAGCCCTTCGTCGATCGACGGAAAGACAAACACATCCATCGCAGCCAGAACCTCACCGACATCAGATCGGCTACCGGCCCAGATGATGCCCGGAACGTCTTTTGCTTCGGCATGCAACTTTTGCCGACTCGGTCCATCGCCAACCACGACTAACTTCGCACGAATGTCACGATGACGTTCAGAGAATTTCCGCCAGGCACGAATCAGAACCTCGTGCCCTTTCTCAGGACGTAGAGTTCCGACTGTTCCAACTAAGATCTCATCAGCAGCAACTCCAAGGCTCTCACGAACCGTCGAACGCGTCTCCGTTCGACCACCGATTTCCGCCAGATCAATGCAGTTATGAATCACATGGAAGCGTTCATCGGGAAGTCGAATTGACGACTGAGCAACCCGCTTCACACTGCACGAGCAACACACAACGCCATCTGCTTGACTGCACACAAGCCGGTCTAGAAGGCGATGGTGCCAGCGTTTCCAACGATTGTGGCCATGCTCTTCGATGATCACCGGACCGACGCCAGCAATTTTTGATGCTGCCGTCGTGTGAAGGTTCGTCAAAAACTGCCCACCATGAACAATCGACGGCCTTGTTTTTCTCAGCCAGGAAGCAAGTCGCAACGTCGTTTTTACACTATGCAACTTGCCTGAAACATTCAGTACATCAACCGGGATGCCGAGCTCACGGACAGCGGGCACAAGATCGCCGTCGCCTCTGAAAAGACAAACACGGCATGGCACGTTCTGCTCAGCGAGCTCTTTAAGAACGGTATATCGCAACCGTTCAGCACCACCACGTCGTAAGGCACTATGAACAAAGGCAATTTCTCCACTCATGCGGCTGCCCTCGTTTCTGCCGGGGAGTTGCCAGTCATCTCACCATAAATACGAAGATAGTCATTCGCGCCGTCGACGAGCCCAAAGTTCTGTTCAGCCACATTACGACAGCGTTCCCCTAACTCAGGATCCTGAAGCAACTTCACAAGCCGCTCAACAGCAGCCTGCCATGAGCTTTCGTCGTCTTGCCGGATGACCACGCCAACGCGGTTGCTTTGCAGAATCTCTGACACGTCTCCGACACCATCCGTCGCAACAACCGGCAAGCCACATGCTAGATACTCGCCAAGTTTCGTCGGACAGGACGCCACTTTCGCTTCTGTTGGTTTTACGAAACACAGCCCAACATCAGCGGCAGACAACTCGGCTGGAACAGCTTCTGGCGAAACTCTGGAAATCTCCAAACACGTGGTTGGCAAGCCTGCATTTTCAGCAGCGGCAACCACCTGGTCACGATTGCTGCCAGTCAAAATCCGGAACGACGCGTCAGGCCACGTCGACTTCAACATTGCAGCGAACCGAAACATTTCTTCTGCCAGGTAGCCGAGCCCCAACGTGCCGGCAGATACTACGTTGAGAGTCCGCGTACTTGATGCAACGCTGCCCGAGCCTTCCACATCCTCATGTTGCCTCTTGAATCGTTCGAGGTCTACACAGGTCGGAATCACATCGATTGGTACGCTCACTCCAGTTTCGACAAGATGGCGTTTACCGGCATATGTCAACGAAACAATGTGGGCGGCGTCACGAAACAGTTTTTGTTCCAGACCGTGAGCCACTTTGAACATCCATGGATGCCGGATCGTGCCTTTGTCGCGTTTTTCGAGCGACCACAATCCTCGCATATCGTAGAGAAAGCGAACGCTGTCACTCTTGAGTTTCCTGCCGAGCGTCCCTGCCAGAAAACTTCGACAATGGACGATATCAACAGCTTCGCGAGCAACAATGCGTCGAGCACATGCCAGAGCGCTACTCCGGTCAAACCAGAAACCGATACTTCTCAAACGTTTCCAGGCCTTGATCGGGTACCAGCGAATTCCAGCCGCGAACAACTCTTCCGATGCCTTGGCAAAGTCGATCGCATCGTCTCGCTCGAACGTAATCAAGTGACACGAACGCAGCGAGTGCTGCATCTGCTCCAGGTAACGAACGACCTGCGACACAATGAGCGGATCGGAAATACTCGCCGACGCGATATACAACACGGAAGGAGCCGTCACGCTACAGACCTCCCTGCTCTGCCGGCGGCTTTAGACGGTGCAACCCTGAATTCGTCGACAGTCTCGCGGATTGCAGCCTCGAGTTTTGGCCCGATGACATTAATGGCAAATCGTTGCTCGACGTCGCGACGTGCAGCGGCGGCTATCGTGTTTCGGAGTTCCGGTCGCTCGATCAAAGTTGACAAACAGTCGACCCATTCATCCTGAGTTGTCGCGAGGAATCCAGTACGCCCATGTTCGACAAGCTCAAGGTTGTAACCGATTGCCGTGCCGACTCCTGGCACGCCAGCAGCCATGTACTGTCGAAGCTTGCAGCCACTCTTGCCTTTGCTCCACTCTTCGAGCGGCAGCGGCATGATACCGATATCCAGATCGTGAAACTGCTGAACTTCCTGATCGAAATTCCAGTCGACGAGCTCTGCCCGAACTCCTTCCGACTCGAACTTTCCGCCGATCACCCGCAAAACGACATTCGGAAATCGATCACAAACAGTTCGCAATGCTTCCTCAATCAACGTCAGATACTTTGCGGTCGACGAACTACCGACCCATCCAATGACGGTTTTTGACCCATTCGCATGCGGCGTTCGCGGAACCAACCGTTCCGTATTTTCAGCTTCAGGAACAACTGTCACCGCAGAATTGAACTCTCGCGCAAAGTCCGCGAGAAATTCGTTTGGCACAACAACTCTGCTGGCAAGAGCTGCCACCTGACCAACTCGGCGAGTCGATTTGAGATAGTCGAGAAATGGATGACTGACGCTCTTTTTGTGTATGTGAATGGCATCGTCAAAATCGAAAATCACAGGAACATTACCCGTTCGCAGTAACTGTTCGATTATCGGCGGCCCGTATGGAAACGCTCCTTTAAGGACGTAAACAAGATCGTACTTCCGAGCCCTCAACAGAGCTGAAACCCGACGCGCAAAACCACCGGCAAGCATCCGGCTTTTATCGAGATACATACCCGCCGAACGCGCTGCTGCGTAGTCACTCTCGCGAATCAGTGGTTCGACATCACATTCGACACCGGCTTCCTCAAGCCACGGTACGAGCTGATAAACCCGATATCGCGGGCTTGGAGCCTGACGCGGGTACTGAACAAGAAAAAGAACTCTCATAAGAAACTGACCGCTCTGAATGAATTCAACATAAATTGCAGAAATCTCAAGCCGCAACAGCCGACTGCTGTACCCCTAACAGCCTGTCGTAAACATCAAGAGTCGCATCGATGACCAGCCGCTCGTCAAACAACGTCTGAACTCGCGATCGACCGGCTCGACCAAACTTCCGCATCAACAGCCAGTCGCTCGTCAACTCGGTTACTGCATCTGCAAGCGCTCTGGAATCCTTCGCCGGAACGCGCAAACCGTTCTCGCGGTCAACGACGACTTCACGACAACCCGGCACATCAGTCGCAATAATCGGCAGGCCGCACGCTCCCGCCTCCAGGAGAGCCCGTGGCGTCCCTTCCCGATAAGAAGGCAGAACAACAAGATGCGACTGCTCAAGCACAGTTCGCACGTCAGCAACGTGCCCATGAAATTCGAGGCCGGAAATAGATCGCCAAGCGTCCAATGTGGCCTGCGGCACGGCCGAACGATTCCCGGAATCCACTTCGCCACACACAACGAACCGAATTCGACGAGTTGTCTGTGACAGCACGGTTCGAGCAGCCTCGACAAACTCGTATATCCCTTTTTCCCTGATCAACCGCCCAACGAAAGTGACCACCAATTCGTCGGGTGCGACCATCGATTCTGTAACCGTCTGAAACCTGCTGAGATCAACACCGGACCCGCGCGTCGAAACCGCCTGATCGCGCACGCTCTGATTTGAAGCGGCGATAACCGAGAGATCGTCTTCGTTCTGAAACATCGGGCAAACGTCATTTCCGGACAAAGCCCATGAGTACCATTTCAACGCTGCTTCACGAGCCACACCACGAACACCGGCCTTTGACTGAGACAGCACAAAGTAGGGCAATCCGGTGACGGAATTCACAATGGCTGGAATCTTCCGCACCCGAGCGACCGCCGTTCCATACAACACAGGCTTCACCGTGAAGTGGTGCACTAAATCCGGCCCAATCCGGCGGTATATGTAATCCAGAGACCTCATCGCGTTGAGTTCAGACAAAGGATTAATACTGCGACGAGTCAGGCCCCAGTCATGCCATGTAACGCCAGCAGAACGAATTTCATTGTCGCAGCCATCGGACGTTCCAACCGCATGAACGTCATACCCACGATCGATCAACGCCGTGGCAAGATTCATTCTGAAATTCAAAATATTCCAGCCGGTATTCGAGACCAGGACGACACGCTGACGCACTTTGCTGTGACTCCATTCACGACCGGCCCGGTTTCTTATGGTATGAACCGGCGCATCGTGCAACTCGGCCATCCGCTCCTTTACCGGTCACGACAAACGACGAACCGACAACATATCCAGTGGAGCGATTGAACTCGAATTCAGCGAAACGAGTCAAGATCGGTAACTTTAGAAATGACGTCGCCGAGCTAACGCGAACAACTCTTCGACAATCGCAAAAAATCATATAGCTTTAATTTCGCAAAGTAATTATCCAGTACGCACTAAACGTGATCAGCACACCATGACCAATTCCAGTTCTCGCCATTTGAAATAGCATCTGCTGATCTCATCAATTTCACTGCTTATGAGTGATCTCCCATTTCTCGTTGGTTCAAAGCAGCTCATCCAACTTCGAACATCGCGTGTCGAACGAAAATCGGCATTCGCCCGCTTCAACTCACCAATCACTCCGCGTCGCAACTTCCCGAACCGTCGTCAACCAATTCGCTGGAAAATCGCAGCCACCAACGCCTGCTTATTTCTTTTAAAAGTTGACTGCACGCACCACATCAAGTTGCCCATGCACACATCCCCAAGCATCACAATGACAAGACTCCAGATTACATGGACATTCAGACGATCGGTGCTTTCCGCACTCCTGACATTCGTTTTTTCAGGATGCCAAAGTGGGCTGTCGTATCGAGCGGTTGACCTCCCGACTGAGCTCGCAGCACGTCCAGTATTCAGCGGGCAGCAATTCGACCTCAGCCAATTGGGAAATACTGGCGCAGGAGCTGATCTGATTCAGCCGCAAGACATTCTGAAAGTTCTGGTCACATCAGGCAACGACGAAGATGAACCCAAAGAATCCGAACTCAGTGTCACTCAAGAAGGCACGATCGATGTCTCCTATGTTGGCCGGATCCAGGTCGCAGGTTTAACGGAATCGCAAGCGGCTGATGCGGTCCGCAGTGCCTGCGTTCAGCGACAAATCTTCATGCGTCCCTCCGTCTCTGTCATGTTTGCTAAAAAGCACACGCACCATGTAACAGTCGGAGGTGCCGTCGAAACGCCGGGCAAATACGAAATCCGTGCAAGCGCCAGCACACTCGCAACCGCTGTGCTTGCGGCTGGAGGCCTCTCCGAAAAGGCAAGCTCTCAAATCACTGTTCACCAACCCGGTAGTCGTACAGTCGCCTCTGCGGGGAACGGCCAAATCCTTCAGACCGGATTTGAGTCATCCACTAAAGCCACATCCCCAAAAATTCTGCAGGTCAATTTACAGTCTCCGGCCACGGCGCAAGCCGCATCAAAAGACAGCCTGCCGGACGGAACCGTTATCACTGTCAGAGAGCAACCCGCCCGGTACGTGACCGTGATGGGCCTGACAGGAAACCGGAATATCGAAATGCCCTACGACCGCGAGTACCGCATCCTGGATGCACTTGCACAAGCTGGTGGGCCTCGATTTTCTCCGTGGATCGCGAACAAGCTGAAAATCGTGCGACCACACCCGCAGACCGGAGAAGCGGTCGCCATTCGTGTGCGGCTCGGTGAAGCTCAAAACAACCGCGAAGCCAACATCCCTCTGGCACCAGGTGATGTCGTCAACGTTGAAGAAACACCACTGACATTCACCCTCAGCACAATCAGTGCACTGGTCGGAGTCGGACGCAACGCTCTGACTGCTGGCGCATTTTAATAATCATTTACCAGACAACGCTTCATGAGCACACCCACAGCCGAATCGACGATACGAAACTCCGAAATGGAGCACACGTTTCGACAAACGCTGCGATTCCTGCACGCCATCTGGCGACGGAAGCACATCGTTATCGCCGCCGTTCTGGTCAGTGCAATCTTTGGAGGACTGAAGGTTTCATCAATCGAACCGGAGCCAACAACTTACGAATCCAGCGGCTCCGTACTTTTACACCAGATTAATCCCGACCAGCGGGGCAACTCACTGGTCGGCGGCGGTGCACCAGTCGACGCCTTTCGTGAAATTCTGCTCAGTGGAACTGTCATTGAGGCAGCTATCGCAAAACTTGATAAGACGCCGCCAGAGCTGGATTCAAGTATCCCGAAGGAACAGTGGCCCACACAATTGCGCAGAATTCTGACTGTCAACGCTGGAAGGAACTCCGCCATTCACCTGCGCTGCGTCTCACTCGCCCCGGAAACGCCGGCGGCGGTGATCAATGCAATGATCGCAGCGTCGCAGGAATTCTTAGACCGTACGCAAATCAATATGTCGGTCGCGATGGTCGATTCCCTGGACAAAGAGCGACTTGCTCTTGAAGAAAAACTCTTCACCAAAGAACGCGATCTATTTAGCGCTCAACAAGCCATCGGCGGACTGAGCGTAGGTCGCGACGAAACCGACAAACACCCACTCGTTGAACGCACGTTGGCACTGAACAAGTCGTATCTTGAAGCACAGTCACGACGCGTCTCCATGCAGGCAGCACTGGCAGCAATCGAAGAGACACTTAAAACCGGAAGCGACCTGACACCTCACCTGAAACCTCTGGCAGACTTACTTGGCGATGAGCGTCTCAAATCGATCGGACAATCGACTGACGAAGAAGTCACCACAACGATTCGGCAGGAAATCGTTGACGCCCAGAGAAAGCTCGCCGAGAGTAGAAGTTTTTACGGCCCCAACCATCCTCGAATGATCAAACTGACGCAGTCACTGCATCAGAACCAGCTTTATCTGGCATACGCACAGGCACAGAAGTCGGCGCAGTGGAGCAGCCTGAAAGACCCTGCCATCGCCTCACAGATTCACACCCTCGTTAAAGACGCAGTTTCTGTAGAACAGCAACGTGAGAACGCAATCCGGCAGATTTACGACGAGGCTGAAAAGGAAGCCATTCAACTTAACGGCCAACTCGCAGAAATTGAAATCGCGAGACGCGAAGTCGATTTACTTCGCGAGATGCACACCATGGTACTGACGCGTCTGACTGGAATTAACGTAAATCGTGACGGAGCCAGTATGAAGCTGTTTGTCATGGATCGCCCCCCCCTGCTCGGTAAAAAAGTCCCACAGGCATCCACAGCAAAGATCTTACCGCTGTTCATATTTGCCGGACTCCTCGCCGGAATCACCATTGTCTACATCATCGATACACTCGACGATCGATTCCGCTCACCAGAGGAACTCAAACAGCAGCTTGGCCTGGAAGTTCTTGGAGTCATCAGCAACATCCCAGACCAAAGTGGCGTCGGTATCGACGCTTTGCTTGTACACTCGACTCCCAACGCAGTCGAAAGCGAAGCGTTTCGATCGCTGCGAACGGCCATCGTTTTTGCTGACGAAGAGCGGCAGCGTTTGGCCATTACCAGTTCGGAGCCTCACGATGGCAAAACTACAGTTCTGGGCAACCTTGCCGTTACCTATGCGATGTCAGGAAAACGCACGCTGATTATTGACGCCGATCTGCGAAGCCCCGGCTTGACTCGCATGTTCAATATGCGAGGCCTCAAGGGACTCTCGCGAATTCTAAAATCAGCAGATCCAATCGCCGAATCTGCCCCGGAATCAATCCGTGAAACCGGACTGGAATACCTGGACATCCTCCCATGCGGACCAAAGCCTTCGAACCCGTCTGAGTTACTCAGCTCTCCACGAATGTCAGAACTTGTCGCGTGGGCCGACGACAACTACGACCAGATTCTGATCGACTGCCCACCAATCCTGGCCGCCAGCGACGCGTCCATCGTTGGACGACTTGTCGACGGTCTTGCTCTCGTCGTGCAACCAAAAAAGAACCGTCGAAAGCTCGTTCTGCGTGCTGCCGAAGTCCTGAAAACTTCAGGAGTCGATATTGCAGGAGTCATTGCCAATCGAATCGGCGGCTCGCGTGATGGATACGGCTATGGATATGGAAACGGTTATGGGTACGGCTATGGGTACGGCGATGACGACCATGACGGCAAACCGACCGAAAGTACTGGCTCGGCGTCCCAGAAATCGCGTTCAACAACCAATTCCAATGAAGCCTCTCGCCGAGCCGCCTGAAAAGGCTGAACCCCAGCAAAGCCTGCATTTACGAACTCAAGGTTTTTGGGAATTCCGGCCGCATTCGTTCTGCCACTATTTGTCCACTAACGTCGCGTAAGCCCCGGATGCTGGAGCACAGGAATGCCCACGACCTGCCCTTCAAATCACACTAGCCAGGAAAGCCCTTGCCACCGCCTGCTCATGCAGCTGTTTGATGCAGGAATGCTCGCCATTCTCGTCGTTGCCCCTCTCTGCATGGGCGGCCGCCACCCACTGGGCGAATTCGTCTTCGTCTCATTAGTCGCGTTCCTGACATCGCTCTGGTTAATGGGGCAATGTTTGATCGACCGAGCGAAGTATACCTGCAGCGGTGTTGAAGGACTGCTGATCGCAGGCGTCGTGCTCGTCGGAGCCCAACTGATCAGCGTGCCGCAATCACTGCTGGCCATCGTGTCCCCCGGCCTGGCAGATGCCCTGCCGCTGTGGTCATCTGGACCGGCTACTGTCGCCGAAAGTTCCTGGAATACGATCTCCATCGCGCCGCACGAAACCATGTCTGGACTGTCATTATTCATCGCATACGGAATGCTCTTCACAGTCCTTGTTCAAAGATTGCGATCAATCGACGATGCAGAACGGATGTTGAAACTTGTCGCCATTGCAACGCTCAGTATGGCGGGCGTCGGTCTGGCCCAATACTTCTTTGGCAACGGTCGATTTCTATGGGTCTACGATCACCCGTTCCGCGACAGTTCCAGCACGGTAATGGGAACATTCCAGAACCGAAATCACTTCGCTCACTTTATGTCGCTGGGGATTGGAGCTCTGATCTGGTGGGTTTGGAAAAGTTGCCAGACGACTTCGATGCCCGAGCATCGGCCAAATCAAACTCAATGGAACCAGCCACCAACGGGAGCGGCCGCCGGACAACTACGAATTTCTTTGCTGTTTATCGCGCTGGGCCTGTGCGGAGTCGCCGTACTCTTCTCATTGTCACGTGCGGGCATCGCTGTCTTCGCTGGAGCATCGCTGGTTTGTGCCTTAATCCTCGGAGCCAAATCACTAATCGGCCGTAAGGCAATCGGAGCAATTCTGGCAGTAACTGTTCTCACCGGGATCGGAGCGATCCTTTACGGAACACAGTCGCTGGAGACGCGTTTCGAATCGCTCATAGACGCCGGTTCCCTGCAGGAAGCGTCCAGTGGCCGACGACAAATCTGGGCAGCAGTCATGCGCGGCATTCCTGAATTTATCGGTACGGGAAGCGGAGTGGGCACACATCGGTACGTTTATCCGCGGTACATCTCCGGTGACCACCGAGCTGAATACAGCCACGCGGAAAATGGCTATCTGCAGGTTCTACTCGAAACAGGAATCGCGGGGGCAAGTCTGCTCGCGCTTGGAATTCTGATCTGCGGAATCTGGTGCCTCAAAGCTTTCCGAAATTCGAAATCTGAACGTCATGCGGCATGTCTTGCTGCAGTCGCGGCCGGCATCGCGGCCAGCATTGCCCACTCAGTCGTCGACTTCGTGTGGTACATCCCGGCCTGCGTCTCAATGACAATTTTCCTGCTCGCCATTGCGTGGCGTCTGAATCAACCTGGCAACGATACCCTCACCGATCGGGGAATAGTCCTGCCTCGTTTCGCCTGGTGCGGAGCGGCCATAGTATTTTCAGGCGTCGCTTATCTCATGCTGGTAACTCACTCAGACGCGGCTCTTGCTAACAGTCATTGGGACAGCTTTCATCGCCTGTCCCTGGCAGAGGCCGACCTTGAGTTTGGAGACTCAGAAGAAACGCTTGATCTGCGAATTGAACACCTTGAAAAGTTACTTTCAATCGACGCAGCAAACCCGAGAGCTCATCTGAATCTGGCAAGCCTGCTAAGGCTCAAGTTTGACGCCGAACAAAGTAAGAGTGGCATCCCGATGCCACTGGCCCAAATCCGGGACGCTGCCAATACGTCCCCATTTGAAACACGCGAAGCTCTGGATTTGTGGCTCGGGAAAATCCTTTCAGATCGTCGAGACTATCTGGACCGCTCATTGGCCCATGCCCGCCAGGCGGTCGTACTTTGCCCGATGCAGGGTGAAGCCTACATCTTTATGGCCGAACTGAATTTTCTACGAGAATCCAACCGTGAAAACGAACTGGCTCTAATCGACCAGGCACTCAAGACTCGCCCGGAAGCTCCGCCGGTTCTCGTTACCGCGGGCCGCGAGGCGCTGCTGGCCGGCGACAACGAAGCCGGACTGACCCACTTCAAGAAAGTATTCACACTCGGAGGCCAGTACCAGTGGCTTGTCATTCAGGCATTGGGCCGACAGGACGCTGACTTCTTCTTCGAACAGTTTTCATTTGACGATACCGCATTGACGAGCTTACGAAACCACTATGCCGGGCTGGGCAACCATGAGCAAAGCCAGATCGTCGGTACAAAGCTCGCAAAAGATCTCGTCGAACAAGCAACTTCGGAAACTGGAGTCGCGGCCGCACTCACATGGAGTCGCGCACAGGATGCCTTTACTTTCCTGAAAGACGAACGCAACGCTCTTCAGGCCGCGCGAAACGCCGTCGCTGCCAACCCTCACGAATACGCCCTGCGCAAGAATCTCGTCAACCTGCTGGTCGCTCAGAAAAAGTTCGACGAAGCCGTGCCGCTCCTCGAGTGGTGCCTCAAGCAGTACCCTGACAATTCCACACTGAAAGAAACCCTGTTCCAGGCCCGCTCCCAGATCCAACAGGCATCCTTCACGACGGAAACGACCGAGCGTTAGGCAGTCACTGCAACGAGGCACAGACTGTGCTGGTCATTCGCAGCACCTGGCGGTATCGGAACCGGCTTCCTGCAAGCAATCAGTACAAAGACAGACTGATGCAAAGCATCGCCGCTCCTTTCGCAGGCCGCTGACTGAGTACCGTTGGCAGGAATGACTCCGGCAAACGTCTGGAAGCAACGATCCGTGCTCACCAATCAAAGCCTGCGATAAATTTACAAATCTCAGGAGCGAAGAACGGGCAGGCAACAACCAGCCTCTCCCCCACACAACTCGGTTAAACCGGTCTAACGACGGCCCACGATCGAACTGGTTGCTGACGTTCTGAAGACCGTAAGCGCTGACCAATTCGAACAACGACGAAATACGGCCTCGACAACACCCATGTACAACGAGGGAAAGGCATTGTTGTCATCAAGGGTGGCGAAACGATCTGCAAATTCGAGGATATTAAATCCACATCCGTCTCAAACGGCATCCTGGGTAATCAGACCAGTCATTGCTAACGCTCAGTGGAAAAACAGCAGATTTCGACTTTAAAACAACTCCAGTATCCGTCCGGCGAATTTCTTAAATCGCACTGTATCGCTTTAGCGGGAACTGAGCTGCACATTAACCCACACTTTAAAAAATCATGCTCGGCTGGACGTCTTTTCATCAACTTCAGAGACCTGGCAAGGTCAATCCTCTAAACTCACCTGAGATAAAACTAACTGCTCGTTTCGACGATCGCTCGCGTTCTGGACGCTTGCCTGAGACGATGGGACGTTTACAGACGCTAATTTGAATATTGGTGGACGTGGCCAACGACATGTTGAATTTACGAAAGTTTCTGACATGGAAAAGCATTGCGAGGTGCTTACTCGTGGCAACCTTGCCGCATTTCATGTCCGTCGCTGTGGCGAAGGATCAGCGTGACGATAAAAAGCGGCTGACGTTTGAGAAGGACGTCGCACCGATTCTCGCGAATCATTGTCTGCAGTGTCACGGCGGAGAGAAACGAGAAGCTGGCCTGGATGTCAGGCGACGGTTCACACTTCTCAGCGGTGGAGACAGCGGCGCTGCAATTGTCGCCGGCAAGCCGAAACTGAGTCTTTTGATTGAGATGATCGATGCAGGGCTAATGCCGCCCGAAGATAAACCTCGGCTGCCATCTAAAACAATCTCTGTCCTGCGTCAGTGGATTGCAACAGGGGCCGCAACCACTGGTGAGAAGGAACCGCCACTGAAGAATGACGCTCCCGGACAAGGAGACACGTCGTTCAGTGACGAGGCACGGAAACACTGGGCGTTTCAACCAATTCGCAGAATAACGCCGCCTCGAGTTGAGAATGTTGACTGGCTGCAGACGCCGGTCGACTCATTCATCCTTGCCAGGCTCGAACAACGAACCTGGCAACCCGCTCCGTCCGCATCGCGCGAGGAGCTGATTCGCCGAATCCATTTCGACCTGGTCGGTCTGCCGCCTCAGCCAGAAGACATCGCGGCCTTTGTTAACAACTCATCGCCGGATGCTTACACGCGACTGGTAGATCGTCTACTGGCCAGTCCGCACTACGGCGAGCGGTGGGCTCAGCACTGGCTGGACGTCGTCCGTTTCGCCGAGACCGAAGGCTTCGAATATGACCGGCACCTGCCCGACGCATGGAGGTATAGAGATTACGTCATCAACTCGTTAAACGATGACAAGCCGTTCGACCAGTTTGTTACCGAGCAGATCGCAGGCGACGAAATAGCACCGAACGATACCCAGCATTCGGCGGCCGTCATTCTTCATCGGCTCGGCGCCGTTCGCCGAAATGCCGGCAACCCGGATATCGCTCTCAGCCGAAATGAAGTACTGACCGAGCGAACAAACATCATCGGCGAAGCGTTCCTGGGACTAACCGTCGGCTGCGCCCGCTGCCACAACCACAAGCTCGAACCGATCACGCAGAAAGACTACTACCGACTGCAGGCTTACTTCGCGGCCACCGAAGAAAACAACATCCTGCTGGCTCCCGCTGAAGAAATGCAGTCGTGGGAAAAGCAATCGAAAGAGATCAACGCGCAAATCAAAAAGTTAAAGACAGAAGTCAACACAGCGACTGGAGCAAAGAAGGCCGAACTGGAAAACCAGCTCTTCGAAGTTGCCTACACGCTGCCAACGCGGCCGGCAACGATTCCCAGCATCCGCAATGATCATGAACACCGCACGGCGATGCACGTTCTGCGGCGAGGTGTCTGGGAGCAGAAAGGTGTCGCCGTTGGCCCTCGACCTCTGAGCATTCTCGTGCCAGCTTCAGAACCTGAACTGGCTGCAGACATCCAGAAACCTCGCACCCAACTCGCCAGATGGATCACTGACGACAGACATCCGCTGACTGCCCGTGTCATCGTGAATCGTTTATGGCAGCACCACTTTGGATCAGGCCTGGTCAAAACGGCAAACGATTTCGGTACCCACGGCGCATCGCCAAGCCATCCTGGACTACTCGACTGGCTGGCGCAGACATTGATCGACAACGACTGGAAATGGAAATCCATTCATCGTCAGATCGTTCTCAGCAGTACCTATCGACAAAGTAGCCAGCACCCTTTCGCGGCCGGACTTTCAAAGACCGATCCGGAAAATCGTTTCTGCTGGCGTGTGAACCGCCGACGTCTGTCCGCTGAGGAAATTCGCGACGCCATGCTGGCAGCCTCCGGCAGAATCAATCCTCAGTTACGCGGTCGCAGCGTGATGGTGCCAGTTGAACGAGAACTCATCAATCTTCTTTACAAGCCAACTCAATGGGTCGTGGCCAAAGATGCCGCGGCACATGATCGCCGGTCGATTTATCTGATTGCCAAACGAAACCTTCGCCTGCCGTTTATGGAAGCGTTCGATGCTCCTGCGCTGCAGACAAGTTGTTCGGCCCGGGAATCCAGCACGCACGCGCCGCAGGCTCTTGAACTTCTCAACGGACGCTTCTCCAACGAAGTGGCAGTTGCGTTTGCAAAGAGACTGACTGCAGAATGCGCCGGTCAAACAGAAAAAATCGTCGAGCGAGCCTACCAACTTGCAGTTGGCCGAGCGCCATCCGACAAAGAACACAGGCTGTCGCTTGAGTTTCTGCAGGACCAGCCACTAACGGAATTCGCACTTGCTATCTTCAACCTTCACGGATTCGTTTATGTCCGGTAACGAACATCCTGAGCAGGTCAGCGGTCTCGACCGTCGTCAATTTCTGCGGAACTCGTTTTGTGGATTCGGTGGCATCGCACTGACGTCAATGCTTCATGACGAAGCCGCACAATCACACGCAGCCAGCCCATTGTCAGCTCGGCAGCCGCCCATTCAGCCAGCAGCTCGCAACGTTATCTTCCTCTTCATGGCTGGAGGACCAAGCCAGTTAGAAACATTCGATCATAAACCGCTGCTCAACAAGCTCCACGGCCAACCGCGACCAAAGGAGTTCGGCGAGGCCAGGTACCAGTTCATTAAGAATGACGCAAAACTGCTCGGCACGAAACGCTCGTTCCGCAAGTACGGCGAAAGCGGCATTGAAGTTTCTGACCTGTTTCCTCGAATCAGTACCTGCGTCGACGACATCGCTGTGGTGCGATCGTGTTTCGGCGACCAGGTTGTTCATTCCGCAGCGCAGTACGAGTTGTTTTCCGGCCGCACGGTTCCCGGTTTTCCGAGCATGGGTTCCTGGGGACTTTACGGGCTGGGAGCGGAAACAAGTTCACTGCCCGCTTACGTCGTCATGCCCGACCCACTCGGAGCACTGGAAGCCGGCCAGCCGATGTACATGAACGGTTTTCTGCCAGCGGCCTATCAACCGACGATGTTTCGGCCGGGGAAGAAGCCAGTGCTCAACCTCGATCTGCCTCCGCACATCGATATGAAGCAACGTCAGCGAACACTGCAACTCGTCCGAAACTTAAACGAAGCCACACTTCAAACCGGTGACGATGAACTGGAAGCTCGGCTTAAGTCATACGAACTCGCCGCCAGAATGCAGACTCGTGCACCCGAAATCTTTGACCTTCGGCAGGAGACCAAAGAAACCCTGGACCTCTACGGAGTCGGCCAGCAGCCCACCGATGATTACGGAAGACGTTGCCTGATGGCTCGGCGGCTTGTCGAAAACGGCGTTCGTTTCACTTGCGTCGTCTCGGGCGGCGGCCCCGGCAACATGCAGTGGGACGCTCACGCCGATATCGAAGAGAACCATCTGAGAAAGGCTTCTGAAACAGACCGCCCCGTTGCCGGCCTGCTCAAAGATCTGAAACGTCGAGGCCTGCTCGACGAAACACTGGTCCTGTGGGGTGGCGAATTTGGACGCTCTCCGGAGGCTCAGGGCAACGGACGAGACCATCACAACCTTGGATTCTCGATGTTCATGGCTGGAGGCGGCATCAAAGGCGGAACAGTCGTTGGAGCCACCGACGACATCGGCCTTCGCGCTGTCGAGTCACCTCATCACTTCCGTGACATCCACGCGACGATGCTTCATCAGCTTGGCCTCGACCAGCACAAACTCACCTACCGACACCTCGGCCGTGACGAACGCCTCACATTCCTCGAAGGCAATGTCATCAAAGAAATCGTCTGACACCGACAGTGGATGCGACGCCAAAGCACCACACCGGCGTGAGCCAATCTCTCTGATCGGAATCAGGCAGTACGCATGTTAGACTCTGAGCAACTGCGAACTCTTACACAGCTAAATCTCACAACGCCCCAGGACTCAAGGCCTGCCGTCAGCCACGTTCGCCCGACAGCTTTTGAGGATTCAAGTGCCCATGTCAGTGCAATCAAGACTCGCCAGTATGAATTCCGTTCCGCATTTCGAGTCGGCACTTAGCCGACGTGACATGCTGCTTAGAAGCGGGGCTGGTTTTGGTGGTCTCGCGCTGACAGACCTGCTGAGCCGTGACGTCGGCCCCAGTCTGCAAGCGGCTGATACCAGAGATGAATCGCCGGCGGCTCCGAAATTGGCGGCGGGATTCCCTCATGCAAAGAACGTAATCTTCCTCTTCATGGAAGGTGGACCTTCGCACATGGATCTCTTCGATCCAAAACCGTTACTAACTAAGATGGCCGGTCAGCCGCTGCCGAAGTCGTTTAAGCCAGTCATCACTCCGATGGGCGAGTACAATGCTCCGCTACTCGCTCCAAAACGCAAATGGAAGCAGCACGGCGAGAGCGGATTGTGGGTTTCAGACTGGCTGCCGCACACGGCGACATGTGCCGACGACATCGCCGTTCTACGAGGCTGCTGGACGAACGGTATCAACCATTCCGGCGGCGTCTGCCAGATGAACACCGGAGTCTTCACCGCCGGTCGGCCATCGCTCGGGGCATGGGTCAGCTACGGACTCGGCACGGAGAACCAGAACCTGCCCTCGTTCGTCGTGATTCCTGACAAACCCTCCGATCCGGTGAACGGTCCTCGCAACTGGGGCTCCGGTTTCATGCCCGCGGCTTACCAGGGAACGAGACTCAAGTCCGGAACAGAACCAATCGCCAATCTGAAAACTCCCAAGGGCATCACTCCGAAACGCCAACGGGCAAAGCTCGAATTCCTCACCGAACTGAACCGCGAACACGCCAAAACGCGACCTCAACAGAGTGAACTGGAAGCCCGCATCGCCAGCTACGAACTTGCTTTCCGAATGCAGGCAACGGCTCCTGAAGCAGTCGAACTCAGCCAGGAAACGGATGAGACGCAGAAACTGTACGGAATCGAAAGCGGAGCCAACACCAGCACCTTCGGGCGAAACTGCCTGCTGGCCCGGAGACTTGTCGAGCGGGGCGTCCGGTTCGTCCAGCTTTACCACGGAACAGGCAGCAAGTGGGACGCTCACTCGGCCATCGAAAAAAATCACACAACCAACTGCGGCGAGAGCGACAAACCGGTCGCCGGCCTGTTGAAAGATCTCAAGCGTCGAGGACTGCTGGATTCAACGCTGGTCGTGTGGGGCGGTGAGTTTGGTCGTACACCAATGAGCGAAAAGGGCGACGGCCGCGACCACAACGCAACAGGTTTCACCATGTGGATGGCCGGAGCCGGTATCAAAGGCGGACAAACCATCGGCGAGACCGACGAACTAGGCCTGCACGCCATCGAGGACCGCATGCACGTCCACGATCTCCACTCGACAATCCTCTACATGCTCGGCCTTGACCACATGGAAGTTGTCTACAAATACAAAGGTCGCCCGGAACGTCCGACACTCAACGAAGGCTCCCCATGCCTGAAGCTGTTCGGGTAAGAAGCCGCACTCTTCAGACAACTCACCGAAATGTTTCGAAACGATGAGGGCGTAAAACCTGCCGGGCTAACAAAGCGTCTTCACAGTCAGAGGGTCTTCAAAAATCATACGAGCACTCTGACTTCTTCCGCAGTAAGTTCGCGAGGAAGCTGATGCTTCTGGCGGACGAAGACGGAAAGTAGTGAGTCGGCCCGCGAGTCGTGGAGCAATGTTTCGCGACGACCGACTCCCCTCAGCGAAGGCGAATTGAACTTTATCACACCGAACCCGACTTCTTTCAACTCGCTGAAAACGGCGCGAAGTCAGGTGCTAGTTTGCTCTCACCAATTCAAAACCACGGTATCAATATACTGTCGCCCCCAACTCGCCCCTATTTCGGCACTCCTTCAGTCCGGCTGAATTCTCGCTTACTTCGCGCGATGCGAGCCCTGGCCAGACAACGGCCGAGGTTCGGAACCGAGCGAATTCATGACCTGCTGGTGAAGCGTCACTGGCGAGTCAATCACAAGCGAGTACATCGACTTTGGAAACGAGAGAACATGCAAGTCCCGAAAAAGCAGCATCGAAAGCGGCGTTTTTCGGGTTGCAGTGAGAATAGCTGTGTCCGTCACCGTGCTGAATACAAGGACCACGTCTAGTCGTACGACTTTGTGACGGATCGGCCGGAAGATGGCCGTCAGTTTCGGATTCTGGTTGTCGTCGATGAGTACACTCGTGAATGCTTGGCGCTTGAAGCAGCACGTTCATTCACCTCGCAGGATGTGGTCGGCATGCTGCAGTATCTTTTTGCGGTTCGAGGCACTCCTCAGCATATTCGTAGTGACAATGGCCCCGAGTTCGTTGCCGCCGTCATTCGCGACTGGCTGCGGCGTTCCGATGTCGGGCCGTTGTTCATTGCCAAAGAAAGCCCCTGAGAGAACGGCTACGTCGAGTCATTTAATGGCAAGCTTCGTGACGAGCTCTTGAACCGGGAATTGTTTTTGAGCATGGAAGAAGCACGCTGGGTGATCGATCGCTGGCAGTTGAATTACAACCATCGTCGTATCCACAGTGCATTAGACTACCAAACCCCCGCCGCCTACGCGGCCGACTGTGTTCATCCGGCTTCGGCTTCCAGAACACAGTCGAACTACATAACCCCGATTCTCTCACTCGTACTGGATCAAAGTCTGGGGGGTGATCAGCCGTCTACACAATTATTTCAAGTATCCATTCCAAGTGGGCAATCGCATCCAAATCACGCGTGTCAGCCCGGTGCTGTGCTTCGTCAGGCGTCTAAGGTGGATGGCACGTCTTTTACCGCTGCGAGCCCGTCGCAGTTTAGCCTTCTCTTTACCAGAATTCCGATTATACAACCGGAGCACGCCCCGAAACCACCGGCGTAAAAGTTGCCAAACGGCATTTCTCCAAAAGGAAACCCTGCACCCCCCAGGAAACTGGTCGCACCGACAACCAGTCCCACCGCGGGCGCGACTTGAGGCCTTTCCATGACACAGGCCACGAGGGCCGCTGCAATCCCGACAGAAACGCCCCCTATTGCAAACATCGGAGCGTGACCGGCAAAATACATCGAGCCGTAGATTACAGCCCCAAACAGGCTGGCGGCGATTATGCTACCGATTGATTGACCGCGAGCTGAGTTGGCGGTATCCAAGAATCCCATAACAACCATGAGCCCAAATATCCACAAATAGCCAAAGATCAGTCCCATCTTCAGACCGACAACTGCACCCGGACCTATCGCTCTTTTGATGCGTGCTCCAATGCTCATGATGTAGCTTTCTTAAAAAATTCGAGACGTGACTTTGAATAGAACCGTCAATCGGTCAGCCGATTAACATGCGTGAATTCCCATCTGAAGTGCAAAGCCGGTTTTGTTGAGAGTTTCCAGTGGAGTTGGATAGCTGAGTCTTTTTCATGGTCGATTCTTGAGTCGCGCGTTCACGCATGCAAGGGAGCGATGCCACCAGCGGCGGCAGGGCTGATCATTTTATCTGGCATCGGCGTGTGGGTTGCGGGCTGCCACCAGTACCTCATGGGTAAGGCTCAGCCTGGCTGGAAAGCGATCTACGGAATGGTATTCCCTCTCGGCCTGATCGCTCTTGCTCTGTTGCCAGATGTAAGGAAACGAGAAGCCGTCAGCGGGACATCGCAAAAACAAATCAGCACGCCGTCGTCGGAGTTACGACGAGTACGAAGATGAATGACCGCACCGTCCGCCCGAACTAAGCGTCAGTCTTACATTGAAGCTGCGACATTCACTTCTGGCAGAGTGAGAATGTGAATCTTTGCAGTACCGCCGGCATACTCTCCGTCTTTGAGCGGGCGGCCGTTGGCGTTTCTGGAGTCCGACATTGTGAAGGCGAGGCGGTGGCCGTCGGGATGGATGGCGATGCTGCGGCCGTTTGTTAGTTTGCTGCCGGTGTAGAATGGTTTTTCTTCGCCTGGTTTCCAGAAGAAGAGTTTGCCCTTACCGGGGAAGGCGCTGGCGGTGCCGACGATGAAGCCGTCGGGATGGAACCAGACGTCGTATATGAAGCCGTCCTGCGTGTCGCCCGGAACGAGTTCGTGGAGTTGCTTGCCGGATTTCCAGTCGAAGAGCTGTAAGACTGGGCTTCCTTTGGCGAAGCCGCCGCTGGGTTCTTTCATACCTCCGGCGATGAGTTGGGAGCCTTCTTTGTTGAATTCGAGAGTTCGGACGCCGCCGCAATCCTGGATGTGGTTGAGCTGGTAGAGGCCGACGGCTTCGAACTCTCGGAGCTGTTTACCGGTTGCGGTGTCGAATTCCCGAATCGTGCCGTGGAAGTCTCCGACGACGAATGATTCTCCGTTCGGGTGAAACGCCAGGCTGAATACTTCGTGCGGCAGGTCGGTCGTCTGGCGGATGAGTTTCCCGTCGACTGTCGAGAGAATTCGAATCGTGGAATCGTTCCCGCCGATCGCGATCAGATTGCCGTCGGGTGAGACGGCAATCGCTCGGATCCACCCGGCAAGGGAATTGGGAGCCGTCCAGAGCGGATCGGTGGCGGTCTCAGATGAGTAATCCCAGCAGCTCAGTCGTCCCCAGGAATCACCAGTTAAGCACTGGTTGTTCTCGCCGGTGAAGGCGAGGCATTGCAGCCAGCCGTTGTGGCCGGTGAACGAGGGCAGCAGTTCGTACGAGTCGTCTTTGACTGCCCAGCGTTGGATCGTCGCGTCGTAGCCAACTCCGACGAGAAACTTTCCGCACGGAGTGAATCGAGATTGCCAGAGCTGCCGCTCGTACTCGAGCGTCTCGCCCTGCTGTGGCTCGTACCGTTTGAGAAGTTCCTCGGCCGTCATTTCGTGGCTCCTCGAAGTATTAGAGCGGCTAAGATTCAGGTGTAGAGAAGTCGGTAACCCGAAGCGTCAGCGAGGGATGTTCGAGTTTGCCCCTTGAATATCAGAATCCCTCGCTGACGCGTCGGGTTACCTTTAGTAAAACACTACGCATATTTCACATTCGATCTAGGTCAGCCCGGTTAGAGGGCCATCACCGCAGAAACCGGGGTTGCCGAACGTTTTGACTTCGTGACCAAAACTGTGGGCAAGAGACAGCAGCAGGCGGTTGTGCGGTACGTTTTTAAATTTCAATGCCTGTCCGGTTTTGAAGTCCGAGCCACCGCCCAGCAGGACGAACGGGATGTTGTTGAGCGTGTGCGAGTTGCCTTTACCAAGTTCGTTGCCCCAGACGATTTGCGTGTTGTCGAGCAGGCTGCCGGGGCCGCCAGGTTCCGGTGTTTCGCTCAGCCGTTTGACCAGATAGGCCAGCTGCTCGGCGTACCATGTGTTGATCTTCGTCAGTTTTTCCTGGGCATCCTTGTTGTCGTCTCCCTCGTGCGAAAGTGAATGCTGACCTTCTTCGATGCCTAACCACCTCATCCGTGCCTGACCGACGGAGTTGGTGTATTGCAGAGTGGCGACCCGCGAGAAATCTGAAACGAAGCTGTTGACCATCAGGTCGATCTGCATTTTGCTGATCTGTGGAATGTTGTCGTTGTCTTCTCGGACGCCTTGTTCGATTTCCGGGATTGTGTGACCCGTTTCGGTTTCAGGTACGGCCTTGAGTTGTAATTCCATCTCGCGAACGAACGTTGCCTGTTCGTCGAGAAGATGTCGGTCTTCTGCGCTGACGGTCCCTCTCAGTTTTTTAAGGTCAGATTGCACATCGTCAAGAATGCTGGACAGAGACTCGCGATCCTGCACCTGTCCGTAGAGCTTTTCGAACATCTCGTACGGGTTGTCGATCGGGGCAACCGGCTTGTTGGCTCCCGCATAGCTCATCCGAGTCCAGGTGTCGGCTCGGTCAGGAACCATGACTCCGAACTCGAGCGAACCGAACCGTGTTTTTGTTTCGGGGCTGGCCTGGAAGACGTTTTTCAATTTCTGGTCAAGCGAGATTCCAGTCGACCATCCAGCGGGAGTGTGCGAGCCGCCCTGGATGTTGCCTGGGAAAAGCTCAATACCAGTAAGCAAGCACGCCATGCCTCGCATGTGACTGTCGCCGTCACCTTTGACTTTGTCACAAACGCCGTTCAGGACAAGCATTTGATCGCGGTAAGGTTCCAGCGGTTTCAGAATTGGCTTGATGTCGAAGTCCGGCCCCTGCCGGTCCGGCCAGAACTCCTTCTGAACGGTCCCGTTCGGACTGAACATCACAACGAAGCGTTTTTTCCGTGACGTGCTGCCGGCGAAACCGAGGCTTGGAAGATTCGTGAGAAACGGCAGCGCGGCTGCGTTCAGTCCAAGAGTCTTAAGAAACCGTCGTCGTGAAGTGGAGCGTGGCATGGCGGGGCTTTGTGCGAGTGGCGGGGCTTTGTGCGAGTGGCGGGATTCAATGTAGGACTATTTGGCGGCAGTCTCTACGGATGGGGCATCTGCAGGCGGGTGATCGAACGCCGAAACCGTGGCGATTTCGGCGAGCAAGACGTTGACGTTGAATTCACTGCTGACGAATAAGTCTCTCAGCTTTTCCTTCTGACCGGAACCGTAAGCCTGGATCGGCTGTTTGACAACATGTTGAAAAAGTTGCTCGACAAACGCGAGATGAACTTCGTCACTGTTGGCCAGAAATTCTCCAAGTTCTTTCGCTCCTGAAAACTTTGCCAGCTCGCCCGATTGTTGCAGGTACGAGCCGGAAGCGTCGATGTCTCGATTCTTCTCTTTCTTGCGGAAGCGGCCAGCCGCGTCAAAGTTTTCCAGAGCGTAACCAAGCGGATTAATCATCTCATGACAAGATCGACAGACAAGATGGTCGGTCTGCAGAGCCACTCGCTGCCGTGTTGTCAGATCCGGATGCAATTTCGAAGGAACCGGCGTGATCGCTGTAGCCGGTGGTTTAAGAGAACGACCGAGAATACTTCTGGACAGGAACACGCCTCGATGAATCGGTGAGCTGACGTTGTGGTAGGCAAAGCCGCTCATCAGAAAAGGATGAGACAGAATGCCGGAGCGAGCTTCGGGTTCAAACGCGATTTTCTGAAACTTTACGTCGTTCGGGATGTCTGCCCCGTAGAACTGGCCGAGTCGCCCGCTGAGAAAGATTTCGTTACTAAGCAGGAGTTGGCGAAGATCGGGCTTCTCTTGCGATACGAAGTCGTCAATCGTCAGTTCAAGCGACGTGCGAAGATCGGACAACAACGCTCGGTCAAATCCTGCGAACTGTTCTGTGTCCTTCGAGATGTCGGTCAGGTGGTCGAGCTTCAGCCAGTAGTGAAAGAATTCCCGCAGTTTCATTTTTGTGCGAGGATCATTCACCATGCGGGCGGCGTGACGCGAAACCTTAATTCGATTATCGAGCGAGTTGCCGTTTGCCCCGTTCCAGAGTTGGCTATCAGGCGGGCAGTCCCACAAACCGAATGACAATCGGGAAGCGAAGTTGAATGTGTCGTTCTGACCGCCGATTTCCCGGTACAGGAATCTCGGAGACTTGAGAGCCAGCATCACCACTCGACGGACTGCAGTTTCTTCGTCTTCCGTTTTCTGAAACTGACTGTCGATATAAAGCTGCTTGTGCTCGTCGGTCAGTCGATGCCGAAGTGCTCGCTCAACGAATCGCTCGCAGAACAATCGAAGTTTCTTAGAACGGTCGCCTTTGCCGGGACGGCTGCCGGATAGTCGATTAAGATCGTCAAAGACCTTCGTGGCAACTTCGATTGCTGCCGAAGTTGTGGCCGTATCCCATTCTTTCGAGACAGATGTTCCGCGAGTGTAACCTTCGCTGCGGTCGTCGGGAGGAAAGGGTGTCTCGACCGTCAAGACTTCTGCGTATCGCGTCGGTGTCAGAAATCGCTCCGGGATCGGTTCTTCGATTTTGTGTGGAGCTTTCCATCTCAGGCGGATCTCCCCGGACTTGCCGTTGAACTTCGAAAATTCAAGCCGCAGTGGATACGGTCGGCCACCGATCATAAATATCGTCTGGCGATACTCCGCGTCGTTTCCTGAACGCACTTTCCCATCGATGAATGGAACTTGTGAATGGTTCAGCCAGAACTGAAAACCGTTGTCTGTCTGGATAACGAATTCATAGTTACCGGTTTCCGGAGCGATCACGGATCCCTGCCATCGAATTGAAAACTCTTCTTTCTTCTCAAACTTGCTTTCAGCAGGAACATCTTCTCCAAAGTCGAAATCGATCAATGTATCGACGCGTTTGAAGTCGAGTGCTTTATCCTTTTGATATCGGCCGGACGCGAAGTACTCAGCCTGCAGGCCTCGTTTGTCGTCGAACGTTCGTCCGCCACGAAAGAGGCCAATCAGGTCGGCAACTGCGTTGCGGTATTGCGTGTTCGTAAGACGAGCCAGCTTAATCCTGGGAGGCTGAATCCGAGCCTGTGCAACCGGCGAATAAAATGAATCATAGATGTAGGCCGCGACGGCTTCGGCATCTTCGCCAGTGCAAACGTCCGATTCACCTTCGGGCATCGTTTCTGTGATGAGTCGTGCTAAGTCAACAAGTGGACGATCGCCAGCGAGCGCTGCGGGATAGTTGTCGGCAGTTCCCTGGCCGTCGTCACCGTGGCACGATGCGCACAGTTTTGCGTAGAGCGGTTTGCCGGGATATTCGTCAGCGGCCGTTGTTCTTTGCTCAAACAAGGCGAAGCCGGCTGCTGCGAAAAGAAACGTGTGCAACCAGGCTGCCAGCAAGTTATGGGGCATCGAAAACTGAGACCGTTCGGTAAGGAAGAGCGGCATTGCTTCGTACCATGACGAACATTGCCGCAAAGCAGGAGAGAATGTGACACTTGACGCGGTGGATTGTTGCGCTAACCACCAGAGCCGTTCAAGTGAATCGGCCGGTCGGCACCTTGCCAGCGGAGTAACTCATGCAGAGGAGTAACTCATGCAGAGGCTACGGCTGGGTCCGCTTGCGGAACATCGTGATCTCGCTGGCGTTGTCGTTAAACGAAACCTCGTCCATGAATGTTCTGATCAGCAACAAGCCTCGGCCACTCACGCGTTGAAGGTTGACCGGTTCGCAAGGGTCAGGCAGCGAAGCTGGATCAAATCCTTGTCCTTCATCCCGGATCGTCCAACGACAGCCTTCACGATTAAACTCGGCCGTCACGTAAGCCTTGCGGCTGGCGTAGGGCTCCTGCTTCCGCCGCTCGTCGCCGAGCTTCTGGTAGGTATTGTCCTTTAATTCGCGGAGCGTTGAGTCAAGTTCAAGATTGCCATGCTCGATGGCGTTAATCAGTCCTTCCTGGAGAGCTGTCGAGACTCGGACAATGTCTGATTCGTCGCAGACACCGAGTTGTCGCATGTGCCCCTGCATGACCATGATCAACGGTCGGAGTGCGCCAATTTCGTTACCCAGTTCAAACTTCATGCTGACGCTTGTCAGGCTTTCGAGAATCCGTTGTTCGGCACGTTCCGACGACGCGACTGACAGCACGCTGTTAACGGTTTCTTCAAGATCTCGTGAAAGGTTCTTTTTCGGAACGTAGCTGGCCGCTCCGGCTTTGAGTGCAGAAACGGCAACCTCTTCATTGCCATGAGCCGTCATTAGAATAACGGGGACATGCCGGTGCAGCTTGCGGATCTGCTTTACAAGTTCCAGCCCGTCGACCTCGGGCATTTGCAGATCGGTGACAACGACGTCGGGCAGATCGCCTGCCAGCAGATCGAGAGCCTCGCGACCATCACACGCGAACGCGACTTCAAGATCGCAGTTCTTCAGGCAGCCCCCCGCCAGCTTTCGATCGACGACCGAGTCGTCAACAATCAGCACGGTTGTCATGATATCAGCCTTTCTCAGACAGACTCACGCAACGCAACTCTGCTGCGTTTGGTGGACAACCCGTCAATCAACAGATTCTTCGACATATCAAATAAAAGGTTAAAAATTCGATGGTGGCACAGCCTGCACGCTGCGGCGTCACCGAAGAACACATTGTTGAGTCGTAAACAGCGGAAAACAAGCGGTGAAACTGGATTTAACAAGGACTATTGGTCGCAATCCCCACGGATCGCTAAGCTACGGAGCCTGAAACTTTTACAGAGTCTTCTGCAAATGCCCGTGTCTCGTCACTTCTGTTCGTCGAGATTCGTGAAGGAAGGCTCTGCCCCGGAAGGATCTGCTTCACAAGAGGAGAGCGTCATGGCCAGACCGTTACAGGAATTCGCACTGGCAATGTCAGTCGTTGTCGTATTTTCATCTGTCCTTCCAGCTGCTGAGGAAGACCGCGGCTCTTCGGTTTTCGAAGGTCGTCCTTACCAGTTGCAAAGACTCGACGAGCCGGCTCCCCTGCTCGTCCCTGTCAATCCTCGAACCGTCGAATTAGACCAACGAAACACTGCAGCTGCCTGGTTTATGACCGGACGACTACACCAGCAGCGTGAGCGTTTTGCCGAGGCCTTGAAGGCTTACGAAAAATCAGCCGCAATCCAACCCGGCAGTATCGAAATTATCCGGGCTATGATCGACATGGCCTTGCGTCTGAATCAGGGCGAGAAAGCTCTGAAATACGCAATCGACGCCGTCAAACTCGACCCGGATGATTTTCAGTTGCTTCGGCAGTTGGGTGTCGAAATGGTTCGCGGCAGAAAGCTCGACCAGGCAATTAAGTATCTTGAGCAGGCTCGCAACTCGCCAAAGCTGAAAGAGCTGAGTGGGTTCTACGTCCTGATTAACCGCGACCTGGGAATTATTTACAAAGGACTGGGAGAAATTGAAAAGGCCGCCGATGCCTACGAGATCGTGCTGTCAGCGTTGCTTGATCCCAACAAGTATGGCCTCGATCGTCGAACCCGCGACGAGCTTCAAAAACATAAAAGCACATCTTACGAACAAATCGGCCAGGTGTTTCTTCAGGCCAAACGAAACGATCGGGCACTGACTGCTCTCGAAATGGCCAGCACGCAGCGAAACGGCAAGCCAGGCGGCATTAACTACCTTCTGGCCCAGCTTTACTTCCAGAAGGAAGACTACACTGCGGCGCAGAAGCAGATCGATATTTTCTTCGGCTCGAAACTGGTCAAGGGGCGTGGACCTTACCGACTTCTGCAACAAATCCTCGTCAAAACAGAACAGGAAGATTCATTGGCGACTCGCCTTGAAGAGCTGGTAAAAAACGATCCGACCAACCGTGAAGTAAAAGCATTCCTTGCGGAAGCCTATTTGGAACAAGATCGCCTCGAAGAAGCTGAAGAAATATTTACGGCGACATTGAAAGATGGCCCATCGCCGGCAGCGTATCTGGGGCTGGCTCAAATCTATCGCCGGCAGATGAAAGCCGCGGATTTGCTGGAGAATATCTCCAAATTTTATGTCCAGGTCTGGCAGCAACGTCCTCTTCCAGAACCACTCGCAACGGAACTGGAAGTCTTGCAGAAAGACAAGACGTTCCAGGACGACTTCCTCAAGATCATCCGAGAGCAAACCACCGACGGTGCTCACGCCGAACATTTCGGAAAACTGCTCTTCGTCGCTGAAGTCGTCGAAGGAGCTGAACGCACGGAAGATGCCGCGGAACTCTACCGACTCGCTCTGAAGGCGAACCCTGCTCAAGCAGCTACTGTCTACCGAGCACTGGGTGAGCTCTTCATGGCAGCAGAACTTTACACCGAAGCCGCTGCCGTCTACCGGGAAGCTGCAGACAAGCCATTACTTCAAGGAGCGAAACCCGACAATCTTTTGCGTCTGGCGTTAGCCTTGGAACTTTCAGGCGAAACCGATCCAGCACTTGAAGCATTGGCGGACGCTATAAAACTGGTGCCAGGCGGACACCCACTTCTCGCCTTCCGCGAAGCGTGGATTTACTACCACGCCCATCGCATGACTGCCGCTGCTAAAAAGTTCGAAAGCTTTATTGCAAAATACCCGAAGTCTGAACCATGGACGAAGCAGGCAAAATTCAGCCTGTCGGCTGTTTACGTTCAGCTTGGAGATTTTAAACGCGGCGAAGACATCCTCGAAAAATTCCTCGCCGAAAACCCAGACGACATCGGAGTCAATAACGACCTTGGATATCTGTACGCTGACCAGGGAAAGAATCTGGAAAAAGCTCGCAAAATGATCCAGAAGGCCGTTGATGCCGAACCTGAAAATGCAGCCTACCTCGACAGTCTGGGCTGGGTGCTGTTCAAGCTTGGCAACTACAAAGAGGCTATTAGCTGGCTGACAAAAGCAACAGATCTTGAAACAGGAAATGATGCCACAATCTGGGAACACCTTGGCGATTGCTACAACGCTATCAAAGATGCCAGGGAAGCGAAGAAGGCATGGAACAAAGCTCTTGAACTCGTCAAAGAAGACACCCACCCCGACGAGGAGTTGATCAAACGCGTCGAAGAAAAATTAAAAACCCAGAAGTCGGATATCGGCAAAGTGAAATCTGAATCAACCGACGAACCATAACAGGCAACAGGAATGCACAGTCACAGCGGCATGACTTTCGACAAATCACGGGACGGAAACTGGCAGCAGGATGGCACGCGAAAAGACGTTTCAAAGTTCTGACGACGACGAAGATCCCGAGCCATTTCGATCGTCTTTCGACATTAACGATGAGCAGTTCGACGACACACTCCGGCCGCAACGGCTATGCGATGTTGTTGGCCAACGCAAAGTCGTTAACCGCCTGCAGATCATGATCGACGCCGCACGTATGCGCAGCGAGCCCCTTGGGCATCTACTCCTCGACGGTCCGCCCGGACTTGGGAAGACTACCTTCGCAACAGTGCTCCCTCGTGAGCTTGGCACCGAATGTCTGATTACATCTGGTCCATTGCTCGCCGCTCCGAAAGATCTGCTGCCGCACATCACCAATGCCGGAAAAGGTTCCGTTCTATTCATCGACGAAATTCATCGCATGGCTCCGGCGGTCGAAGAATTCATCTACCCGGTGATGGAAGATTTCCGTGTCGACATCACGCTGGGTGAGGGGATGAACGCCCGCACGATCAATATGCAAATCGAACCATTCACGGTGATTGGCGCGACGACCCGGAGCGGCATGTTAACAGCGCCATTACGTGACCGTTTTGTAAATCGCCTTCATCTTGACTACTACGAACTGGAAGAACTCGCCGAAATTATTCGCCGCAACGCGGCGAAGATGAAAGTGGAGATCGACGAAGAGTCCGCCGCAGAGCTCGCCATCCGTGCCCGCGGCACGCCGCGAATCGCCAATAACCTGCTGAGTTGGGTTCGCGACTTCGCAATGGTCAAAGCAAAGGGAGTCATCACGAAACAGGTTGCTGAAGACGCGCTTATCATGCAGGAAGTCGACCGGCTTGGCCTGGAAGAACCCGACCGAAAGTATCTGCAAACGCTCGTAAAAATCTTCGCTGGCGGCCCGGCCGGTATCCAGGCAATCGGCCACAGCATCAATGTCCCGATTGACACACTGGAAGACGAAATCGAACCCTTCCTCCTCCGCAACGGCCTCATCCAACGCACACCTCGAGGCCGAATTATCACAGCCATCGGCCTCGAACACATCGGTATGTCACTGCCCGGGAACGGAGCCGACGGTGATTCGGCATCCGGCCAGTTGTTCTAACACCCTTAAATTGACGTTATTGACGTTGTAGTTCTGTGGCGCGACAACCAGGCATCGCAAATCTTTCAAGCTTCACTTCGTACTCTGTGTTTTACCTCGTCCGACAAGTAAGCGTGGTTATTGGCGTAAAATTCCCCGACACGCTGACAGAGTCTGTTTGTATTTCGCCAAATGATATCGACTTCCATAACGTCTCTTTGCAAATAACCAATCAGGAAGAACGTTGGACATGCGGTACACGGACGACGAATCTAGCTCATCCAGATGAAAGGCTTGCTGGCGGTTGTGCTGCCAGTTGCCGGTAGAGATGCAAGGGTTACTCCGAACGCTGCGACTAGCGACCAGTCTGTGGACACACGGCAAACATCCGTTGACTCGCCAAGGTCTTGTCCAGTGATCATGAACAGACCTCAGGATTTGCTGCGCGTCAATCTGGGGGTGTTCGACGGAGATTTTTTTGCCCCTGCGGGCACCGTTAATCCCGGAAACCTGTAGGGCAAACATCATCGACGTGCCAACAAGTTCCGTAAGTTGACTTATCTTCAGTTCTGTGCGGCAACCGGCAGCAACACGAAGTACGCCTGCGAGTTTGAACAGGTAACAAGTACCTGCTCCCCCCCCGGAGCGTAAGTCGCTGACCAGGCAACCGCCGGAGCGGTGACATCGAACAAAGGCTTGCCATCAGCCAGGTTCCAGACACGCACGCTTCCCGAATGACCGCACGAAAGCAGCTTCGTCCCGGCTGCGTTAAATCCGACCCGGTACACGGCAGATGGGTGGCCAGTCAGGGTTTGAGTGATTGCTCCTGTGGCAACGTTCCAGACTCGAACATCCTGGTCCTTTCCGCCGGTGGCGATCAGCTGACCGTTGGGGCTGAACCCAAGCGTATAAACGGGCGAGCGGGCTGCGGCGTCCTTCGGAGCGAGAGATTTCACAGCCGCTCCGGTCACCGTGCTCCACAACCTCACTGTTCCATCCAGACCGCCTGAAACGATCTGTGAACCATCGGCGTTGAAGGCCACCTGATAGACAGCTCCTTCGTGTCCCTGAATCTGCCGCAGTTGATTGCCGGCTGCCAGATCCCACTGACGAACGGTCGCGTCGTTTCCGGCCGAAACAATCGTCTTTCCGTCTGGAGCAAATGCGACGTCGTAAACCGCTCCGGTGTGACCGGCGAACGACTTGACAGCTACCGGCGAGGCCCATGCCCAGAGGCTGACATGTTTGTCGGCACCTCCGGTCATCAGCTCTTGTCCGGATGGCGAGAACGCTACCTGACTGAACGCTGCTTCGCTCTTCAGTTCGTGCAGCAGTTTTCCTTCAGTCGGATCGAAGACCTGAAGCAGTCCGGTCTCCCCAGCAGCGCTCAGCCGAGTTCCCTGTGGTCCGTAGCCGACATCCTGGACGGCCGCCGCTGTTTCGATCTTTGTCGTCGCGGCTCCGTCGGCAATAGTCCACTGATAAACGAACTTGTCGACACTGCCGGCAGCCAGCAGCGTGTTGTCAGGCGAAACGGAAAGCGACGTCAACACGTCGGTGGCACCGGAAAACTTACGGACTTCGGCTCCGTCGAGGCTCCACAATGTCGCGGTCTTGTCGGCTCCTGCGGAAACGAACTGTGTTCCGGTGCCGACAAACGCAACGTCGTTGCAGCCACCTTCGTGAGACGCAATCACCTTTGTCGCAGACGGCGTCCACACGCGGACAGACTTGTCGCTGCCCCCGGTGACCAGTTGCGTTCCCTGCTTTGTGAATAAGACGTCGGCCACCACTCCTTCGTGTCCGGCGAATCGCTCAAGCGGAAGGCCAGCCGCGACGTCCCAGACTCGAACGAATCCATCGTCGCATGTTGCAGCGACTCGGCTGCCGTCAGCATTGACGCTGACGCTCTGCACGATGTCCGGGTGAGTGAGTTTGGCTACGTCAGCCACGGGTGCTGTGACTGCCGCCACGGGAACGTCCCAGGCGAGGACGGTTTTGTCGGCTCCCCCGGCAAACAGTTTCTTGCCATCACCGCTCACAGAGATGCTCAAGGCCGCTTTAGTGAAGCCTGCAAACATGGCCAGTTGAGTTCCGTCGTCCAGCTTCCATTGCCGAACAGTTTTGTCGACCCCGCACGTGAACAGCGACGTGCCAGCCGGCGCGAAGGCGACGGAAGTGACCGCTCCTTCGTGGCCAGCCAGAAGACTGACGAACGACGTCCGATGAACAGTGGCCGAATTCGCTGTGTCTGGAACCAGAATCGTTCGCTGATCTGGCGCGAATGCGAGGCGCGTGATCGGAGCAGCCTGGATAATCACCTCGAGCAGCCGAGCATCGGTTGCATCATGAAGCTGAATGCGTCCGTCTTCAGTTCCCACTGCAAACCGAGTTCCATCTGCACAGTATCGGACGCGATGACCTTCGGCCTCCGTCTTGAACTGAGCCGTCGCAGGGACAGGAGTTACAGGCAAAGTGGCTGGCAGATCCCAGACAAACACCTCCGCCTGAGACGTAGCGACAACCTGCTTTCCGTCGGGTCGAACGGCTGCACTGGCAATTCCAGTCGTGGGCCCTGCCAGCTGTCCAACTGGAGTTCCGTCGGCCGACCACAATCGCACAACCTTGTCGCTGCCAACTGTCGCGACAAGTGAAGTCGGTCCAACCGATTGGGCCGCAAGATCGGTGACGGAGGCTACATCGGCAATCACGATGCGTGTCGCGTTAACGGACCACAGCCGCACTGAGTTGTCCGCTCCGCCCGAGACGACGGTCGCTGGTCCCGCGAAGTCGACGCTCGCGACGGCCGCTTCGTGTCCGGCAAACCTCTGCAGCTCTCTGCCGGTGGCGACATCCCAGACTCTCACAAACTTGTCATCAGCTCCGGCGGCGATTCGTGAACCATCTGCGGAAACGCTAACCGACTTTACGGGTGAACCGTGAGTGAACGTCGCTGCCGCGGCCATTGGGGCATCACTGGCTGCCGTCGGCATTTCCCAGAAATAAACTGCCCCATCAGCACTCGCTGCGGCAACGACCGGCTTCGCGGCCGGACCACTGACATCAACGGAAGTCACTGCGGCCTTCGGGCCGGAGAACAGATTCAATGCGGTCGATGCGAATTCGATCGGCGATTCTGTAGCGAGTGTCCAGGTGCGAACAAACAGATCCGCGCCACCCGTTATAAGCTGCTTCCCGTCTGGTGTGAACACGACGCTGTTTGCTCCGTTTTTGTGAGCATCGAGCACGGTGATCAGTGAACGTCTGAGAATCGAGCCAGCATTGCCGTTTCCACTGGCGAGAATCGTCCGTCCGTCCGTAGCGACAGCGAGCGAACCGATCGGAACGAGTTCTGCATTCGCTGCCGGCGCTGGACCGACCGGGCCGAGTTCCTCAAGCAGGCGTCCGCTTTTCGCGCTAAGTAGTCGAACGCGGTTGTCTGCGCAGCCAGTCGCCAGAACCTGATCGGCCGCCGTAAACTTCAGCGAATGAATTGGGCTGGCCACTTCCGTCATGAACGCGGCCTTGCCATCAGGGCTCCAGGCAAGCAGCTTGCCATCGGCGACCGATGCGGCGATCAGACTTCCGTCTGCATTCGACGTAACCGACAAAACGGCGTCAGCAGCTCCCGCTAAATCGACGATGGGCTCACCGGTGACACTCCAGATTCTCGCGAGTTTGTCGGCTCCCGCGGTGACAAGCTGAAACGAATTCGTAATTTTGAGCAGAGCCAGATCACTCGCGGGGCCCTGGTGAGCCACGACGACTCGCTGCGCAGCAAGCGTCCAGAGCCGTCCGGTTTTGTCCTCGCTGCCGGACAGGATCGTCTTGCCATCTGCCGCGAAATCGATCGAGTGGCTCGCCCCGGCGTGACCGACAAGCCGCTCCAGTTCCTGACCGCTGGCGATGTCGAAAATACGGACGATGCCGTCGTCTCCACTTGTCGCGAGTCTGGAAGCGTCGCCACTCAGGGAAACGTTTGTAATCGCAACTGGCACGGAATATTCGGCCGTCGCGGCGATCGGCTGACCGGCGACGACAGCGTTTGCGGCTGGCAGTTTCCAAAGCCTCGCAGTTTTTTCCGTCCCCCCTGCGATCGCTGTCAGCCCGTCGGCTGACACAGCAACATCAGCGACGGCACCTGTCATGCCGGCCAGCATGAGCTCGGTCTTTCCGTTGGCCGCGTTCCATAGTCGGACGGTCTTGTCTTCGCCGCCGCTCAGCAGCCACTTCCCGTTGGGATGCCAGGCGAGGCCGTTGACGGCACCCTCGTGTCCGGCGATCAAGCGGTCAAGCGAGAGCGTCCGCAACTCCGCCGTGTTTCCGGCGGAAACGGCGAGCGAATTTCCATCTGAGCCGAACGCAAGGTCCGAGGGCACGACCGCCAGTGTCAGGTCCTCACCGAGAACAGGCTCAGAACCAACGAACACTCGCACATGCATGTCCGCCCCGCCGACGGCCAGCCGCGACCCGTCAACGTTGAAGCAAAGTCCGGTGATGGCTGCCGGCGTTTCGATCGTCTGAGCCAGCTTGCCATCTGCCAGGGTCCAGACGTAGACATTCTTGTCGGCCCCGCCGGCAGCAATTTTCGTGCGATCGCGAGTCGCAGTAACTCGCGACAAAGCTCCCGTACTGCCGGAAAACGTGCGAACGGGCTTTCCAGTCTCATCCCACAGCTTCGCCGTCTGGTCTTCTCCAGCGGTCAGCAGGTTCTGCTTCCCAGCGACATTGACAACGTCGAGGTCATGGATGACGCCTTCGTGAGCAACCACAACGGACTGCGCAGAGCCCGTCCATATGCGAGCCGTCCTGTCGGCTCCTCCCGAAAGCACTGTTCCGCCGTCGGCAGTCAATGCGACTTCGTGGACGACTCCGGTGTGTCCACTCAGCCGCTCAAGTTCCAGTCCAGTCGTGGTGTCCCACAGCCGCACGATGCCATCGGCAGAGGAAGTCGCAATGCGGTTTCCATCTGTCGATGCGGCCGCGGAGTGAACAGCGGCCGGGTGAGTCAGCCTGACCTGAACGACGGCGTCCGTAAGGCTCCAGACGTGGACCGTCTTGTCGGCGCTTGAGGCGATGACACCAGTGCCGTCGGCAGTAAGAGCCACCGAGGTCACTTCGCCGGTGGGACCAGCGAACGGTTTCGAAGTTTCGTTAGCGATCGTCCAGAGTCGAACGGTCTTGTCAGCCCCACCGGAGAGAATCTGCGTGCCGGCTGCGTTCCAGGCCAGGCCTGTTACCGCGCCTATGTGGCCGGTCAGCTGTTTTGCCAGGGCAACTCGAAAGACCTGACCAGAGTTGTTCGCGGCACCAGCTACGATCGTTTCTTCGCTGGCCGCAAACGCGGCACCTCGGAGTACGACAGCCCCCGTCGGGAAGTGCTGGAGCAGCGGCCCTTTTGCGTCCCAGACTCGCAGTCCGTCCGCTCCGGTCGCCGCCACGCGCGAACCACTCGGCGAAAACGCGACGCCGGTCAGCGCGGCGGGGGCACCTTCAAGTGTCGCCGCAGCAGATCCATTTGCGACCGTGTATATCTTTACAGCGGGGTCGGCACCGGTAACTACGATTTGTGTACCGTTCGGTGAAAACGCGATGCTCGACACAGCAACGGGATGAGTGATCGTCCGCACGGCAGCGCCCGTGGCCGAATTCCAAAGCTTGACAGTTTTGTCTGCCGAGCCTGAAGCCAGCGTCGTGCCGGTCAGAGCCAGGCTGATGATTGCTGCGGTGTGCCCCGAAATCTCACGCAGAGGTTTGACTTTCTTTGTTTCCTCATCGGGCTTCGCCACCGGGTCCCATTGGCGGACAAATTTGTCGGTTCCGCCGGAGATGACCTGAGTCCCCACTCCCACAGCAAGAACGGCGGACACTACCGAGCCGTGCTCGAAGATCGCCGTTTGTTTTCCATCGGCGACGGTCCACAGGCGAGCCGTTCCGTCAGCTCCGCCGGTCGCGATATGAGTGCCGGTGTTCGAGAACGAGACGGCGTTGACAGCTCCCTTGTGACCGACCAGTGCCCGCACGAATTTGCCGTCTGCAACCTGAGAAATCCTCACCGTTCCATCGGCTGACGCCGTCGCCATCAGCGTGCCTTTCGGATCGACAGCAACATCCGTGACCGGCATCGTGTGCCCCGCGACAGTCGTGGGAGCGATCGGCAGATTCCAGATTCGGATCGTGCCGTCGGCACCCGCCGAGGCAATCTGTTTGCCATCCGGTCGAAATGCGACATCGTGGACGGCGCCTGCGTGGCCGGCAAGACTCAGACGATCTGACCCATCCGCCGCGTTCCACAACTTGATGAGGCCGGTTTCACTGCCGCTTGCTACCAGCGATTTGTCTTTGCTCAATGCGAGCGTTGCGACGGCTCCAGACTGGCCAGCCAGTGCCTTCGGTGCGGTTGCCGCTCCGGCTGCATTCATCACAGTAAGCTGCACTTTCCCAGCCGCATCGCCTGTTACAGCGATGGTTCCGTCGGCGGAGAGTTCGACAGCCTGAACCGCCATGGTATGGCCGGCCAGCGATCGCGGAGCCACCTGCGGCAGAGTCCAGGTGCGCAGTGTCCCGTCGGCTCC